>JBAWFG010000435.1:0-4828 GCA_049591655.1 Solirubrobacteraceae bacterium
ACCGGGACCACAGCCGCCGCGCCCGCCAGCGCCTCGGTCCCCGCCTCCGCGCGCCAGGCCGCCTAGCCCGTCTCGCCGTCACCGCCCCCGGCGACCGCCACCACCCGCGGGGGCCGCCACCCGCAAAACGTGGAAAAACCGGCGACCGCTGAGAGATTTGGCGCAAATCGGGCGTCCAGCACCCCGTCCGCGGAAAATCTTCGGCCGCGACGTGAGTTTTCCGCGTTTTGCGGGTGGTGGGACGGACGGCAGCCGGTGGGCCGGCCCGCGCGGCCGCGTCCTAATGTTCCGGTCGTGGAACGCGTCTGGGACTACCCCCGCCCGCCGGCCGTCGTGCCCTGTCCGCGGCGGGTGCGAGTGCAGCTCGGCGACCGGTTGCTCGCCGAGTCGGCGCGGGCGCTGCGTGTGCTGGAGACCAGCCACCCGCCCACGGTCTACGTCCCGCCCCAGGACATCGATTTCACGCTGTTGACCGAGAGTGACGCCCGCGGCACCTGGTGTGAGTTCAAGGGCGCCGCGCGCTACCTCGACGCCGTCATCGACGGCCGCCGGGTGCCCGCCATCGGCTGGAGCTACCCGGACCCGTCGCCGGGCTATGAGGCGCTGTGTGACCACGTCGCCTTCTACCCCGGCCGTGTGGACGCCGCGTGGCTTGACGACGAGCGCGTCCAGTCCCAGGACGGGGACTTCTATGGAGGCTGGATCACGGCCGACCTCGTCGGGCCATTCAAGGGGCCGCCCGGAACCCTGGGCTGGTGACCGGGTCGCGGGTGACCGGGTCGCGGGTGACCGGTCGAGAGGGATCAGTCGACGGTGCTCGGTCGATAGTGTGCGGCCCGTGACCGGCAACTCCGGCGAACAGGCACTTGACGGGCTGTGGCGCTTTGAGGCACAGCACCCCGACTGGACCGAGGATGAGGGGGGCGAGGACGGCTGGGAGCCGAGCGTCGCCTGGTGGGCGATCGCCACACCGGTGGGTCTCGTACTCGTCGACCCGCTCGTCACCGACTGGAACGCACTCGACGGGCTCGTGAACGCCCACGGAGGCTGCGCCGGGATCGTGCGCACCTGCCACTGGCACCAGCGCAGCATCACCGAGGCAGCCCGTCGCTACGGCGCCGAGGTGTGGGCCAAACGCCCACCGACGCAGGACGACCGCTGGCACCCGTTTGACCACGGCGTCGCGTCCGGCCAGGAGGCGGTCGGGGGCCTGGTGGCCTTCGACGTCGAGCGTGCCGACGAACTCGCCCTGTGGGTGCCGGCCCACGCCGCCCTCATCTTCGGCGATGCGATGCTCCGCCGCGCCGATGGCGAACCGCACCGCTGTCCGGACTCGTGGACCCAGCCCGAGGGCGGCATCACGCGCCTGCGAGAGGTTCTGGGGTCACTCGCCCAGCTGCCGGTCCGCCACGTGCTCGTCTCCCATGGTCCGCTCGTGCTCAGCGATGCGGCCGTGGCGCTCCGCGCAGCGGTGAACTGACCGGTCGACGCGGACGCGGCACCGGCCTCACGGATAGCTCTTGACGATCACCGGCGTGTCGGGGTTGGCAGCGGTCGAGGATCCACCGACCCCGTTGATCACCGAGTTGATCGCACCCGACGCATCCTTGTTGAGGAAGATCGTGAGCAGATCGGTGAACCGCACACCGGGGCGGTCGGGTGACTGGAACGCCTGGCTGGCGAAGATCGCCACGCCTTTCACCGCCGGCACCCCAAGTCAAGTCATGGCGCGCCGGGGCACACCGTGCTGGCCGCTGGCACGATCGCCGCCGACGTGATCGTCGCGCCACCCGGGACGCGGCCGGATCCGACGAGCGCCGTGAGCGAAGCCGGTCGCCGCTTCACGTACGCGTCCAGGAATGCCACCACACTCCGAGCGACGGAGGTGTGCAGAGGCCCCGGTTGGAGGTACGGGAGCTGATGTTCAGCGCCGGGCAGGTCGACGTAGTACTTGGGGCGAGGGGCCGCGTCGTACAGCTGAGCGCTGCAGCCCGGGACATTGATCGTGTCCGCGCTGCCCTGGACGACCAGCAGGGGCACCGTGCCGGCTGTGTAGTAGCTGCCCCCGAACATGCCGAGTTCCGCGCCGGATAGCACGACGGCGGCGGTGATCGCGCTATCACGGCAGCAACTGTTGGCGGCCACGGCGAGGGTGACATCTCCCCCGTCGGAGTGGCCGACGGTCGCCACCCGGCTGCTGTCGATGAGACCGCGCAGGGACCCGTGCTCACCCGCCGTGCCACGTAGCGACGCGATGACGAACCGCAGGTCAGCCGGGTGGTTGACGATGTCGTTCTCATCGACCCCACCGGGCTCGGTCGGGTCGGTCAGTGGGTACGTCGGGTCGGCAACGACGTATCCGGCGCGCGCCCAGTCGTCCAGCAATCCCGCATAGGCATCGGCCGCCACGTTGAAGCCCTGCGAGAAGACAACGAGCGGGAACGGGCCCCGGGCCGTCGCAGGCGCCGCCGCGGGGTAGCTGCCCGCGGCGGGATTGCCGGCCGCCGGATAACGGACCACTACGGGGATCCGGCGGACGGGGCCCCCGGCGGTGGCCGGCTCAGTGAGGGTCAGAGAGACCTGACCGACCCGGAACGGACCATCCGGGGCGGACCTCCGAGCCGGCGGCCGGGCCCGAGTGCTCGATGTGACACCCGCGCCGCCATCACCGCCCGGAGGGCTGGCGGCTGACCCTGTCGATTGCGCCGGATGGACTGCCCGAGAGCGCCCCCCGCCACCCCCGCCGCCCGCAATCGCGACGCCGGCGAGGACCAGGGCAACGACGATCATTGCCGCTCCGACGCGGCGCGCCGCATAGTTGGGCGCTCGCCGCGGAGTCCGTCGCCGGGTGGTATTGCTCACGCCAACGAGTGTCCCATCCGCAGCGGATCCCGGCAGCCCGGCGGCGCACCGCCATGAAGCGCGATGAGCTTCGTCTCATCGAAGGTTAAAGACAACTTGACGCGGGCGCGGGATGGTGGCTCCATGCCGAACTCTCCCCCCGACGGGCGACCAATCGCGACGGGCTCGCGCAGGCTGTCCATTCGCCAGGGACTCGCGGTCGCCCGCGAGCGCCTTCTGTGGAACCGCCGCACCGATGCCTGGGAGCACGAGGGGGCGGCGGGTCTGGAGAAGGTCGTCACAGCGGTCCTCGAGGAGTGCCACGATCTACCGGAGGGTACGGTCGCCCTTGACATCGGGTGCGGCTCGGGACAGGTGACCATCCCGCTCGCGGCAATGTGCGAGCGTGTGCTCGCGGTCGACGTAAGCGAGATCGCCGTCGGCAGGCTACGGACCATTGCTGGCGAGGCGGGGGTGACCAACATCCAGGCGGAGACTCAGGCGATCGAGACACTCGAGCTCGCCGAGGCCAGCCTCGACCTCATCGTGACCAACTACGCGCTGCACCACCTTCGCGACGCCGACAAGGTAGCTCTGCTGGGCCGCGCCCGAAGATGGCTGAGACCCGGGGGGCGCCTGGTGATCGGCGACATGATGTTCGGTCGCGGAACCGACGCTGCCGATCGCCGCGTAATCGCCACCAAGGCGCGGGCGTTCATCGCCCGCGGCCCGGCGGGCTGGTGGCGACTGGCCAAGAACCTGGGACGATTTGCGTTCCGCGTATGGGAGAAGCCGCTGCCGGCCGCCCGGTGGGAGTCACTGATCCGGGACGCCGGGTTCGAGCAGGTCGCTACGCGTCGGGTCGTCTCCGAGGCATGCGTGGTGAGCGCCAGGACACCGCTGACAGCCGTCACACCCGCGCCGGACCCCGGGCCGGCGGCCGCCGCGCGCTGAGCTGTCGCGGATCACGGGCGCCGGGCGATGGCGACATCCTCGGTGGAGGGAGCGAGGTGCCGGATGTGGAGCAGCCGGAGGCTGCGGTCGTAGATCGCCAGGGTTCCCTGCGTCAGGGAGACGGTGACCACATAACCACGGGCGGCATCGAGATCGAACGAGCCGAAGGGGGCGGCCGCCCGCTTGAGCACCCGCCCATCCTGAACGCGGACCTTCTCGATCAGCCCCCCGTAGCCGCTGGTGATGTAAGCGAAGGCCCCGTCGAAGACGACGTGCTGGGGCGGCGCTCCGCCCGGCACTCGGAACAGCAGCCGGTGGGTGCGCGCGCTGACCACGGCAACGTAGGAGGTATCCGCCGAGGTGATCCACACCCGCCGGCCGTCGGGCGTGAACAGGAGATCGTGGGCGAGGAACCCCGGGTCGAAGCGACCGGTCACGTGTGGGTGGACGGGATCCCCAACCGGGGTTGCCGGGGGCGGGGGTGTGGCGAGCATCGTGCTGAGGGTGACGATCGAGTGCGCGGACTGTCCGAGCGCCACCCAGACCTGCCGCCAGTCGGGGCTGATCGCCAGGTGGTGGGCGCCGGCACCGACCGCGACCCGGGCGAGGATCCGCCGGGCAGCGAGGCCGATCACGGTCAGGCGGCCGTCGCCGTCATCGGTCACGTAGGCGATGTCGCCGACCGGGAAGATCGCCGGGATGTGGGGTGAGACGAAGCCGTGGAACACCCGGAGCGGACGCAGTGAATGTAGATCGAGAAGCGTCACGGTTCCGGCGCTCGCACTGACGACGACCACGACGCTGCCGGCGCGTCGGGGCGATATTGCGACGTACTCGGGGTCGCCCGGGACGTTTGCGCGGCCGATCACCCGCCCGCTCGGCAACCCGACGGCAAGCACCCGGTTCTCGGTCTGCGCGCGCTCGTCACCGCACAGACCGAGAGCCGGGTGCTCGCCGTCGGGGTGCCGAGCGGGCGGGTGATCGGCCGCGCAAACGTCCCGGGCGACCCCGAGTACGTCGCAATATCGCCCCG
>JBAWFG010000436.1:0-1559 GCA_049591655.1 Solirubrobacteraceae bacterium
CCCCCAGCACCCCGTCCAGCGACGCGCCCCGGATCTCACATCCGGTGCAGCGGGCGCCGCGGAAGTCGGCGCCGGTCAGATCGCAGCCGATAAAGCGGACGTGCTCCAGGCGGGCCTCCAGAAACGAGGTCTCGCTCAGGTTGCAGTCTTCAAAGGCCACGTCCCGGAGCCGGGCACCGGCGAACGAGGCCAATTTGAGCGAGGAGTCGGTGACCCGCAGGTCGGCGATCTCGCCGCCGCCCACGTCCAGGCCGACGAGCCGGCACTGGATCGCCGCCACCCGCCGGATCGTCGCCTCCCGGGCCCGGGCGTTGGACAGGCCGCAGCCGCGCAGGATGACGTCCCGGAGCGCCATCCCGGTGGCCGACGGCGCCTCCAGGACGACTCCGCGGAGCTCTGACTCGGTGATCCGCAGGCGGCGGGCCCGCAGCTGGGCCTGCTCCACCAGGACCCCCGGCAGCTGGAGGTCGGCGTCGCCGTCTACGCCCCGATCGCCGTCCCCGGCGCCGAGCGGTTCCGGCGCCAGCTCGGCCGGAAGATCAGGTGCCTGGATCCGGTCGGCTCCGGCCATGGAGGCCGGCTCCAGGACCGGCAGATAGCGCTCGAGCTCCCAGGGCGTGACCTGAACCCGGTAGTCCTCCCACTCCTGGCGCTTGATCTCGATGTACCGGTTGAACATGTGCTCGCCCAGAGTGCGCAGGACGAGCTCGGACTGGGCGGTGAGCTCAATCGCCTCGCCAAGCGTCTCGGGGAGCTGGTCGATGCCGAGGCGGCGCCGCTCGTCGGGCGCCAGGTGGTACAGGTTCTTCTCCATGGGGTCCGGCAGCTCGTAGCCGTGCTCGATCCCCTCCAGCCCCGCCTGCAGCAGCACGGCGAAGGTCAGGTAGGGATTGCAGGCCGGGTCCGGGCAACGCAGCTCCATCCGGGTGGCCCGTTCCTTGCCGGGGTGATACAGCGGCACGCGCACCAGCGCCGACCGGTTGCGGCGCGACCAGGCCACGTACACCGGCGCCTCGTATCCGGGGACGAGCCGCTTGTAGGAGTTGACCCACTGGGCGAAGATGGAGCAGATCTCCCGGGCGTGACGCAGCTGGCCGGCGATGAACGCCTTGCCGATGTCGGACAGGTAGTACGGGTCGTCGCCGTCAAAGAACGCGTTCTGCCCACCCCGGAACAGCGACTGGTGGGTGTGCATGCCCGAGCCGTTCTTGCCGAACAGCGGCTTGGGCATGAACGTCGCATGCAGGCCGTACTTCATGGCGTATTCCTTGACCGTGATCCGGTAGGTCATGCAGTCGTCGGCCATCTGGAGCGCGTCGGCGTAGCGCATGTCGATCTCATGCTGGCTGGGCCCCACCTCATGGTGGGTGTACTCGGTGTGGATCCCCAGCTGCTCCAGCGCCAGGACGGTCTCCCGGCGCAGGTCAGATCCGGCGTCGAGCGTGGTCAGGTCGAAGTAGCCGCCCTCGTCGAGAACCTCGGTCGACTTGGAGTCCCGGAAATAGAAGTACTCAAGCTCCGGGCCGACGTAGAAGTGGTCAAAGCCCATCCCCTTGGCC
>JBAWFG010000437.1:0-2137 GCA_049591655.1 Solirubrobacteraceae bacterium
GTACCACGCCGCCACGAGTGGCGCGCCCTGGGGGTCGGGGTGGAAGGGGACGAACGGTACACTCCCGTGAAACGTGCACCCCTCGGCGGCGCAGGCGACGGGCGGGTCGAGCTCGCCGCGGGCGACGGCGGAGCGGATCAGCATGGCGGCCCAGGCGGTGGGTCTCATCGCCACTGCCAGCCGGGTCGGCTGCGGAGCCGGGACAGGCGGGTGCGGGCGCGGTCGGCGGCGGCCTCGGAGCGCGCCGCGAGGTCGAGGATGAAGTCACCCCACCCACGGGCGTGCATCGCCCGGTAGCGCGCGGCGGTCTCCTCAGCGCGGACGATGGCGCGCTCGAGGCGGGCGCGGCGGGAGAGGTGACGACGGCGCCGGTAGCGGGGATCCTCCCAGTCGGCGACCCGCCTCTCGCGCCGGTTCATCGCGGTGCCCGCTTGTCGGTGACCTTGTGGCCCCGGGGTGGGGTCTCGGCGGCGGCCCCCTCGCGGCGCAGGCCGGCGGCGATCTGCTTGGCGAGAATGGGGTCGGTCTTGTCGACCTCGGCGATCTGCTCGGCGTCGCGGATGTCGGCGGAGACGGGGGCGACGAGGTCGGCGACCTCCTTGGCCTTGGCGGCGGACAGTCCCTGGCGGCGCTCGAGGAAGCCGGCGATGACCTCCTTGCGCTCCGCCTCGGTGTACTCGGGGAGGTAGACCTCGATGAGGCGGCTGCGGAGCGCGACGGGGAGCGTCTCGATGGTGTTGCACGCCGCCACCACGCGGACGTCGGTGTCGACCTCTTGGTGCTGGCCGCTGACGGTGCGGGTCGCCTTGCCGGTCATCATCCCGAGCAGGGTGGTGAGCGTCTCCGGCTTCGCCTTCTCGATCTCGTCGAAGAGGAGGATGCGCGTGGTGGCGTGGGGACCGACGATGAGGTCGAGCAGACCCGCGCTCGTGACGTTCTGGCCGATGACGTAGGTGGCGTCGGGGAGGGTGCCGAGGTCCTCCATGAGCGCGCTCTTCCCCGAGCCCGGCTTGCCGATCAGGACGGCGTGCAACTGCCGCTCGCTCGTGACGACGGTGCGCAGGGTCCGCTTCGCCTCGTCGAGACCGACGATGTCGGCGAAGAGCTTGTCGGGGAGGGTGGGGCGGACCTCGGCGTTCCCCATCGCCTCACCGAGACGCACCTCGCCGAGCGGGGGGAGGGGGCGGGCGGCGGCGGCGCTGATCTGCTCGGCCATCGCCGCCCCGCCGGTCTCGAGGAAGGGCGCGGCATCGGGGACGGGGACGAGGGACTCGGTGCGGACCAGCTTCTCGTGCTCGGCGAGGAGCTGCTCGCGGGCGGTGGCGAGCGCGGCGGTCTCGGGGATGGGGCGGCGCCGCCGGGCCGCGATCGCCTCGCCGGCGAGCAGGGAGAGGGCCCCCTTGGTGCTCACCTCGACGACCTGGCGGATCACGGCGGGGTTCGGCATGAGCCGATTGTCGCACTCCGTCGCGGCCACGAACGGCAGCGGGGGCGATCGTCCTGGGTTGGTGTCCGCCGGCGAGACTGCACGGCTCCCGGCCCCGGCGATCGGCCCCCGCGCCGTGGGGAAGGACACCGAGGTCAGCGCACTCGAACCACCGATCACACCAGACTGCCAACCAGCCGCTGTGGCACTGACCCCGGCCCCGCGAGCGTACCACCGTGGCTCACCGGCCGCTCGCCGCGGGCGTCAGATGCATATTTCCCACGGTGGGGGGTGTGCGCTCATTGCCGATATATGCGTCTCACGCCCGCGCGCGAGGCTGGGGGCTCGAGGGGGGCTGGGGCGAGCCACAAGCCGGGCGAAATCGGAGTACCATCCACGGCGTGACCGCCCTTGCTCCGACGGATCCCGTGTACCGCTGTGGCGGCTGTGGTCGGGTCGGGTCGCTGCACTCGACGAACGGGCATCGCGGGCGCAGTCCGAACCCCCGGTGCCGGCTCGCCGAGCCCCAGATGCTCACCGATGACGAGGTGGCGGCGGCGGTCGCGCGACCCGGGCGGTCGGGCCAGGTGCCGGCGGAGCTCGAGGTGCCGAGCCTCGACGACGAGGAGCAGGCGGCCGAGCCGGACGACGATGCGGACCTCCCGGCGCCGCCGCCGCCGCCCCCGCAGTCGACGGCCCACCGCGTCACCG
>JBAWFG010000438.1:0-2997 GCA_049591655.1 Solirubrobacteraceae bacterium
GCCGCGCCGAGGTGGCGCTGGCCCTCGCCCACGAGGTTCTCTCGAAGAGCTGGTGAAGAACCGGCCGCCGGACGGCCCGCCCCGGCGTGCGGCGTGCCATCCTTGAGGTGCGATGCCCGCCAGCACGAAGATGATCTCCTCCCCGCAGCGTCGGGAGGCCCAGCGCCAGACCGTCGAGGGGCTGACCCTGCTCGCCGGGATCGTGGCACTGATGTGGGTGGTCGAGGCGCTCAACGCGCTCGACAGCGGCGGCCTGGATCACAACGGCGGCATCTATCCGCGCAACATCGACCACCTGTGGGCGATCTTCACCTCGCCGTTCCTGCACGCCAACTTCTACCCCCACCTCGTCGACAACACGATCCCGCTGGTGTTCATGGGCGCCATCATCGCCCTGCGTGGCGCCCGGCGGCTGGCGCTGCTCACGCTCATCGTGATCGTCGTCGGCGGTCTGGGGACGTGGCTGATCGCGCCCGCTCACACCGACACGATCGGCGCCTCCGGGGTCGTGTTCGGCTACGCCACCTACCTGCTGACCCGCGGGGTGTTTGACCGCAGCGTGCTGGAGATCCTCACCGGCATCGTCGTCGGCGTCGTGTGGGGCGGCGCGCTGCTGTCGAGCATCGTGCCCCACACCGGGGTCTCATGGCAGGCCCACGTCTGCGGGGCGATCGCCGGCGTCCTCGCCGCCTGGCTGCTGGCCGGCCCGGGTCGTGACCGGCCGGGGGCTCGCCCGCCCGGGGCGGGGCCCTCACAGTCGGGGCCGCTGCACGAAGCGCTGGATCGAACGCGCGCTTGAGTAGCCTGATGCGCGATGCGCATCTTTTCCGGCATCCAGCCGACCGGTCGTAAGCACCTGGGCAACTACATCGGCGCGATCACCCAGTACGTCGCCGGGCAGGATCGCGGCGAGGGGATCTACTGC
Organism: Solirubrobacteraceae bacterium; assembly: GCA_049591655.1. Lineage (GTDB taxonomy): Bacteria > Actinomycetota > Thermoleophilia > Solirubrobacterales > Solirubrobacteraceae > Palsa-465. Next base: position 926 of record JBAWFG010000438.1, read on the forward strand.
GTCGTTGACCTGCACGCCACCACGGTTCCCTACGAGCCCGCGGCGCTGCGGGAGTCGCTGTATGACTGCGCGGCGGTGCTGCTGGCCGCCGGTCTTGACCCCGAGCGCTGCATCTTCTTTCGCCAGAGCGACGTGCTGGAGCACTCCGAGCTCACCTGGCTGCTGTCGTCGGTGACCTCCTTCGGCGAGCTCAACCGGATGACGCAGTTCAAGGACAAGGCCGCCCAGCGTGACTTCGTCTCGGTCGGGCTGTTCACCTACCCGGTCCTGATGGCCGCCGACGTGCTCGCCTACCGCGCTCATGAGGTGCCCGTCGGCGACGACCAGCGACAGCATGTCGAGCTGATGCGCAACGTCGCCGAGCGCTTCAACAGCCGCTTCGGCGACACGCTCGTGGTGCCCGAGGCGCGGATCCCGGAGGTCGGCGCGCGGATCATGGATCTCCAGGACCCGGCGCGCAAGATGTCGACGACCGGCTCAAGCGTCCAGGGCACCGTGTACGTGCTCGACGAGCCGGCGGCGATCGCCAAGAAGTTTCGCTCCTCGGTCACCGACTCGGGATCTGAGGTGCGCCGCGGCGCCGACAAGCCCGGGATCTCCAACCTGATCGACATCCTCGCCGCCGTCCGCGGGATCGACCCCGCGGCGGTGGAGCGCGAGTTTGAGGGCGAGCGCTACGGGACGTTCAAGCAGGCGGTCGCCGACGCGGTGACCGAGTACCTGGCGCCGGTGCGCGAGCGCTATGAGGAGCTCCGGGCCGACGAGGCCGAGCTGGAGCGGATCCTCGCGGTCGGGGCCGAGAAGGCCCGGGCGATCGCCGCCGAGACGCTGGGCGACGTCCGCAGGGCGATGGGGGTGGGACCGGTCCGACCCCACGTCTAAGGTCTTGACCCGATGACGCCCCCGGCGAGGAGTCCCGCTCCGTGACGCTCACCTACCTCGATCTCGATCTCGACGTGTTCGCGGGTCCGTTTGACCTGTTGCTGACGCTTGTCCTGCGTGAGGAGGTCGACCTGCTCGAGGTCGATCTCGCCGACGTCGTGATCACCTACATCGACCATCTCGAGCGCCGCGGCGATCTCGACCTCGAGGCGGCGACCGAATTCCTGGTGCTGATCGCGGCGCTGCTGGAGCTCAAATCCCGGCTGCTGTTGCCCGGGGAGGAGATCGAGGAGATCGAGCTTGACCCCGGCGAGGCCGCCGAGGAGCTGCTGGCGCGGCTGCTCGCCGCCCAGCGCTACCGCGCCACCGCCGGCTACCTGATCGAGCGCCTCGCCGACGAGGAGGGCTACCGGTTCCGCTCGGCGCCGCTACCCCCGCATCTGCGCAAGGCCTCGCTGCGTGACGCCGGGTCGGTGTATGACCCGGCCACGCTCGCGTCGGCGATCGGCGACATGCTGACGCTGCCCAAGCCGGTCGACGTAGGCCACATGACGATCGCCAAGGTCACCGTCGCCGAGCGCCTGTCGCACCTGCGGCGGCTGCTGTCCCGGGGACGGTTCACGTTTGATGATGCCGTCGGCAGCGCCGACCGGGTCACGGTGGCGGTCACGCTCTACGCGCTACTCGAGCTCTACAAGCAGGGCGAGGCGACCTGGTTCCAGGACGAGCCGTTCGCCGAGATCACCGTCGAGTCACTGACCGGGGCCCAGCGGCCCGCTCCGGTGCCCACTCCCATGCCGCACCGGCTGAGCGCATGACCGCCGAGCTTGAGCGCACCACCGCCGAGCTTGAGCGCACCCTCGAGGCGCTGCTGTTCCTCAGCTCCGATCCGGTCCCCGCGCCGGCGCTGGCCCAGGCGACCGGCGAGGAACTGCCCGATGTCGTCACCGCGCTGGAGCGCCTGCGTCAGCACTACGAGTTCGAGCGCCGCGGCCTGGTGCTGCGGGAACTCGCCGGCGGCTACACGCTCGCCTCACACCCCGACGCCGAGCCGGCGGCCCGGCAGCTGCTGGCCAAGCCGCGCACCCCGCCGCTGACCGCCGCCCAGGCCGAGACGCTGGCGATCGTCGCCTATCTGCAGCCGGTGTCACGGCCGGAGATCGCCCGGATCCGCGGCGTCAGCGCCGAGT
>JBAWFG010000439.1:0-10420 GCA_049591655.1 Solirubrobacteraceae bacterium
GTGCTGATGTTCCTCGACGACGCACCCGAGCACCGCCTGCGCATGTCGGAGATCGCGCAGAACGTGCTGCTCAGCCGCAGCGGCTGCACGCGGCTCGTCGACCGGCTCGTGGAGCTCGGCTACGTCACCCGCTGCGCGGCCAGCTGCGACGGCCGCGGGCTCTACGCCCAGCTCACCGATACCGGAATCGCGAAGATCGCCGCCGCCCGCGCCACCCACCGTGACGGCGTCCGGGAGTTCTTCCTCGGCCGCCTGACGGTCACCGACCAGATCGCCCTCGGCGACATCTGGGCCCGGTTGCACGCCCGCAGCGCCCCCGGCGCCCCCGGCGCCTAGCTCCTCCAGACAGGACGCTGGCGACAAAACGGCCACTCACGGGCGCGTTTGTCGCCCACGTCGCCCCTCCCCCCTCGTGAACTGCAGCATGGTGCAGAAACGGGGGGTTTCTTGTGATGCGTACCGGCGGGTGATCCAGTTGCGCGGTCAACTCAAGAGGGGGAGTACAGATGGCAACGCTCGCGCCCGACGTGCCGATTGTCGAGGCCCATCCCGTCCCTGAGGAGGCCGCGCCCGCCGGTGATCCGGCGATTCTCGGCCTCCCCATCTTCGTCGTCGGCTCGATCGCCCTCGGCCTGTCCCTGGTCGGCTACGTGCCACCGGCCGCCGGCGGCGTGGTCATCCCGGTGATCTTCGCGGCGACCGGACTCGGCCTCGTCATCTCCACCGTGTGGGCCGCCGCGCTGGGCCAGACGATGGTCGCGTCGATCTTCGGCCTGTTCGCCGGCTTCTGGCTGAGCTTCTCGATCCTCGTGCTCGGCCTGTTCCACAACTGGCTGCTCGTCCCCGCGGCGAGCGTCAACAAGTCCATCGCCCTGTTCCTGATCAGCTGGATCGTCGTCATGATCGCGCTGACGTTGGCGACGATGCGCCTGCCGGTCGCCTACACCGCGGTGGTCGCGCTCGTCGTCCTGGCGCTCATCCTGCGCACGATCGGCGTGCTTGACACCAGCGATGCGATGAACAAGGCCGCCGGCTATGTCGTGCTCGTATTCGCGGCGCTCGGCGTCTACCTGTTCCTCAACGCCGCCGAGCTCGCCACCGGCGGTCGCGGCTACCCGCTGGGGTCACCGCTGCGCCGATAGGAGGACCGGCACCCAGCCACCGCGCCGGTTTCACGGCAGCGATCCCGGCCGGTCGTCGATCAGCACGCCCAACGGCCGCGTGTTGACGACGTCGGCCCGGGTCGCACCGCCCCGCCGGGCGGTCGCCACCGCCATCGCCATGTTGCTCAGGCTACGGGGCGAGTGTGAGTCCGTCGAGCACACGATGGACACGCCGGCCCGCAGCGCGCTGCGGACGTGCTCGCCGCTGAGGTCGAGCCGGGCGGGCAGCCCGTTGACCTCCAGCGCGACGTCGTGGGCGACCGCGACCTCGAAGATGGCGTCGAGGTCAAGCGCGTTCTCGGGCCGGCGGCCGATCAGCCGGCCCGTCGGGTGACTGAGACAGGAGACGGCGGGGTGCTCAAGCGCCGCCGTCACCCGCTTGGTCATCTCCCGGCGGGGCATCCGCTGGCCTCCGTGGACGCTGGCCTGCACCCAATCGAGCTCGGCGAGAACGTCGTCAGGCAGGTCGAGCCGGCCGTCGGGCAGGATGTCGCACTCGATCCCGCGCAGCACCCGGAAGGGGGCCAGCACGGCGTTGGCCTGCGCGATCTCATCCGCCTGGCGGCGGACGTCGTCTCCCGACAGGCCCTGCACGGCGCCGACGGCCGGGGTGTGGTCACAGATCGCCAGGTACTCATAGCCCCGCTCCTGTGCCGCCCGGCCCATCTCCTCCACGCTGGCCCGGCCGTCGCTCCACGTCGTGTGGCAGTGCAGATCGCCACGGATCTGGGAGAGCTCGACGAGATCCGGCAGCGGCTCGCCGAGGGCCGCGCTCTCGCGCAGCTCCGGCGGGCACCAGGGGATGCCGAGCTTGTTGTACACGGTCGATTCGTCGGGGCCGTCGGGCAGCGGCTCAAGCGTCGCCACGTACGCGGGTGATCCGGTGGCGCGGATGAGCGCGGTGCCGAAGCTGTGTGGCTCGGCCACGACCAGCTCCACCGGGACGCCCTCCACCGTGACCCCGAGCGCCCGGCGCTCGCCGCGCTCGATGACGGCCACGATCTGGGGGAGGGCGGTGAACCGGTCAAGCAGCGGGTCCGGGTTCTCGGCTGCACACACAACCGCCAGGTACTCGCAGGCATCACACCACCGGCGTGGGTCCCCGGCGGGCTCGCCGCCGAGCGCGTCGGCGATCGCGGCCACGAGCTCCCGGGCGCGGGTGAGCATCAGGCTCTGGCGCGAGCGCGCCTCCGGCGTCTGGGCCAGCGCCTGGATGAGGCGGGCCTCCAGCTTCGGTCCGATCCCCGGGACCTGTTGCAGCCGTCCCGCCGCCGCGGCATCGCGCAGCTCCTGGGCGGTGTGGACGCCCAGCGCGCGGGCGATCTGCATCGAGCGCGGCGCGGTCAGCCCCAGATAACGCCCCAGACCCACCAGGTCGGGCGCCAGCTCCCGCTCCAGCTCGGCCAGCTCGGCGATCTGCCCGGTGCTCACGAGCTCGGTCAGTCGCTTGGCGATCCCCGGTCCGATCCCCCGCAGCTGCTGGATCCGGCCGGCAGCGACGAGCTCGCTGACCGGGGCCGGCGTCCCCCGCACCGTCTCCGCGGCCCGGCGATAGGCCCGGATCGTGTACGGATTGCTCTCGGCGAGCTCGAGCAGCGCCGCAAAGGCATCCAGACGATCGGCGATCTGGGCGTTGTCCACCGACACAGTGTGCGTCAGCGAGCCCTGGACGGACCCACTCAAGGTTTGGGGGCGAGCCGTCGATTCCGAGCGGGATGGAAGTCACCGACGCTGTCGACGCCCCGCTCCGTGATACGGCGTTCAGCTCCCGTGGGATCGTCTCGCTGCTCGTGGCCGAGGTGCAGGACTGCGCGATCGTGATGCTCGACGTTGACGGCCACGTGGCGACGTGGAACGCCGGAGCGCAGCGGTTCAAGGGCTACCAGGCCGACGAGATCATCGGCACCCACTTCTCGGTCTTCTACCCGCCGGAGGTCGTGGCCGCCGGCACCCCGGAGCGGCTGCTGGCCGGTGCGCGGACGACGGGTCGCGCGCAGGAGGAGGGCTGGCAGGTCCGCCAGGACGGCACGCGCTTCTGGGCCAGCGTCGTGATCACCGCCCTGCATGACGACAAGGGCGCCCTGTGCGGCTACGGCAAGGTCAGCCGTGATCTCACCGAGCGCCAGGTCGCCGAGGAGCGCTTCCGCGCCGCGTTCACGCACGCTCCGATCGGGATCTCGATCTCGGACCTGCGCCATGGTCGCGACGGGCGCTTCATCGAGGCCAACCCGGCGCTGGCCGAGATGCTCGGCTACGCGACCGACGAGCTGATCGGCACCCTGGTGACGTCGGTCACTTCCCAGGAGGACCGCGACGGTCCGGTGCAACTGCTCGAGCAGCTGCTCGCGGGCAACTCGGTGACCGTCGAGATGGGGCTCATCCACCGCGACGGGCACCAGTTGTGGACGCTCGTCTCCTCCACCCCACTCCCCGAGCCCCCCGGCGTGGCCCCGCGGGCGGCGATCACCCAGATCCTCGACATCTCCGAGCGCAAGCGCCTGGAGCGCCACCTGCGCCACCTCGCCGACCACGATGCCGCCACCGGGCTGCTCAACCGCCACCGCTTCGACGCCGAGCTGGACCGGGTGGTGGCCGAGGCCAACCGCTATGGCCGCCCCGGAGCGCTGCTGCTGATCGACCTCGACGGCTTTAAGGAGGTCAACGATGGCTTCGGCCATCAGGCCGGTGACGAGCTGATCACCCGGATCGCCGCCCTGCTGCGCACGGTCGCCCGCGGCACCGACATCATCGCGCGCCTCGGCGGCGACGAGTTCGCGGTGATCGTGCCTGAGGCGAGCGCGCGCGACGCCGAACTGCTGGCCGCGCGCATCCTCGACGCGTCCCGCGATCGGGGCGACGGCTCCACCGACCCCGCCGACCCGACGATCACCGCATCGATCGGAGTGACCACGTTTGACGGGACGACCGGTCTCACCGGCTCAGAGCTCGTCGTCGAGGCCGACATCGCGATGTATGAGGCCAAATCGCTCGGCCGTGACCGCCACGCGCTCTATGACCGCAGCAGCGGACGCCGCCAGGCCATGGTGTCCCAGCGACGCTCCCAAAACGACTGACCGGCGACGCGGACCCGGCGCTCAGGCGGTCCGGTGTGACTCGATCTGGCGCAGCACGCCGGCGGTGTCAAACCACGCCTGCTCGCGGGCGATCAGACCGTCGCGCAGATCGAACACGTGCAGCATCCGGAAGCTGACCGGCGCGCCGCCGCCGTCGACGCCGAGAAACGATCCCTGCACGTGGCCGGTGGCGAGCGCCTCATCGACGACGTGGTCGCCGCTTGAGAACCGCAGCACCGATTCCAGGTGCAGGTCGGGAATCGCGGCCATGATCCCCTCATACATCCCGGCGGTGGCGGCCTTGCCCTGAACCGGGCAGGCCGGGTGACCGACGTCGTCCCAGATCACATCATCGGTGTAGGTATCGAGCGTGGCCGGCACGTCGTGCGCGTTCTCCGCCGCGAAGTGGCGCTCAATGATGTCCATCTGGCTCCTTGACTGTCGTTGGGCGCGGCCCCGCGTCAGCGGAACGTATCAGCGGTGACCCGATCGACCTCGGTCACGACGTCGGCCGGGATACCGGCGCGGCGGGCCGCGGTGATGATCGCGTCAGGGCTGGGCGCCTCATACAGGCAGTAGGAGCGGTGCCGGTCGGCGCTGAGGAAGGAGAACAGCCAGCTCACGCCCTCGTCGGCGTTGACCTCCTCGAGCAGCTTGACGTCCTCGCCCGTCATCTCGAGCTGCTCCGCAAACCGACGCTCAATCAGATACATCGGCATCGAGCGATCCTACCGTTCCGTGATTCCGACCAGGGATTTTCTATATGCGTAGCCGGCCGCCTCAGTACGGTTGGCAGCCCCGGTTTTCTGCAAGATGCTGCGGACGTGGTTGGCGACGGTGTGGCCGCTGATCGACAGCTGCTCGCCGATCTGACGGTTGCTCAGACCGGCGGCGACCAGGCGCAGGATCTCAACCTCCCGCCAGGACAGGTCGTCGGGGGGAAGGCTCACCGCGTGACGTTGGGCTCCGAGTGCCTGCGCCCGCGCCAGCAGCGCCGGCATCCCGATCCGCTCCGCCAGGCTGGCTGCCTCAGACAGCAGCTCGGCCGCCTGCGCCCGGTCCTCGCCGCGGTCGCGCACGCGGAGCGTGCGTCCGTAGGCATAGAGCGTGTGGGCGATCCACGTCGGCGCGCCCATCCGGCGATTGACCGCCAGCGCCCGTTCAAAGTGCCCGATCGCCAGCTGCTGGTCGCCGAGCGTGGCCGCGAGCAGCCCGAGGAACCGGTCGGCGGCGCCGTAACACGCCACCCCGTGACCCACCACCACGTTGCCACCCGCCAGCGGCACCAGCTCGTCATAGACGATCGCCGCGAGCTGCTCGTCGCCGACGATGGCGCAGGCATCGGCGAGATAGCTGAGCGAGGCGACCCACAGGGCTGAGCGCAGCTGATCAAACCCCTCCTGGCGCACCCGGGCCAGCTCCCGGCTGGCGTCCTGGAGCAGACCGAGCTCGGCGAGCAGCGCCGCGAACCCGGGGCGCCAGACGCCGGCTGACCGCTCGTTACCCGCCATCATCCGCGCGACCGCGTTGAGCTCGGCGAGCCGCCCCTGCTCACGACGGATCCCGAACATCTGGATGCCGTAGATGCCCGACGCCGCGCGCCCGGTGAGTAGCCGACTCCACTCGTGGGAGCGGTTCGCCGCCGCCTCGGCCTCGGCGAGCTCCCCCGCGCACAGCGCCAGCGTGGATGCGTAGTGCTCGGCCACGTGGAGCGGAAAGGGCTGGTGCGCGCGAGCGGCGAGCGCGTGCACCTCGGCCAGCTCCCGCGAGGCTCCGCTCAGGTCTCCGAGCGCGATCAGACCCGCCACCCGCCACTCCATCGCCTCCGCCTGCAGGTCCCGCTCGCCGAGCGCCTCCGCCAGGTCCACCGCCTCGCTCAGCATCTCAAGCGTGTGCTCCAAGCTGCCCTCGGCATGCGACCAATAGGACCGCATGAGCACCGTCGCCAGTCCCAGCCGGTCACCGAGGCGGCGCGCCATCTCGATCGCCTGGCGCTCGATCACGGCGCTGCGCGGGAAGTCTCCGAGAAACGCGTGAGCTCGGCTCAGCCCGGCCAGCAGCTCAACCCGGAGCTCGGAGTCCTCAGGACTGAGGGATCGGGCGGCCTCTTCCAGCAGCTCAACCGCGCCCGCGTCGGTGATCCCCGGCCGCCAGCAGGCGTTCTCGAATCCGATCGCCGCTCCGGCCAGCAGTTCGGGATCCCGACGATCGCGCGCGATCTCCGCTACCGCGCGAAACGCCACCATGGCTTCGTCGGAGCGACCGGCACGAAACCGCGCCGTTCCCAGGTCCAGCTGCGTCTGGGCGCGCTCTGACTCGTCGTCGATCCCGAGCTCGAGGGCGGCGGTGAAGCGGGCTTCGGCTTCGTCGAAGTCAAGTGCTTGAAGCGCCGCCCGTCCGGCCAGGATGGAGTACTCGATCGCCCGGCGGGTCCCGTCGACCGGCGCCGCGGCACCGAAGTGGTAGGCAAGCTCAGCGAGCCCTTCGCTGCCCCCATCCTCGTGAGCGCGTTCGAGCGCCTCGCCGACCTGAAGGTGCAGTTCGGCGCGGCGCAGGGCTGGCAGCCGGTCATACACGGCGCGGCGCACCAGCTCGTGGGAGAAGCGGTAGGCAACCCGGCGGGACGTGACCTCCACGATCATCCCGTGCGCAACCGCCTCCTCAAGCGCCGACCGCAGCTCGGCGTTTCCCGCCGGGGAGACGGTGATCGCCGACAGCTCGAACTCCGACCCGACGACCGCGGCCTTCTCGAGCAGCGCGGTGGTCGCACTGGTCAGCTGGGCCAGCCGCTGGGTGACGACTTCGCGGACGCTTTCGGGGCTGCCCATGTCGGCCAGCGCCGCCGCCAGCGGCGCCTCCTCGTCCGAGGTCAAGTGGCTCTCGAGCACGGTGCGCCACAGCTCGGTGAGTAGGAACGCGTTGCCACCGGTCAGCTCATGCAGGACCTGCGCGGCGGCGCTGAGCTCCTCGCCGAGACGGCCGGGGCCGGGGCCGGCGGATCGGACGAACTCGGAGACCTCCTCGGTGCTCAGTCCTGCGAGGCGCAGGCGGGTCACCCCTTCGAAGCGGCGCAGATCGGCCAGCGCCGCGGCCAGCGGCTCCGGCACCTCGGCCTCGGTATCGCGAAACGTCGTGATCAGCAGCCCCCGCACGTCCGCCGTGCCCCTCGCCAGATGGCGAAGGAGCATCAGCGTCGGAGTGTCAGCCCAGTGAGCGTCCTCGATCACGATCACCAGTGGCGCGCGGCGCCCGGCGGCCGCCAGCAGTCCCGCCACCGCGCTGTGCAGCCGATGGCGCTCGGTGTCGGGGTCGGCCTTGACCGGCGCTGCCAGGCCACCGACGCGCTGCGCCAGATCGGGGAGCAGGCGCAGGAGTTCGCCACCGACGCTGCCAAGCGCGGCGCGGAGCGTCTCGGTGTCCAGACGTGCGACCAGCTGCGCCAGCGCGTCGGCCACCGGGCCGTAGGGGCGGCGGACCATCGGATCACAGGCCCCGTAGAGGACCAGCGTCCCGTCGGCGGTCTGCTGGGCGAACTCCCCCACCAGCCGGCTCTTGCCCGATCCGGCCTCGCCACCGACGAGCGCCACGCGGAACCCGTCGCCCGGCGGCGATGAAATGAGCGCGCGCAGCGTCGACAGTTCAGCCGAACGTCCGGCGAACGGAAACGACGGCGTCAGCCGAAGCTGACCTGGAAGCTGAGACATGGCCACAGCCGTTTGACCCCCGGTAGTCAGATCTGATCATCGCACGGCGGGCGTCCCCGATCCAGGCCGGCGGAAAAGTCGGTCAGACCGGGTCATGACAAGCGTGTCGAGCGCGCGTAGGTTGCTCTCCGGGTCGCTTGGCCCACGCCATCACACACCGGGGGAGCAGCACCATGACCGCAACGACATCTCTGAGCCGGCTCGCGCACCGTGAGCTGGCTGACCTCAGCGATCGGCTCATCGGTCCCGAGGATCCCGATTACGACCAGGCGCGCGCCGTCCACAACGGCATGATCGACCGCCATCCGGCGCTGATCGTCCCGTGTGCCAACGCTGACGAGGTCGCCCGTACGATCGCCTTCGCGCGACGTCACGGCGTACCGATCGCCGTCCGCGGCGGCGGGCATAACGGCGGCGGGCTCGGCGTCGTCGACGACGGGGTGGTCATCGACCTGGCGGGCATCTCCGACGTCGAGGTCATCCCGCAGTCCAACATCGTCCGGGTCGGCGGAGGCGCCACCTGGGGCCAGGTCGACCGCGCAACGGCCGAACATGGCTGCGTCGTGCCGTCGGGGATCATCTCCACGACGGGCGTCGGCGGGCTGACGCTCGGGGGCGGCATGGGCCATCTCACGCGGCGCTTCGGGTTGACGATCGACAACCTGGTGGGGGCCGACGTCGTGCTCGCCGACGGCTCCCAGGTCCACACCGACGCCCATCAGCACCCAGACCTGTTCTGGGCACTGCGAGGCGGGGGCGGCAACTTCGGCGTCGTGACGGCGTTCGAGTTCCGCACCCACCCGCTGGGGGCCACGGTCATGGCCGGCCCGACGTTCTGGCCGATGGAACAGCTGCCGGAGGTGATGCGCTTCTACCGGGAGTTCCTGCCCGCCGCGCCCCGCAACCTCAACGGGTTCTTCGCCTCGATGACGGTGCCGCCGGTCGACCTGTTCCCCGCCGAGCTGCACATGCGCAAGGTGTGCGGGATCTTCTGGTGCATCACGGGCTCAGAGGCCGACGCCGCCGAACTGCTGGCGCCGGTTCATGAGGTCGGTACGCCGCTGCTGCACGGGGTCGGCCCGATCCCCCATCCGGACCTGCAGAGCCTGTTCGACGGCCTGTACGTCAAGGGCCTGCAGTGCTACTGGCGGGCTGACTTCGTCAACGAGCTGCCCGATGCGCTGATCGCCAAGCACCTGGAGTGGTCGGAGAAGCTGCCCTCCATGCACTCGACGATGCACCTGTACCCGATCAGCGGAGCCGCGCATGATGTGGGCGCCAGCGACACCGCATTCAATTACCGCGACACGCAGTGGGCCGAGGTCATCTTCGGCGTCGATCCCGATCCGGCACGTGCCGGGGACATGCGGGACTGGTGTGTCGGCTACTGGGACGCCACCCACCCGTACTCGGCGGGCGGGGCCTACGTCAACTTCATGATGGACGAGGGCCAGGAGCGGGTGAAGGCCACCTACCGAGACAACTACGACCGGCTGGCGCAGGTCAAGGCCGCCTATGACCCCGACAACGTGTTCCACGTCAACCAGAACATCCAGCCGGCATCCGTTCCGGCGCCGTCTGCGTAATACATGAGGTCAGCCCGCCGCCGCCGGGGGACGGGGGCGGCGGTGGCGGCGGGCTGACAGGCGCCCGGGAGTTACCCCCGAGGTTGTCGTACCTGCCCCGGATGGCGGCCCCGTCGCTGCGTCCTACGGTGCCTGTGACCGACCGGAGGATTCGCACAATGCAACGCCGTCGACACAACGCCCACGTGCTCATCATCGGGGGTGGCGGCACGGGGGGAGCGCTTGCCCACGATCTATCGCTGCGTGGACTGTCCGTCACGCTGGTGGAACGAGCCGAGCTCACGTCGGGCACGACCGGCCGCCACCACGGGATGCTGCACAGCGGCGGCCGCTACGCCGTCAACGACCACGAATCGGCGGTCGAGTGCATCGAGGAGAACCTCATCCTGCGGCGGATCTGCCCGGGCAGCCTGGAGCTCAATGACGGCCTGTTCATCGCGGTCGAGGACGAGGACGTCGAGTACCTCGGACCGCTGCTGGAGGGTTGTGCGGCGTCGGGGATCCCCGCCCAGCGGCTGACGCGTCGCGCCGCATTGGCGCTTGAACCCAACCTCAACCCCGAACTGAAGGTGGCGGTGCGGGTCCCGGATGGCTCGATGGATGCGATGCGCCTGGCGCTGCGCTTCTTTGCCACCGCACAGCACAACGGTGCTGCGATTCACCCGTTCAGCGAGGTGACCGGCCTGCTCGTCGATGACCACGTCGTCAGCGGCGCCGTCGTCCACGATCACGTGACCGGCCAAGAGCGTGAGATCCACGCCGATCTGGTCGTCAACGCCACCGGGCCATGGTCGGAGAAGGTCGCCGCGATGGCCGGCGTCGACGTGCCGATCCGTCCCTCCCCCGGGGTGCTGCTGGCGCTCCGCGGGCGCCTGTGCAACATGGTGATCAAC
>JBAWFG010000440.1:0-13143 GCA_049591655.1 Solirubrobacteraceae bacterium
AACCACGCAATCCCAGCGAGGAGCCGCTTCCCGGCTCCGTATCGAACCAGAACAACGAGGAAGCCGAACCCGGTCACGGTGGCGGAGCGGAGACCCGGAACCGCCCCGCCGCATCACCGGAGGGCGATGACTCCTCCGGCGGCGAGTCCAAGGAGGGCTCGCAGTCGACCGGCAGTCCGCGCAGCGCGGGCTGATCAGGCGGCCGACGCGGCGGCCGCGGGCGCGATGCCGTCCGTCGCCGCCGCACCGCCCTCGCCGGTGCGGGAGAAGCGCATGACCCCGTCCTCAACGTCGGCGCGGCGGAACTCGAGCAGGTCTAGGGGGTAGTTCTGGCGCACCCGCCAGGGCCGATCGGGACCCTGCGCGGGGAACTCCTGCAGCGAGCGCTGGACGTACCCGGAGGCGAGGTCGATGAGCGGCCGGGGGGTCAGGCGGGCGCCGCCGGTCTCCGGGGCGCAGCGGGTGTAGCCGTGCTGGCTCATGTGCGTCAGCAGCCGGCAGACGTACTCGGCGGTGAGATCGGCCTTGAGCGTCCACGATGCGTTGGTGTAGCCGACGGTGAAGGCGAAGTTCGGGACGCCGCTGAGCATCATCGCCCGGTAGGCGAAGGTGTCGGGCACGCTGATCGGCCGCCCGTCGACGCTGAGGTTCACCCCGCCGAGGGCGAGCAGCCGCAGGCCGGTTGCGGTCACGACGATGTCGGCCTCGAGTTCGCCGCCGCTCTCCAGGCGCACGCCGCGCTCGGTGAACGTCTGCACTCGATCGGTGACGATCGACGCCGTGCCCTCCCGAACGGCGGTGAACAGGTCGCCGTCGGGGACGACGCACAGCCGCTGGTCCCAGGGATCGTAGCTGGGCTTGAAGTGGGTGTCGACGTCAAAGCCATCGGGCAGCTGACGCTCGGCGCCGCGGCGGATGATCGCTCGCATGAGCCCGGGACGGCGGCGGCTGAGCTGGTAGCTGAGCGTCATCAGCCCGACGTTCTTCCAGCGCACGAGGTGATAGGCGAGCTTCGCCGGCAGCCGGCGGCGCAGCCACTTGGCGATGCCGTCCTCTCCGGGCAGGGAGACGACATAGGTTGGAGAGCGCTGGAGCATCGTCACGTGTTCGGCCCGCTGGGCCATCGCCGGGACCAGCGTGATAGCGGTCGCCCCGGAGCCGATCACCACGACCCGCTTGCCGTCGTACTCGAGGTTCTCGGGCCAGTGCTGGGGGTGGATGATCTGGCCGCGGAACTGCTCGATTCCAGTGAAGTCCGGGGTGTACCCCTGCTCGTAGTCGTAATAGCCGCCACACATGAGCAGGAAGCTGCAGGTCATCGTGGCCGGCTCGGGCTCACCGGCGCGCTGCACGGTCACCGTCCACCGGCTCGTCGTGTCCGACCACTGGGCGTCGGTGACCCGCTGCCCGGTGCGGATCCGCTCCGGCACGCCGTGACGGGCGGCGGTGTCGGTGATGTAGCGCAGGATCGACGGTCCGTCGGCGAGGGCGCGATCGTCCTCCCAGGGGCTGAACACGTAGCCGAGCGTGTGCATGTCGGAGTCCGAGCGAACCCCCGGGTAGCGGAACAGATCCCAGGTCCCGCCGATGCGCTCGCGCGCCTCGAGGATCGCGTAGGTGTGATCGGGGCAGCGCCGGCTGAGGTGACAGGCGGCGCCGATGCCCGACAGTCCGGCGCCGACAATCAGGACGTCGAGGTGCTCGGGGTCGGTGGTACGCATGCGTATCACGCACAGCCTACCGGCCCGGGGGCGGCTGCCGATCCCACCGCTACGATCGACCGCCCGTGGATTACCCGGTCGAGAGCTTCACCGATGCCGAGCGCTCCACGCTGAGCGTCCACTGCACCAACCTCGACCGGCCGGTGTTCGCGCTCGTCGACCTGCCCGAGACGCTCAAGGGCGCGCTGTTCGCCCGCTACTCGCGGTATCCCGGCACGCTGCGGCGGCTGCTGCTCGACGAGTTCGCCTCCGACCTCCCCGACGCCCCGGGGCCCACGGCTGTGCCCGACGCCGACCCATCCCGGGCGGAGGCGCTGTACGAGCGCATCTTCCTCGGCTATGGCGATGACTCGGTGGCCCAGCTCGGCGGCGCCCACGTGGCCTGCGAATGGGTCTCCAACATCCTCACCAAGATCCTGCAGCGGCCGCGCCTGGGCGCCTACCTGGAGCAGTCGACCCGCTACATCGCGTATGACTCGCCGATGCCGGGCACGGATCCGGGGCGCCCCGGCTACCGCTATTACCGCGACGCCGAGCTCGGCCCGGACTACACGGCGGCGATGGACGGCCTGTTCGACACGTATGCGACGGCGATCCCGCGGGTGCTCGGGTGGGTGCAGGCGGAGTTCCCGCGCGCCGAGGGTGAGGCGCCGGCGGCCCACGAACGCGCGCTCAAGGCCAAGACGCTTGACCTCCTGCGCGGGCTGCTGCCGGCCGCCTCGCTATCGCACATGGGGATCTTCGCCACCGGCCAGACGTATGAGCAGCTCATCCTGCACCTGCTCGCTCACCCGCTGCCGGAGGCACGGCGCTACGGCACGATGCTCCTGGAGGAGCTCCAGCAGGTGATCCCCAGCTTTGTCGCCCGCGTGCAGCGCCCGGACCGCGGTGGCCGCTGGATCGAGTATCTGCAGACGCGGGCGGAGGCCGGCGAGCGCTGGGCGCGCCGACTCGATCTCCCCGCCGGGCCCGACGGCGGCGCCGGCCCCTCGGTCTCACTCACCCACGTCGACGGCGACGAGGAGGACCTGCTGGTGGCGCTCCTATTCGAGTCCGCGGCGAGCTCGGAGGACGCGATCCGGCGATCATTGGGCCCGGTCGGCGCCGACGAGCGCGCCCGGATGCTCGCCGATCTCATCGGGGAGCGGGACAACCGCCGCCACCGGCCCGGCCGCGGCTTTGAGGCGCTGCGCTACCGGTTTGAGATCGTCGCCGACTACGGGGCGTTCCGGGATCTCCAGCGCCACCGCATGCTCACCGTGCAGTGGCAGTCGCTGAGCCCCGACCTCGGTGCCGACGTGCCGGAGCAGGTAGCGCTGGCCGGTGCCGGGGACGCCTACCGGCGCGCGCTCCAGGCCTCAGCCGATGAGTATCACCGGCTCGCCTCCGCGGGGCTCGGCAGCGCCGCCCCCTATGCGCTGTGCCTCGGCTACCGCCTGCGGTTCGTGCTCGATCTCAACGCCCGTGAGGCGATGCAGTTGATTGAGCTGCGCTCCGGGCGCGAGGGCCATCCCAGCTACCGGGCCGTGGCCCACGAGATGCACGCCCAGATCGCCGCCGTGCACCCATCCGTCGCGGCGGCGATGAGCTACGTCGACACCGAGACCGAGCCGCGGCTGGAGCGCATCCTGTCCGAGATGCGCACCCACGCCCGGACCGGCTGAGGCACCTCGGAGGGCGCCGGCTGAGTGGAGGCGACAGGGTTCTGGGGGCTGACAGGTGTATAGGACCCGTGAGCCCCGATTGACCCCCTCGCGGCGGTCGCGGTCTGACTCAGGACGCGGGCAGCGCCGCGCCGACCAGCGCCCGCGCGGCGTTGGTCGCCGCGACGGCGGCGGCGGGGTCGGCGTCGAGCACCCCGGCGGCCAGACCACCGTCGAGGATCAGTGTCAGCGAACGGGCCAGGCTCTCGGGGTCCGCCGCGCCGGCATCGCGAGCCAGCTCGCCCACCCAGGAGCGGACCTGCTGCTTGTGGGCGATCGTACGGGCGTGAATCGGAGTCCCGGGCTCCGCCTCGGCGGCCGTGTTGATAAACGCGCAGCCGTGGTATCCGTCGCTGCGGCAGGCCGAGGCCAGCGCGTCGAACATCCCGACCAGTTGCGCGGCCGGTTCCGGCCCGGCGGCGTCCGCCGCCGAGCGCAGGGCCCCACGCCACAGGAGGTCCACGTCGTCGAGGTAGGCGATGACGAGGTCGTCCTTTGAGGGAAAGTGCTTGTAGAACGTGGCCTTGGCCACGCCCGACTGGGCGATGATGGTGTCGACGCCGACGCCACGGATCCCGCGCGCGTAGAACAGCGCAAACGCGGTCTGCTCGATGCGCTCCCGGGCGCCGGTCGCCACCTCCACCATCGGCCTAGCGTACGACCTTGAAGTTGAACGCCGGGGTGCCGAGGGCGGCCATCAGGCGCAGCCAGATCGGCAGCAGCATCTCGGTGCCACGGGCGGTGCTGATGTCGCCGAGATCGATGACGTCGTGCCAGCCGATGCTCTGCAGGAGCGCGCGCACGGTCGCCTTGGCCTCTGCATCGTTACCGCTCATGAACAGCGTATGGTCGCCGCCGCCGACGCTGGCGGGGTCGACCATCACGGTGGCGTTCGTCGTGTTGAGCGCCTTGACGATCCGCGCCTGCGGGAACGCGCGCTGCAACTGTTCGGCGAGCGAGTCGGTGTCCTTGACGAACAGGGTCGGGGGGAACCCGGCCGAGAAATCCAGCGGGTTGGCGATGTCGATCACGACCTTGCCGGCGAGGTTCTCCTCCCCGGCACCGGTCAGCGCCGGCAGCGCGCCGTCACCCGAGGTAGCGTTGACGATCAGCTCGGCCTCCGCGGCCGCCTCAGCGAACGTCCTGACCGGGATCGCCGGGTGCTCGGCGTGCCACTCGCGGAACGGCGGCTGGCCCATCGCGCCAGCCTCCGTGCGAGCGAGCGTCGCCTCCGGATCACGGGTGCCGATCACCAGATCGTGCCCCTCCTGGGCCAGGCGCGCCGCAACGGCGCGTCCCACCATGCCACTGCCGAATACCGAAATGTGCATCGAGACTCCTTGTTGACCTTGGGTGCGCGACGCACGCTAGCAGACAGACCTGTCTGTCTTGCCGCGCGGTGAAGGGCCTTCCGAGGGACCTGGGCGTCTACTCCACGTTGGTGGTGGATGAGACGCCCAGGTTGCCCGTCGATCCCGCGGTCAGCGCAGGCGCAGCGCCTGATGCGCGGTGGCCGAGCGGCTGCGGATCTATTGCGCGCGTTGGCGCAGTTCGATGCGGCGGATCTTGCCGGTCAGCGTCTTGGGCAGATCGGGAACGAACTCGATCAGCCGCGGGTAGGCGTAGGCCGAAAGGTGGTCGCGCACGAATGCCTTGATCTCCTCGGCGAGAGCGTCGGACGGCTCGTGTCCGGATGTGAGCACGACGAACGCCTTGACCACGTTGCCGCGGCGCTCGTCGGGGTAGGCGACGGCGGCTGCCTCGGCGACGGCGGGATGCTCCAGGCAGGCCGACTCGACCTCGAACGGTCCGATCCGATAGCCGGCCGAGATGATCACGTCATCGGCGCGGCCCTCGTACCAGAAGTAGCCGTCCGGATCGGTTGACGCGGCGTCCTTGGTGTGAAACCAGTCGCCACCGAATACCTCCTCGGAATCCTCGGGCGGCCGGTTCCAGTAGCCGAGCGGATAGTGGGGGTTGGAGCGCGCCCGCAGGCAGATCTCGCCGCGCTCGCCCTGGGCCACCGGCCGCTGGTCCTCGTCGAGGATCGCAACGTCCCAGCCGGGCATCGGCTTGCCCATCGATCCCTCCCGGACCTCCATGAACGGAAAATTGGCGCACAGCGGGTAGGACTCGGTCAGCCCGTAGAAGTCGAGCACCGTGACACCGAACTGCTCACGGAACCACCGGATCGCCTCCGGGTTGAGCGGCTCGCCGGCCGAGCACACGATGCGGAACCGCTGCGGATAGCGGGTGCCGGCGTCGGGAATCGACATCATCGAGCGGATGGCGGTCGGGGTCCCGAAGACGTTGGTGACCCCATGACGGGACAGGAAATCGAGCTGCTTGGCGGGATCGAAGCCGCCCTCGCGCTGGTAGACGACCTGGGTGGCGCCGTAACGCCAGGGGCCGAGCAGTGGCGCGATCCCGGCCGCCCAGGCCCACTCCCCCATACCGTGGAAGAGCTCGCCGTCCTGCACGTCGTGCACGTACACGAACTCCTCGTGGGCGAGGATGTAGCGGTGGGCGTGGAGGATCCCCTTGGCCAGTCCGGTCGTGCCGGAGGAGTAGTACAGCTGGGCCGGATCGTCGGCGGCGGTATCGACCGTCTCAAACGCCGTCGAGCCCTGCGACAGCAGGTCGTCGTCGAGGATCAGCACCTGTTCGACGAGCTCTCGTTCCATCCGCTGTGCGTTGGCCTGGTTGGTGACGAGCACCTTGGCCTGGGAGTCGGTGAGACGGTGGCGGATGCCGTCATCGCCGTAGAGCACCGACATCGAGAGCAGAATCGCCCCGACCTTCCAGGTACCGAAGAACGCGGCCGCCGTCTCAGGCGTCGGTGGCAGGAGCATCGCCACGCGGTCCCCCCGCTCCACTCCGTGCGAGACCAGGACGTTGGCAAAGCGGTTGGCCATGTCCTGGAGGTCGCCCCAGGTGAGGTGGCGCACGGTGCCGTTGAAGTCCTCGTGGATCATCGCCCGCTTGTCGCGCGGGTGGCGATCGCACACGTCGGCGGCGATGTTGTAGCGCTCCGGGACATTCCAGGAATGCTCCGCGCAGGCCTGCTCATAGGAGGTGATGGAGCTCATCGGCCAATCATTACCGATCGAGCTGGCTGCCGGGGCCGCTGGGCGCGACGCGGGGTCAGCTGCGGCGGCCGGCGACGAGATCATGCGCCAGCAACGCGGTGATCTCCGCGTAGGGCTGCGGGAGTCCGAGCCCGAACCCCTGGGCCAACCGGCAACCGTGGTCGCGGAGGAAATCGAGCTGGGCCTCGGTCTCGACGCCCTCGGTGACCACGTCGCAGTTGCATGCGCCGGCCAGTGCCAGGATCGCCTCCACGATCGCCGCCGCCTGAGGGTCCTCGGGCAGGTCGGTGAGGAATGAGCGGTCGATCTTGATCACCTTCACCGGCAGCCGGCGCAGGCGGCTCAGCGACGAGTAGCCGGCGCCGAAGTCGTCCAGTGCCAGCACGAACCCCGCTTCGATCAGGCTCTCCAGGCCGAGCAGGGTGCGCGGTGTCTCCATCATCCACGCCGACTCGGTGATCTCGAGCACGATCCGGCCCGGATCGATGCCGTGAGCGGCAACGGTCGCCACGCAGTCAGCGACGAAACCGGCTCGTTCCAGCTGGCGGGGCGAGAGGTTGATGCCGATGTTGGGTCGCAGTCCGTGCGCCGCCCACTCGGCGGCGTGCCGGCAGACCTCCTCCAGCACCCAGTCGCCCAGGGCATGAATCACACCGGTCTTCTCGGCGACCGCGACGAACTCGACCGGGGACACCGGGCCACGGACGTCGTCGGTCCAGCGGGCGAGCGCCTCGACACCGATCAGCTCACGGTCGGGGAGGCGGAAGATCGGCTGGTAATGGATCGAGAGGGCGCCCTCCTGCAGCCCGCGGCGCAGCGCCGCCGCCATCGACAGTCGCTCCAGCGGGTCCGAGCGGCGCGGCCGGTAGTGCGCGTAGCCGCCCCCGGCCTCCTTGGCGTCATACATCGCCGCATCGGCGTGGCGGTGCAGGGTCTCGGCATCCCCCGCGTCATGGGGGTACAGGGCGGCGCCGATGCTGGCGCCAAGGCGCAGCTCGGCGTCGGCGACAGTGAACGGAGCCTCGAGCGAGCCGGCGATCCGCTGGCCGATCGCCGCCGCCGCCGTGACCGGGTCCGCGTCCTGCGACAGCTCGACGATCAGCAGGAATTCATCGCCGCCCTGGCGGCCGAGCAGGTCTGCGGGACGGCGGACGGCATTGAGGCGGGCGGCGAGCTGGCGCAACAGCTCGTCGCCGGCGGCGTGACCGAGGCCGTCGTTGACGAGCTTGAAGTCGTCGAGGTCGATCGAGAGCAGGGCCACCGCCCCCGCCTCCCCGGCGCGGGTCAGCGCACCCTGTAGCCGCTCGGCGAGCCGGGCGCGGTTGGGCAGACCCGTGAGGGCATCGGTATAGGCGAGATGGGCGAGGCGTGCCTCCGCCGGGAACGCCGCGGCGCGCTCTGCGGAAGCGAGCGGCTCTGCTTCACGCAGCTCACCGCGGCTGCGGGTGGACGAGGACACGGATCTGTTATCGGCGTGATCGCGCATTCGTTGAGTAACCCGCGGTGCCCGTCGTCACCGGTCGGTAGTCTTTGATTGCTGTCATGAACCTCGCGCTAGGGGCACTGGTCGGGATCGTGGTGGCGTCGGTCCTGATCATGGGCTGGCGCATCGCCCGGGGTTCCCGGGCGGACCGAGGGCCCGAGGCGGTCGGCATGCAGTCGGCGCTGCACGCAGCCACCGCAACCCTGCCCCACCTGCGCCGAGGTCTCACGATGTCGACCGCGGCCCGCGCGCTGCCCCACCTGCGGGCGCTCACCGGGGCGGCGGCGATCGCGCTCGCCGACACGCGCTCGGTGCTCGCCATCGAGGGCGAGGGACGTGAGCAGGTGCGGCCCGGCGATCTGCTCTCCCGGCTGCTGGAGACGACCGGCGATGACCGCATGCAGATCGTGCCGCGGCTCGTGTCCTCTGATCAGACCTGTCCGCTGCACGCCGCGGTTCTGGCACCGCTCACCGCACAGGGCCGCCGCGCGGGCACCCTGATCACCTTCTACCGCTCCGAGGGACGACCCAGCGGCGACGAACTGCGTGTCGTGGCCCAGGCGGCCAGCCTCGTCTCGGCCCAGATCGAGCTGTCGGTGCTCGCCGAGCAGGAGGAGCGCCTCGCCCAGGCCGAGTTGCGGGCGCTGCGCGCCCAGATCTCCCCCCACTTCATCTACAACGCCCTGGCGGCGGTCGCCGGCAACATTCACGAGCGGCCCGACGAGGCGAGGGAGCTGCTGATCGACTTCGCCGAGTTCACCCGCTACCTGTTCCGCGACGGCCGGTCCTACGTCACGCTCGCCGAGGAGCTCGACCACGTCGAGCGCTACCTGCGCCTCGAGCAGGCGCGCTTCCGCGGGCTGCGTATCAACGTCGACATCGACCCCGCCACCCGTGACGCAGTGGTACCGGCGATGTCGGTCCAACCGCTGGTCGAGAACGCGGTCCGCCACGGCATCGAGCTGCGGGCCGGGAGCGGCCGGGTCCGCCTGGAGTCCCGGGTCGTCGGCGCCGACGTCGAGTTGCGCGTCTCCGATGACGGGAGCGGCATCGCGCCCGGGCGCGTGCCGGGGCTGCTCGCGGGGGCCGGGGGCGGCATCGGCCTGTCCAACGTCGACGCCCGGCTGCGGGCGACGTTCGGCGAGCGCTATGCGCTGCGCATCGACTCGGTGCTCGGCTCCGGCACGACAGTGATCATGACCGTCCCCTACCTCACCGGGGAGGAGCCAGTGACGGCGAACCTCGCCGTGGGAGCACAGCCGTGAGCGGCGATCAGCTCACCATCCTCGCGGTCGATGACGAGCGCACCCAGCTGGAGGACCTCGCCCGGCTGCTGCGCAACTCACCGAGCGTCGCCGAGGTCGAGTGCGCCGACGACGGACACGACGCGCTCGTCAAGGCCGCGACGCAGGCGTTCGACGCGATCTTCCTCGACGTCCGCATGCCCGGGCTCGACGGCCTGGAGCTGGGGCGTGTGCTGCGCCGCTTCGCCACCCCGCCCCAGCTCGTTTTCGTCAGCGCGTACGACAACGCCGCGGTCGACGCGTTCGAACTGCACGCGCTCGACTACCTGCGCAAGCCGGTCGGCCGGCTCCGTTTGCAGGAGGCGATCGAGCGCGTTGCCGCCGCCGTCGACTCACGGCCGGGCGAGGAGCGCCACCCGGCCGGTCTCGACGTGCCGGCTGCCGACGACCACGAGATGCTCGCCGTCGCCAACCTGCACGGCGGTTCGACCCGTCTGCTCGCACGGGGGACAATCCTCTACGTCCAGTCCTACGGCGACTTCGTCCGGATCGTGACCCCGGACGGCCGCTACCTGCTGCGGTCAACGCTCGCCGAGATCGAGCGGCGCTGGGACCCGCACGGGTTCGTGAGGGTGCACCGTCAATTCGTTGCCAACCTGCGCAACGCCGTCGAGCTGCGGCCGCTGCTCGGCGGGACCGCCGAGCTGGCGTTCGCCGACGGGCAGACGATCCCGGTGGCCCGCCGCCATGCCGGGGAGCTCGGCCGGCGGCTCAGCGTCTGAGCCACCGGCCGGGTCCGACGGTCAGTTCTCGGCCGCCTGCTCCTCCTTGATCTTGCTCTCGAGCTGGGCCATCACGTCCGGGTCGCGCAGCGTTGTGACGTCGCCGAGCGCACGGCCCTCGGCGATGTCGCGCAGCAGCCGGCGCATGATCTTTCCGCTGCGGGTCTTGGGCAGGTCGTCAGACCAGATGATGCGCTTGGGCCGGGCGAACTTGCCGATCCGCTCGGCGACATGGCCGCGGATCTCCTCGATCAGCGCGTCGCTGCCGGCCAGGTCACCCTGGAGGGTCACGAACGCGCAGATCGCCTGCCCGCTGTCCTCGTCTGACTGCCCGATGACCGCTGCCTCGGCGACCTTGCCGTGGGACACGATCGCCGATTCGACCTCGGCGGTCGAGAGCCGGTGGCCGGAGACATTGACCACATCGTCGATCCGCCCGATGATCCAGAAGTAGCCGTCCTTGTCCTTACGGGCGGCATCACCGACGACATACGTCTCCTTGTCAAACCGGGAGAAGTAGGTCTCGATGAAGCGGTCCTCCTCCTTGTAGAGGGTGCGCAGCATCGACGGCCACGGCCGCGTCAACACGAGCAGCCCCTGGCCCTCGTCCAGGGGCTTGCCCTCACGCTCGTCGACGACCTCGGCGGCGACTCCCGGGAACGCCCTGGTGGCGGAACCGGGCTTGGTGGCGACGATCCCCGGCAGCGGGGTGATCATGATCGCCCCGGTCTCGGTCTGCCACCACGTGTCGACGATCGGACAGCGCTCCCCGCCGACGACCTTGTAGTACCACAGCCACGCCTTGGGATTGATCGGCTCCCCGACCGTGCCCAGCAGCCGCAGCTTGCTCAGGTCGGCCTTCTCGACGTGTTCGACGCCCCACTTCATGCAGGCGCGGATCGCCGTCGGTGCGGTGTAGAAGATGCTCACGCCATAGCGCTCACACAGCTCCCACCAGATGCCCTTGTGCGGGTAATCGGGCGCGCCCTCCCACATCACCGAGGTGGTCCCGTTGCACAACGGGCCATAGACGATGTAGGAGTGTCCGGTGATCCAGCCGACGTCGGCGGCGCACCAGTACACATCCTCCTCGGGCTTGAGGTCGAACACGTAGCGGTGGGTGGTGCTCACCCCGGTGAGGTAGCCGCCGGTCGTGTGCAGGATGCCCTTGGGCTTGGCAGTCGAACCGCTGGTGTACAGGATGAACAGCGGATGCTCGGCGTCGAGCTCCTCAGGCGGGCACTCCGGGTCGGCGGCGTCGCAGATCTCGTGGTACCAGACATCGCGGCCCTCCTGCATTTCGCAGTCAGCGCCGGTGGACTTCACGACAACGATGTGCTCAAGCGTCGCCAGGTCGCCCATCACCGCGTCGACCTGCTGCTTGATCGGCGCCGTCTTGCCCTTGCGCCGCGCGCCGTCGACGGTGATCAGTGCCTTGGCCTCGGAGAACTCCATCCGCTCCTTGACCGAATCTGCGGAGAAACCACCGAACACGACGTTGTGCGGCGCACCGATGCGCGCGCAGGCGAGCATCGCGACGACGACCTCGGGGATCATCGGCAGATAGATCCCGACGACGTCGCCCTTCTCGATCCCGAGGTCCTTGAGCGCGTTGGCGAACCGCTGAACGCCACGGTGCAGATCGGCGTAGGTGATGTCCTTGCTCTCACCCTCCTCGCCGTGCCAGTGGTAGGCGACCTTGTCGCCGTTGCCGGCCTCGACATGGCGGTCGACGCAGTTATATGACGCGTTGATCGTCCCGTCCTCGAACCACCTGTAGAACGGCGGATCGGCGTCGTTGAGGTCGGTCGTCGGCTCCTTGAACCAGCTGAGGTTCTTGGCGTTCTTGACCCACCATCCCTTCCAGTCGGCGTCGGCCTCGTCGTAGATCGCCGGGTCGCTGAGGAGCGCATGCTCGGTGAACGACGCCGGCGGGTCGAAGGTCTCGATCTCCAGCATCTCCTCAAGCTGACGCTCCAGGGTGCCCTCGCCGGCGGCTGCGGTGTCTGCCATGGGCGGCCTCTCCTTTGAAACTCTCTCTGGCTTCTCGCGCCCCACGTCAGCGGCGGGCGCCGGCGGTCTTCGCCGGCGCCCGGGCTGGCCGCGACTGCGCGGCTGTCTGCATTAGTTGTACCCGACCCACGCAACCGGCGGGAGGGGTTTGCCCCTATCGGTTAAGCGGGAAAACCGGGAGGACCGTCCGGCCCCACGTTCCATTGAGCACTCCGGCGAACGACGCGTACCACGCTGCGATGGCGGTGGCGAGGCCAATCCAGCCACCGAGCTTGACGGTGCCGTTGGTCAGGCTGTGGGTGCCGGCCAATGCGGAGTTGCCGATCCCGAGCACGATGAACGTAATCGCGAGCAGCAGGAACACCAGCGCGACCGCGCCGGTCGTCCGCAGCGAGGCGACGAACATGTAGGCGGTGAAGATGCCCCATGCCCACAGGTAGAGCCCGACCGCGCTGAACAGCTCGGTCTTCGGGATCGCCGAGGCGCCGACGTGCAGCAGGATGTAGAACGAGATCCAGAACGCTCCGTATGAGCAGAACGCGGTGGCCCCGAACGTGTTGCCGGTGCGGAACTCCCACAGACCGGCGGCGAACTGCGCGATTCCCCCGTAGGCGAGCGCGAGCCCGATGACGATGCCGGCTGCGGTCGCCACGCCGCCGCCGACCAGTCCGGTGTTGATCATGCTGAGCACGAACGTCGTGGTCGCGAACGCGGTGAGCCCAAGGGGCCCCGGGTCCGCCGGGGTCCAGCCGCGGCCTGCGGTGGGATCAGCCTCCGCGGGGCGCAGATCCGCCTCACGGGGCATGTCTGTTGCTGCCATCTCTCCTCCTACTCGTTGATGACGAAGCAGGCCAAGCCTGGAGGCCCGGTCCGTGGCATGCAAGCCCTTCTCGTCAGACGGCGCTCAGCGCACGACGAACGGTCATGTCCAACGACGAGCGGCGGCCGCATATCGGCCGCGACGATGCGATTGGCGCGGCGGCGGCGCTCAGCGGCGGTGCTTGCGCTTGCGCTTGGGCGTCGTGGCGCGGGTGCGGCCGGGAGTCTCGACGTCCGCTGCGTCGGCGCCGGCGGTCGCCGGAGCCGGGGTGGCGGCGCCCCGGCGCCC
>JBAWFG010000441.1:0-5136 GCA_049591655.1 Solirubrobacteraceae bacterium
GGGCGGCAGCCCGCTGGGCGCGCAGCGCCGCCGCGCGCTGGGCGGCCTCCAGGGCCGACAGCTGAGAGGTCAGCGACGCCAGCTGCGAGCGGACCCCGGCGAGCTGGCCGGCCTTGGAGGCGCGGAACCGGTAGACGGCCAGCTGGCGGCCGACGAGTACGGCCCTGACGCCGGCGACGCTGTTGCGCTCGGCGAGCACCTGCTCGGTGAGCTGCTGCTGGCGGGCCGAGAGGGCGCCGAGCCGGACCGCCTGGGCGGCAACAGCGCGCCTGGCGGCCTTGACCTGAGCGGTGATCTGGGTGTTCTGGTGGCTGATGCGCTGCGCGAAGTTGAGCCGCTCGAGCAGGTCGTTGAACCCGGTCGCCTCCAGCACAACGGTGATGATGTCCGGGCGATCGGTCTCGTAGGTGCCGACCAGCTGAGCGGCGAGCACCTGCTCATCGGCGGACTCGGTGGCCTCGAGCTGCGTGAGTCGCCGCTGGGCGGCGGCCAGCTGCGCCTGCAACGCCAGTAGCTCGGCGCGCTTGGCATCCAGATCGCTCTGCAACCGCGTCAGCCGGCCGGCCAGCGCCGAGATCCCGGCCCCGAGGGCAGCGATCCGCTGGCTGGCCGATTGCACCGTGCCGGACAGGCTCGATGCACGCTGGCGGCTTGACTGGATCTGCTGGCGCAGATGGGACGAACTCGCCGCCCGCGCCCGCGGCGGCCGGGACACCAACATCCCGGCGGCCAAGGCGAGCGCGAGCATGAGCACGGCGGCCACGGCGGCGAGAAGACGAAAGGGCTGACGCGGGGCGCCGGTGATATGTGCGTGATCGGGCCGCATTGTGGGCGTCGGGCGCCAGTACTGCCCGGCCACTCGGCCGGGGGCCGTGAACGTAACACGGCCCCGTCGGATCACCGTCCCCAACCCCTGCGGTGCACGAAAACCTGCAGCGGGGGGACGTTGATGGCGGGAGCAGGATTCGAACCTGCGAAGGCTGAGCCAACGGATTTACAGTCCGTCCCCTTTGACCGCTCGGGAATCCCGCCGGAGGGCGCGGAGTCTAGCGTCGCGGCGCCGATCGCAGCGCCGCGACATCCGCTTGCCCGGTGGCTGACCGGGCCGCCCTCGTGTAACGCCTGTAGGCCCCCTAGGACGCGTCTCGGAGGCGCTGGGCCTCGGGCAGGGCCTCGAGCTTCTTGAGGGTGTGGTTCTCGATCTGGCGGATCCGCTCGCGCGTGACGTTGAACGCCCGCCCCACCTCCTCCAGCGTGTAGGGCCGCTCGCCGGTCAGCCCGAAGCGCATCTGGATGACCTCACGCTCACGCTCGGGCAGCGCGGCCAGTGCGCGACGCAGGTTCTCCCGGCGCAGACGCTCGGACGCCTGCTCGAACGGGGACTCGGCCGTCTGGTCCTCGACGAAGTCACCCAGCGCCGAATCATCCTCCTCGCCCACCGGCTTCTCGAGCGAGATCGGCTGCTGGGCCATGCGCAGCACGTCGCGGACCTCACGGACGGTCGTGTCCAGCTCGGCCGCGATCTCCTCCGGAGTGGGCTCGCGCCCGAGCTGCTGGATGAGCTGGCGCTCGACATGGACGACCTTGTTGAGCTTCTCGACCATGTGGACCGGGATCCGGATCGTGCGCCCCTTGTCGGCGATCGCCCGGGTCACCGCCTGGCGGATCCACCAGGTGGCATAGGTGGAGAACTTGTAGCCGCGACGGTAGTCGAACTTCTCCACGGCGCGGATCAGGCCCATCGAGCCCTCCTGGATGAGATCCAGGAAGGTCAGCCCGCGTCCGAGATAGGACTTGGCGATCGATACCACCAGGCGCAGGTTGGCCTCGATCATCTGCTGCTTGGCCTGCATGTCGCCGCGCTCGATGCGCCGCGCCAACATCACCTCCTGCTCGGCGGTGAGCAGCGACACGCGTCCGATGGCGCGCAGGTACAGGCGCAGCGAATCCAGGCTCGGCTCCACGGTGAGGTCGACCTCGACCTTCTTGCGCGGCTCGGCGTCGCCGTCGGAGTTGCGCTGGGCCGAGGCCTCCATGCTCTGACCGTCGGATTTGGCGGGACGCCCGTCGGCCCCGACCACGACGATCCCGTGCTCGTCGAGGTAGGCGTGCAGCTCCTGGACCTGCTCCTTGGTGACCTCGACCTCCTCCAGACAGTCCTCGATCTCCGCGAAGGTGAGAAACCCACGCTCCTGGCCGCTGGCAATCAGCGGTCGCAGTTCGTCGAGCTCCACGATCGGAGTCTCGTCGCTCAACAGAACGATCTCGTCAACGCTCACAGCCCCTGAGCTCCTATCCGGTATGGCCTTGAACCCGCTCCCCCTCAGGAGCGGCTCCCTCTCGTAACTCCCGATACAACCTGTCGAGTGATACCACAAACATCGGCTCAACTCAGCAACGTTGGCCGAGGGCCCGAAATCACGACCTCTCTACTCTTTTGAGTGCGATGACCACACAGCACACATCCGCGGCCCCAACGATCGACGTGCAATCGCAGTCCCCGACCCTGGCGCTCAGCCTCTCCAGGGTCGGCGTCACAGCCGTGGAGAAGGTGATCCGGCTCGGCCACAACGGCACCGAGCAACTGTTCTCGGCGCGCTTTGAATGCGTGATCGAGCTCGGCCCGGATCAGAAGGGCGCACACATGTCGCGCTTCGAGGAGGTCGTCAACGACGCGATCGGCGAGGTCGTGCTCGGTGACTCCAAGTTCCGCGCCGAGAAGCTCGCCGAGCACATCGCCCAGCTCGTGCGCACCCGCCAGGGCGCGCGGCGCGCCGAGGTGACGGTCGAGGCGCGGTTCCCCGAGCACAAGCCCGCCCCGGTCTCGCAGATCATGACCCAGGAGCTGTACACGCTGCACGGCTGCGCGGTCGCCACCGAGCTCGGCACCCGGCGCCTGACCGGCGTCACCGCCCAGGGAATGACCGCGTGCCCGTGCGCGCAGGAGCTCGTTGCCGCCGGCGCCCGCGAGCGGCTCGACGCCGACGGCTTCAGCGCCGCGGAGATCGAGCGCATCCTGGAGGCGGTCCCGGTCGCCACCCACAACCAGCGCGGCCTCGGGACCCTGTTCATCGGCTGCCCCGAGCTGTGCGAGGAGGAGATCGACGCCGAGACGCTGGTGGCGATCGTCGAACATTCGATGTCCTCGGAGATCTATGAGCTGATGAAGCGCTCCGACGAGGGGCACGTCGTCGAGAAGGCCCATCGCCGCCCCCGCTTCGTCGAGGATTGCGTGCGGGAGATGATCGGCGGCGTCGTGGCCCAGTACCCGGATCTCGACGGCGGCGCGTTCGTGTCCGCGCGCCAGGTCAACCTCGAGACGATCCACCAGCACAACGTGGTCGCCGAGCGCTTCGGCACGCTGGACGAGATCCGCGAGGAGCTGCGCTCCGGGCAGCCATCGCCGGCCCACACCAGCCTGCAGGGCTGGCTGAGCGCCGCCCCGTAGGCGACCCGAGCACGTCCACGTGCAGGCCATCGTCCTCGAGCAGCCCGGGTCCCCGCTGCGAGCGACGACGCTCCCCGACCCTCGGCCCGGCCCCGGCCAGCGGCTGCTGACCGTCTCGGCGTGCGCGGTCTGCCGGACCGACCTGCACCTGCGCGACGCCGAGATCGAGGCTCCCAAGCTCCCGGTCGTACTCGGCCACCAGATCGTCGGGCGCGCCGAGGACGGGACCCGGTTCGGGGTGCCGTGGCTGGGATGGACCGACGGCAGCTGCGAGTACTGCACGAGCGGTCGGGAGAACCTGTGCGTCAACGCCCGCTTCACCGGCCGCGATATCGACGGGGGCTTTGCGCAGCTGACGGTGGCCGACGAGCGCTTCTGCCTGCCGTTGCCCGACGAGATCTCCGACGAGCAGGCCGCACCGCTGCTGTGCGGCGGGCTGATCGGCTACCGCGCGCTGCGCCTGGCCGGCGACGCGGACCGGGTCGGGCTCTACGGGTTCGGCTCGGCGGCGCACCAGATCTGCCAGGTCGCCGTCCACCAGGGCCGCGAGGTGTACGCGTTCACCCGCCCCGGCGATGATCGCACCCAGCGGTTCGCCCGCTCACTCGGGGCCACCTGGGCGGGCGGCAGCGACGAACGTCCGCCGGTCGAGCTGGACGCCGCCCTCATCTTCGCCTCCGCCGGCCCGCTGGTGCCGGCCGCGCTGAAGGCGCTCGCGCCGGGGGGCACCGTCGTCTGCGCCGGCATCCACATGTCCGACATCCCCTCGTTCCCCTACGAGGACCTGTGGCACGAGCGGACGATCCGCTCGGTGGCCAACCTCACCCGCGATGACGGTCACGAGTTCCTCACGCTCGCGCCGCAGGTGCCGGTGCGCTCGACGGTGACGACGTACCCGCTGGCACAGGCCGAGCAGGCGCTGTCGGATCTGCGCGCCGGGCGCTTTGACGGCACCGCGGTGCTCGTGCCGTGACGCGGCCCGTTGCGCCCATGTTCTAGGCTGCGGGGCATGCCTCTCGTCCCCATGGTCATCGAGCGCACCGCCCGCGGCGAGCGCGAATTCGACATCTACAGCCGGCTGCTCAACGAGCGCATCGTCTTCATCGGCTCGCCGATCGACGATCAGGTCGCCAACCTCGTCGTCGCCCAGCTGCTGCACCTGGAGTCCCAGGATCCTGACAAGGACATCTCGATCTACATCAACTCGCCGGGTGGCTCGATCTACTCCGGGCTGGCGATCTACGACACGATGCAGTTCGTCAAGCCCGACATCGCCACGATGTGCGTCGGGATCGCCATGTCGATGGGCTCCCTGCTGCTGACCGGCGGCGCCAAGGGCAAGCGCTTCTCACTGCCCAACAGCCGGATCCTCATCCACCAGCCGTCGGCGGGCTTTGAGGGCCAGTCGACCGACATCGAGATCCACGCTCGGGAGATCCTCAACATCCGCAAGCGGACCGACGAGATCTACGCCCATCACACCGGGCAGACCGAGGAGCAGGTCCACTCAGACATGGAGCGCGACCGCTTCTTCAAGGCCGACGAGGCAGTCGCCTACGGCCTCATCGACCGGGTCATCGAGCACCACTGATCTTTGGGGGCGGCTGGCGCCGCCCTCTTTTTTCGGCCGGCTGGGTCTCTAGGTGGCGGGGGCCCGGCGGATCCTCCCCGAGCCCTCGCCGCGCGTC
>JBAWFG010000442.1:0-4047 GCA_049591655.1 Solirubrobacteraceae bacterium
ACCCGGGAATGAATGCAGCACCTGCAGCGAGGGATCATGAAGCGCAGTGGCCAGCGCCGAGCTCACCTCCCCCGGGCTCGCGCCAACCCGAAGGGTGGTGGCCATCCGCTCCAGCACGGTTGCAGCGTGAAGCCGGCGGTACAGCCATCCCGATCCACACGCCAATCCCACCGCCGGGAGGCTGAGGACGAACATCCAGCTGACGACCGACAGCGTGTCCGATCCCGGAGCCGCGGCGCGAAGGGGGAAATACACCGCGAAGATGAGCATCTGCAGGGCTGCGAACACGGCGACCGGCGCATGGAGGGGACGGAGTTGTGGGTCGGCCTGCTGGGTGCGCCGGGTGGTGATCAGCGTGATGGCGGCGAACACAGCGACGGCCAGGACCTCACGCAGTGGAACGATCACGTTGGCGATCACCGCCGGCGTGGAGGCGGTGAGCGAGAACGCGTTCGTCGGACACTGCGTGGTGCAGGTCGACCACAGCGAGGGGTGGGGATACTGCCCAGCCAGCGCGGTGGGCAGGAACAGCAACCCCACGAGCAGCGCTCCGGCGATGAACAGCATCCGCTCAGGTCCCCTCCTCAGGCGCGTGGAGGGGTAGCTGAGCAGCAGGTAGGCGACTGCCAGGTCGACGAGCCACTGGCTGACGTGGCCGATGCTGTAGGTGATGGGCTCCCGGGACGCCGTCAACGCCGACAGCGACCACAGGATGCCGACGAGGATCAGCGTCCGGGCGTAGCGCAGCTCACGGCGGCGAGCGATGTCGGCCAGCGCGAGGCCGAACATGGCCGCGGCGCCGAGCAGGAACAGCGGCAGCGCGAGCTCCTCCGTGCGAGCCGGTGCGTTGCTCAGCGCGGCCGTGACGCCGGTGACCGTGATCAGGCACAGCGTCAGCGAGACCGAGAATTCACTGACCGGAAAGTCGGCACGGCGCAGACCGATCCGTGGGTACTCGGCGATCTCGCTCATCGAGTGCCGGCGCGCTTTGTCAGCGTGGCTCGCATTTCGGCATCGTGAACATGCCCCGCAAGGGCCGTCACTCTGGTTAACGGTCGCATGGGTTACGGCTCCCGATCTCGGTCCCGGTGAACCATCCGTGGCTCAAAACTGACGGTGCCACCCTGCCCGCCCCCTCCCGTCATCCCCGGTGCGATCGGCGATCGTACCCGGTAACGCCGTCGCCAAACCTTACCACCCGACGAGTTCGTGTTCGCAACGGATTTCCCCGCATCGGGCCGGGAACAAGCCCGGATGCACCGTGCTCCGGGGTGTCATCCGATTCGGGTGATGCTCGGACCCGCGAGGCGCGCCAACGTCTCGTCAGCAGAGGTGAACCCACGAAAGGAGCAGCACGCATGGCGACATTGGTGGCAATTGGCTATCCGGATCAGGCGACCGCCGAGGAGGCCCGCAGGACGGTGCAGTCACTCGAGGCCGAGCTGATCATCCAGGCCGACCAGGTGGCCGCGATCTCCCGTGACATGG
This sequence comes from Solirubrobacteraceae bacterium, assembly GCA_049591655.1. GTDB lineage: Bacteria > Actinomycetota > Thermoleophilia > Solirubrobacterales > Solirubrobacteraceae > Palsa-465. The sequence continues at coordinate 1,489 of JBAWFG010000442.1, forward strand.
ACGGCAAGTACCACGTGACGACCACGCACGGCGGCGCGTCCGCTGGCGGTGGGGCCGCATGGGGCGGCTTCTGGGGGCTCCTGTTCGGGATGCTCTTCTTCGTCCCGTTCGTCGGCTTGGCGCTCGGCGCGGGCATGGGTGCGCTGTTCGGGCACCTGGGAGAGAAGGGGATCGACAAGCAGTTCCAGCAGCAGGTGCGTGACTACGTCAAGCCGGGCACCTCGGCGCTGTTCATGGTCATCGAGCAGGCGACGCCCGACAAGGCGGTCGCGGCGCTCGAGCAGTATCACGGCACGGTCATCAAGACCTCCCTGTCCGACGAGGACACCGCAAAGCTGCAGGAGGCGTTGACGCCCGAGCAGCCCGCAGGTGCGGCTTCCTAGAGGCGTGGGGGCAGCGAGATGAAGGGCGGAGGATCGCGGCGCCGGACTCTCTGGACACCGGCGGCCGCGATCTCCGTGGTTGGTTTCAGATCTGATCCTTGGGCCGGCCCCGCCACCGGTGCGCCGGCTCCGACGTGGAGGCAATAATGTCAGTTTCAGACCCCCAACAGACACAGACCCCCTACGACAGCTATGCCGCGCAACGCGGCTTCGATGAGTACGACGAGCGCGGTTCTGGCTGGGTCGCGTTCGCGGGCACACTGCTGCTCATGCTGGGCACCCTGAACTTCATCGAGGGTCTCGCAGCCATCGGCAACGCCCACTTCTTCACCGCCAACACCCACTACATCGCCGGCAGCTTGAACACCTGGGGATGGGTGGTCCTCTGCATCGGCGTCGCCGAGTGGTTCGTCGGTGTCGGCGTGTTTGTCAAGAACCAGTTCAGCCGCTGGGTCGGCGTCTTCATCCTCGGGCTCAACGCGATCGTGCAGCTGATGATGATCCCTGCGTATCCGTTCTGGTCGCTGTCGATCTTCGCACTGGACATCCTGGCGGTGTACGGCCTGGTCGCCTATGGCGGGCGGCTCTCCAGCCGGGACTGACAGGCACCGGCGGACGCCGTCGAAAGCGGCCCCATTCGGCTCTGGCGCCGGTCCGCGCAGCGGGTGACGCGCGGATCGGCGCCGGAACTACGCTGAGTCGGCGGCGCAGCGGAAACCGAGGTTGCCGGTCGAGGAATCGGGTTCGTTGCCCTGGCGTGCCGCGACGCGATAGCGGCGGCAGTACGACGCATGGCATAGGTGAGAGCCGCCCTTGGACACCCGGCGGGTCCCCGTGGGCGGCCCGGTCGGATCACGGCGCCGGTCGTGGGCCCGATAGCCGGTGTCAAACCAGTCGGCCGTCCACTCCCAGACGTTCCCGGTGACGTTGTGCAGGCCATACGCGTTGGGCGGGAACGCAGCCACGGGACACGTGCCGTAGTACCCGTCGGCAGTGGTGTTCTCGCCCGGAAACCCGCCCTGCCACACGTTCATGCGATGCTCGCCTCCGGGCTCCAGTTCGTCGCCCCACGGGAACGCGGCACCGGCCAGTCCGCCGCGAGCCGCGAACTCCCATTCGGCCTCGGTCGCCAGGCGCGTCCCCGCCCAGGCGCAGTAGTGCAGCGCGTCGGAGAAGGACACGTGGACCACCGGGTGATCGGCGCGCATCGAGACGTCGGAGTCCGGCCCTTCGGGATGGGACCAGTCGGCCCCGTAGACCTGGCGCCACCACGGGGCCGCGGCCACGGCGCGCGTCGGTGGGAAGTCATCAGGCAGCAGGCCTCCGAACACGAACGACCAGCCGAACCGCTCCGCCTCCGTGACGTAGCCGGTGCCGTTCACAAATGCCCTGAACTCCCGGTTGGAGACCGCACACCGGGCGATCGCAAACGGGGAGACCTCCACCTCGCGGGGCGTCTCACCATCCTCGGGATAGGCGAACCGATCGGCGCTGCCGATCACGAACGTGCCGCCGGGGAGGGACACCATGCCGGCGTCCGCGCGGGGCGAGATGGCGGGCGTGGCCAGCGCCGCTGTCGGCGCTGGGCTATCGGTGCCCCGTGAGGGGCTGCAGCAGCCTCCGTCGCCGTGGGCGTGCTCGGTCATGACGCTCATCAAAACACACCGCGTCTCATTGCCCGTCATCCGATGCGGATGACGCGGCGGGCAGCGAGGGGGCCAGTCCGCGGGCCCGATGATGGGCTGCCGGCACGCTCTCCATCACCGGCCGCCGGCCGTGCGGGTGCGAGCGGTACCAGCGGGCGTAGCGAGTCGCCAATGGTGCCGCCGACACCCCGTGAGCGAGCACCGACAGTCCCACCGTCACATACGTGGTGAGAAGAATCGTCTGTACGTGGGGGAGCTGAGATTGCTCGACGACGATGACGGCGAACACGATCGATGCCAGCCCCCGGGGCCCGAACCAGCCCAGGAATGCCGTCGTCTGGCGGCGGGCGCCCGTGCCGAGCATCGCCAGCGCCACCGGAACCATGCGGATGACGGTCAGGCTCAGCACGGCGTAGGCGACGATGGCAACGCTCAGGTGCGCGAGCGTCGGGCCCATCAGGACGGCGCCAAACGCGAGGAACGTCAGACCATCGAGCAATGAGCCGAGCTCCTCGTTGAGCCGCGACGCC
>JBAWFG010000443.1:0-8618 GCA_049591655.1 Solirubrobacteraceae bacterium
GGTCGCCGCTGGCGCGAATTCAGGGATGTGCTGGAACGTGAGGCGCGTGCCCTCGGGATGGGCGTGATGCTGGATGCAGCATCGGAGACGTTCACAGCGGTGGAGCGATGGCTGGTGCTGTGAGCAAGCTCCCCCAGCACACGCTGCGTGAGGAGGTCAATGCTCTGTCTTGAGCAACATCCCGGCGGTCGATCGGTGCGTCCGCGTGGCCTGAAACCCCAGTGCGGCGACCGCCGCACCCGCCAGATACAGACAGCCCTGACCGTTGAGCAGCACGGCGAGCGGCACGGCGCCGCTGAGCACGCCGGCGGCGAGGACGCCGGCACCCTGTCCGGCCGCCTGGGCGACGCCGACCAGGCTGAGGACCCGGCCGAGGACCGGCGCCGGGCACACCAGTTGCAGCTCGGTCACCAGTCCGGTGACGAACGCCGTGGCGGGAACGCCGACGACGATGAACAGTGCGGCATACCAGGCGGGGTTCGTGGTGAGCTGCGGACTGTTCCAGGTGACGAGTGAGACACATCCGAACGCGGCGAGTCCCCACACGGTCAGGCGGCGCGTCCCGGCACGCCGGGCCCACGCGCCGACGAGCAGGCCACCCGCCACGCCGCCGATCGCCTGCACACCCCGCAATAGACCGACGACGTCGTCGCCGTGGTGCAGTGAGCGCAGTACGAACAAAACGAACAACACCAGGAACAACCCCTGGGCGATACCGCCGAGCAACGAGACCGCAACTCCGGCGGCGAGCATTGGTGACCGCCGCACCGCCCCCCAGCCTTCGCTGATTGCACGCAGGCCCCCACCGGCACTTCGTCTCTGCCCAGCCCCGGGCCGGGCGGGTGCGGGTGCGGGGCGGCTCGGCCCGCACCCGGCGAGGAGCAGCGCGCTGATCAGAAAGCTCACCGCGTCACCGGCAACGAGCCCGTCGAGACCCACGATCGGCAGCAGCACGCCGCCGAGCGGCGAACCCGCCAGCCGCGCGACGTTGCCGGCCATCTCGACCAGGCCGTTGGCCCGGGGCAGAGCTGCTGCATCGACGAGCGCCGGAACGAGTGCCTGCTGACCGGGAAGCGTGATGCTGGTGATCGCCGCCTGCAGCCCGGCCACAAGGTAGACGAGCCACAGGCGCCCGGGCGAGAGCCACAGCAGCGGCATCACCACGACGGCCTGGGCCGCGGTGAGGCGAGCGAGCAGCCGGTGCGCGCCCGGCCGGTCGATGAGCGGGCCGCCGAGCAGTCCGGTCAGCACGGCCGGAAGGAGCTCGGCGAGGAACACGGTCGAGGTCGCCAGCACCGAACCGGTCATCGACAGCACCGCGAGCGGGAGCGCGATGAACAGCAGCCAGTCGCCGGTCTGTGAAACGACCGCCGCAAACCACAGCCGCCGGTAGCCGGGGTTTCGGTGCAATCCGGCGCCGCGGGCCGATGTGCGGACGACCGCGGTCACGGAACCTGGGGATGGCGGAACGCGAGCAGCCGCAGATAGGCCACGTCCCCGTCGTCCGGCACGTCGGCCCGGGTCAATCCGATGTAGGGACGCACGAGCTCGTCGATCGCGGCGACGAGCCGTTGTAGCTCGCCTGGAGCGATCCGCAGCGCGTAGCTGTGGTTGGCCTCGGCATCCCGCCATGCGCCTGGCAGCTCGTCGCGACGGGCGAGTGCGGCCCGCGTCAGCTCCTCGTCGCGGGCCAGCGCCAGCTCGTCGAGAGACCGGGCAGCGCCCCGTGCTGCGGGCGACGCGGCCGCCTCCGCCGGACCGAACTGCAGGCCGGTGGCGGTGCTGCGCCACGGGCGCTCCCTGCCGTCGGCGGACTCCCCCGGCGCAGCGAGCCCAGCGCGGGCGAGCAAACGCAGGTGATAGCTGCAATTGGACGTCGTGGAGCCAACGGCGTCGGCGCACTGGGCGGCGGTCTGCTCGCCGAAGGCCATCAGCCGGTCCAGCAATGCGAGGCGTAGTGGATGGGCGAGCACCCGGAGGGCACGCGGATCGGCGATCGTGATGCGACGCTCTGGCGTCCGCCCAGATGTGAAAGACATCTTTCGTATCTTGCCAGCGCGGCCTGCCTCACGCAAGCCGGTCGTCACGGCTCAAGACCGGCAGCCGCGGTCGCAGGTGATCCACGTCGGCCGCTTGCGCCACCCCCCGACCCGGGGGCACGAAAAGCCCATGAACGCGGGCGGTTTGAGGCCAAACCTCCTCAAGGCTCGAATAGGTGTCGAGCCGGTCTCAAACCGGTTTTGGACGCCTGATCGAGGAAAAATGTGTCAGCACGCTGACGATTGGAATCTAGGAAAACCTTGGAACTCAACGCTTTCAGCCGTTGGGGGCGACAGAGGCGGTTCAGCCAGCGCGGATTGCTGCCGACGATTTGATCAAGACCGACGGCGTTCCCTCGTGAGTCTCAGACGCCCCTTCTGCCGGGGCGACGAGGCGTCGGTCTCACGTCCCCCCACACGAAGACGCACCGGTGTTGGCGCTCCGCCCACTGGCCGCCAGATAAGGACCGCTTCCTTCATGTCTGCAACAGCTAACTCAGACCATCTGGTCGACGCCGCCGCATTGACCCAGGCCGGGAACGGTCTGGCGGAGGCCGCCGCCGCCCATGGCGCTGCCCGCGTCATCCCCATGACCGTCGCGATCGTCGGCCTCGGCTACGTCGGGCTTCCGACGGGGCTCGCCCTCCAGGCCAACGGCATCTCGGTTATCGGCCTCGACGTCTCCCAGGCGCGCCTGGACTCAATCGCCCGGGCGACCGCCGATCTGCTCGACCGCGACCGGGCGCTGCTGATGGAGGCGCTCGACACCGGCCGCCTGGCGCTCAGCTCCGACATGAGCCGCATGGCTAAGGCCGACGCGATCATCATCGCCGTCCCCACCCCCGTCGACGAGGAGCTCAACCCCGACCCCCGCGCGGTCCACGGTGCCTGCGCCACCGTCGTGCAGCACGCCCGAGCGGGCCAGACGATCATCCTCACCTCGACCACCTACGTCGGCACGACTCGCACGCAACTGGTGGAGCCGCTGGCCGAGCGCGGGCTGATGGCCGGCGAGAACATCCACATCGCGTTTGCGCCCGAGCGGATCCTCCCCGGTGACGAGTCGGTGTCGCAGATGGAGACCCCGCGGGTCCTGGGTGGTGTCACCCCCGCCTGCACCGAGGCCGCGCACCTCGTACTGGACCCGATCGTCAAGCGCGTGCACACCGTCTCCTCCGCGGAGGCCGCGGAGGCCACCAAGCTCTACGAGAACACCTTCCGCGCCGTCAACCTGGCATTCGCGAATGAGATGGCGACGATCGCCAAGCACTACGACCTCGACATCGTCGAGCTCGTCGACGCCGCGGCAACCAAGCCCTACGGGTTCCTCGCGCACTACCCGGGCGCCGGGATCGGCGGCCACTGCATCCCGGTCGATCCCTACTACCTGCTTGCCCCGCTCGCCCAGGCAGGTGTGCCCACGCCGATCGCCACCGCGGCGATGGCCCGGGTCGCCGGCCGGCCAGCGTTTGTCGCCGAGCGCGCGCTTGACGTGATCGCCGACCGTGGCATCGCCACCACCGACGCACGGGTGCTCGTCGTCGGGATGGCCTACAAGCCGGGCGTCGAGGACTACCGGGAGTCTCCCGCCTCGGATATCACCCGCCATCTGGCGGCCCAGGGGGTCCACGTCGACTACTACGACCCGCTCGTCGAGACGGCGGTGATCCGGGGTGTCGGAACGCTGCATTCGGTGGCGGGCCCGAAGGCCGCCGCCTATGACCTGGCGCTGATCGCCACCGTTCACCACGGCTTTGACTACGGGTTCCTCGCTGAGTGCGAGGACGTGCTCGATGCCACCTACCGGACGGCCGGCGGCGTGCGCCGGCACACGGTCTGATGGCGACCAACCCGCTCCTCAACGACGCGCTGCGGCGCTGGCGCGAGGACTACCAGCGGCGGTTGAGCAACGGCCGTCGCACCGCGGTCGTACCGGGCGCCCCCCGGTTCGACGAGACTCCGGCTTCGGCCCCGGCCGGCGAGCCGACGCGGGCTGCCGAGACCCAGACGACAGCCGACATGGCGCTGCTGGAGCTGAGCGCCGACCACGGCGTCTCGGATGAGACGCTGGCGGCGCTGCTGGGCTGCGCACCCGAAGAGGTCGCCCGCCTGCGGGCGCAGGCTGCCGAGCGGGCCCGGGTCGCGCCGGCACCCACCCCGACGATCGAGGCCGTCACCCCCTCGGTGGCAGACGCCCCCGCGCCCGCCGGACCGGCCGCCCCGACGCTTGCCAAGGGCACCTGGCTGGACGTCGTCATCCGCATCGTCTCCGCCGCCTACCTGCTCGTCCTGCTCGGCGCCGTCCTCTATTACAAGAGCGCGTTCATCCAGATGCTCACCGTCTCGCCGCTGCTGTCGGCCTACGGCCTGGTCGTCGTCTTCTACATCTCCAGCCGGTTCGTGTTCAGCGCGTTCTATCGGGCGAGCAAGGATCACGGGCTCGAGCCACACGTCGCGATCGTGATGCCGGGCTTCAACGAGGAGGCGGCGATCGCCATGGCGCTGCGCTCGCTGCTGGAACTCCATTACCCCGCCGACAAGCTGGAGATCGTCGCCGTCAACGACGGCTCGACCGACAACACGCTCGGTGAAATGGAGAAGGTGGCGGCCACCGCCAACGGACGCGTGCGGGTCATCAACTTCCCTCAGAACCGCGGGAAGCGCGCCGCCATGGCGGCCGGTATCCGCGCCACCGAGGCCGAGATCATCGCCTTCGTGGACTCCGATTCGGTGCTTGACCCCGACGCGATGCGGATTCTCATGCAGGGATTCCACGATCCCAAGGTCGGCGGGATCTGCGGGCACGCTGACGTGCTCAACGTCCGCGAGAACTGGATGACCAAGATGCAGGCCGTCCGGTATTTCGTCGCCTTCTCGGTCAACAAGGCGGCCGAGTCGGTGTTCAACGCCGTCACCTGCTGCTCGGGGTGCTTCTCGGCTTACCGTCGCGAGGCGATCATGCCCCACCTCGACTGGTGGGAGAACCAGAAGTTCCTCGGCCGGGAGTCGACCTTCGGCGACGACCGCTCGCTGACCAACTGCGTCCTGCGCGGGTGGAAAGTCAAATACGAGGCCCGGGCGGTGAGTCACACGATCGTCCCCACCACCTTCCGCCAGTTCATGAAGCAGCAGCTGCGCTGGAAGCGCTCCTGGACCCGCGAGTCACTGATCGTCGCCCGATTCATCTGGCGCAAGAACCCGATTGCGTCGGCCTGCCTCTACATCGGGATCATCCTGCCCGTCATCGCGCCGGTGGTGGCACTCCACGCGCTGTTCATGATGCCCGCCGCCGGCGGGGGTGCCCCGGTGCTCTACCTGATGGGCGTGTATGTGATGAGCGTCTGCTACGGCCTCTACTACGCGGCTCGACGCCCCCGCTACGACAACCTCTGGGTGTACGGGATCGTCTTCTGCTTCTTCTACATCGCCTTCCTGCTGTGGCAGACCTACTGGGCGATCGTCACCACCCGCTCCGCGTCGTGGGGCACCCGGCCGGCGACCGCGGGCATGACGACAACGACCGCCATCCCCCAGTCGCAGCTCTCGGAGGTGACCTCATGAAGCGCAAACCCCGGCGCGGACTCACGGCGAAGCTCGGCCGCATCGGCTCGTTCCTGCTGCTGCCGCTATCGACCCTGCCGTTGCTCGGCGTCATGCCGATCGTGATCAACACCCACCGCAGCTACGTCCGCTACTACCAGTCACCGCCATTCCCGGCCCCGGCCAACGTCCTGACCGCCGCCCAGCGCCAGACATTCACCGCGTTGCCCGCGTTCACGGGGGCGATCCCGGTGCTCGTCTACCACGGCATCGACAACTCCAACGACGGCTATTCGGTCAGCCGCCGGACGTTCGCCGCGCAGATGGAGATGCTCAAGCTGGCGGGCTTTCAGACGATCAGCATCGCCCAGTACAACGCCTTCCAGCACGGCGACAGCACCGGGCTACCGGCGCGGCCGATCCTGATCACATTTGATGACGGGCGGCTTGACTCCTACCGAGGCGCGGACAGCATCCTCGCCAAGGAGGGGTACCGGGCGACGATGTTCGTCATCACCGGCGTGATCGCCGACCGCAACCCGTTCTACCTCAACTGGACCGAGCTGCACCGGATGGTGGCCACGGGCCGCTGGGACGTCCAGCCCCACGCCTACCGCGGCCACATCCAGGTGACCATTGACTCACGTGGAGACCAGCGGCCGTTCTATTCGATGCGGCGCTGGCTGCGCTCGACCGGCGAGGAGACCTTCGCCAACTATCAGCGGCGAGTGGCCGGCGACCTGTTCACGCTCGCCGACCAGTTCCGCGCCCAGGGCATCCCCGTGTATTCGATGGCTGTGCCCTACGGCGACTACGGCCAGCAGGACGCCGGCAACGATCCCCGCGTCGTGCCGTTCACGCTGGGGCTGATGAAGGCCCAGTTCGGGACGGTGTTCGTCCAGGACGACTACAACCATCCGCCCTACAGCACCCCCACCGGGAGCGGTCCGCAGAAGCGCTGGGAGGCGCACACGTCGACCACCCCCGCACAGCTGTACGGCTGGCTGCGCGCCCACGATCCGGCCGAGCCGGCCGGCGCAGCCGCGGCGTCCTCCGCGACGCAGACGCCCCTGACCACCAACAACACGGAGTAAGACGATGTGTGGAATCACCAGCTACGTGGGGCGCCGCCCCGCCGATGAGCTGTTGCTGCAGGGCCTGGAGCAGCTCGAATATCGCGGCTATGACTCCGCGGGCATCGCCCTGCTCTCGGAGTCAGGCGCGACCGAGACGGTGCGCGCGGTTGGCAACCTCGCCGCTCTGCGCGCCGCCGTCGACCAGCGGGTGGCGGTGAGCGAGCGGGTGCTCGTCGGCGCGGGCACGGAACCCGGAACGGGGCCCGGTGCTCCGGTGGCCGGGGATCCCTCCACCGGCATCGGCCACACCCGCTGGGCGACCCACGGCGGCGTCACCGAGGCCAACGCTCATCCGCACGCCGACACCGCCGGGCGCATCCACATCGTGCTCAACGGGATCGTCGAGAACTACCTCGAACTGCGTCGTGAACTCATCGCCGAGGGCGCCGTGATCCGGTCAGAGACCGACGCCGAGATTGTCGCGCACCTGATCGCCCGTCACGACCACGGTGACCTGGCCCAGGCAGTCCGCGCGACCCTGCGCGAGCTGCGCGGCCACTACGCGATCGTCGCCATGTCAGTCGACGAGCCGGGACTGCTCGTCGCCGCCCGCCTGGACTGCCCGCTGGTGGTGGGGGTCGCGCACGACGGCCACTTCATCGCCTCGGCGATCCCTGCGTTCCTCGCCCACACGCGGGAGATCCACAACGTGCAGGATGGCGAGCTCGTCGTCGCCACGCGCGACCGCGTCCGGTTCTTCGAGGCCGCAACCGGCCAGCAGCGTCACGCCGAGAGCATCACCGTCGACTGGGCCCACGACGTCGCCGAGAAGGGCGGATACGACGCCTTCATGCTCAAGGAGATCAACGAGCAGCCCGAGGCCGTGTCGGCAACCCTGGCCGGCCGGTTGACGGCGCTGGGTGCCTACCTTGACGACGAGCCGCTCGGCGTCGACGAGCGCGCCATGCGGCAGATCGACCGCCTGCGGATCGTCGCCTGCGGGACCTCGTTCAACGCCGGTCTCCTCGGCCGCTACCTCATCGAGGAGTGGGCCCGGGTCCCGGTGGAGCTCGACATCGCCTCCGAGTATCGCTACCGCAACCCAGTGCTCGGAGCCCGCGAGCTGGTGCTGGGGATCACCCAGTCGGGCGAGACCGCTGACACCCTGGCCGCAATGCGGCTCGCTCGCGGTCGTGGCGCCACCGTGCTGGCCCTCACCAACGTGATGGGCTCGCAGGCGACCCGTGATGCCGACGGCGTTCTCTACACCCGCGCCGGTGTCGAGATCGGCGTCGCCGCCACCAAGACGTTCACCGCCCAGGTCATCGCCCTGGCGCTGCTGGCGCTCCGTCTCGGCCAGGTGCGCGGGACGCTGAGCCCGTCGCGGGCCGCGGAGCTGGCCGGCGAGCTCGGGCGGTTGCCCGACCTCATCGCCGAGGTCGCAACCAAGGCGTCGCATTGGGCCCGCGAGGCCGCCCGGCACTGGGCCGACACCGAGTTCTGCATGTTCCTCGGGCGCCACGCCGGATTGCCGATTGCCCAGGAGGGAGCGCTCAAGCTCAAGGAGGTCACCTACATCCCCTCCGACGCCTATGCCGGCGGCGAGATGAAGCACGGGCCGATCGCACTGCTCTCACAGGGCACCCCGGTCGTGTGTGTGGCGACCGATTCGTGGGTGCTCGGCAAGCTGCTGTCGAACATCGCCGAGGTGCGAGCGCGCGGCGCCCATGTGCTCGCCATCGCCGGCGAGCGCCGGGACGAGGTCGCCGAGTATGCCGACGACGTGTTCGGACTGCCGGGCACCGACCCGCTCCTGCAACCGCTGCTGGCGGTCATCCCGCTGCAACTGCTCGCCTACCACGTCGCGTGCGTGCGCGGGCTCAACGTCGACCAGCCCCGCAATCTCGCCAAGACCGTCACGGTGGAGTAGCCCGATGCGACGCCTCATCTCCCTCCTCACGCT
>JBAWFG010000444.1:0-2061 GCA_049591655.1 Solirubrobacteraceae bacterium
GGTTCGGTGGGCGCGGGTTCGGTGGGCGCGGGCTCGGTGGCCGCGGGCTCGGTGGGCGCGGGCTCGGTGGCGACAGCCTCGTCGGCCTCGGCCTCGGCCTCGCCGCCCTCGGCCGGGACCGGGGGTGCGTCCTCGTCTGGTACCTGCGGCGAGTCCTCGCCGACCGGCTCTGACTCCCTACGCTCCATGTACAGCCGTCCTGGACGGGTCCGCGAGGCAGCGTAGCAGCGGACATGGGGGCCGAAACCCCGGTCCCCCGGGCGGGTCAGGCCCGGCGCAGACGGACCCCACCCCCCGCCGGCGCGGTACCGTCGTCGCCGTGGACAAGGTCTTCGGTAAGCATTCGGTGCGAGCGGTGCTGCTCACGCGCCCGGAATCGGTCACCCGGCTGGTGATGGCGGGCAAGGAGTCCTATCACCGGGACATGATCACGCTCGCCCGCCGGGCCGGAATCGAGCCGGAGCTGCTGCCGTGGCCTGAGTTCCGCCGGGTCGGCGGGGTCAACGACGACGACAAGCACCAGGGGGTCGTGGTCCTCACCCGCCCGCGTCAGCTGCTCACCGAAGCCGATCTGAACCGGCTCGCCGACGCCCGCGTCGTGCTGGCGCTCGACCAGATCTCAGACCCCCAGAACCTGGGCACGATCCTGCGCAGCGCGGCGTTCTTCGGCGTCGACGCGGCGCTCATCCTCAAGAACCGAGCCGCCGAGGTGTCGCCGCTGGTGGCGCGGGTCGCGGTCGGCGGCGCCGAGCTCGTCGACACCTACCGAATCACCAACCTGGCCCGGAGCCTGGAGATCCTCAAGGGCCTGGGCTTCTGGATCTACGGGCTCGACGAGCGGGGCGAGGCCACGTTGGCCCAGACCGAGTTCGACGCAAAGACGGTGCTCGTCGTGGGCGCCGAGGGGGAGGGTCTGCGTCAGCGCACCAAGCAGGGTTGTGACGCCCTGGTGCGGATCGCCGGTGGCCAGCCGGGCCTGGAGAGCCTCAACGCCGGGGTCGCGACCGCCGTCGCCCTCGCCGAGGTGTTCCGCAACCGCGAGTGAACCCCCTGCCGCTGCGCTGCCAGCCGACGTCCGCGTTGGTTGTCCGATTTCTCCGGGGATAGCACGGAAAATCGACCAATCAACCGTAGGGTTGCGCGTGCACAGGGCCCGCGGGGGCGGCGGGCTGGTGCCGGGGCTGCGGCGCGGCGCGGCGTGCGCGAGCTAGGCCCGCGAGACGTACTTGCCGCTGCGGGTGTCGACCCGCACCCGGTCGCCGATGTTGACGAACAGCGGCACCTGAATCGTCGCACCGGTCTCCAGCGTGGCGGGCTTGTTGCCGCCCCCTGACGCCGTGTCGCCGCGCAGGCCCGGCTCCGTCTCGCTCACCTCGAGGTCGACGGCGCTCGGCAGCTGCAGGCCGCCCGGCTGATCGTCGATGTAGAGCAGCTCGACCTCGTCGTTGGGCTTGGTCCAGCGCAGCTCCTCCTCCAGCGAGCCCTGCGGGACGGCGAGCTGCTCATAGCTCTCGGAGTCCATGAAGTGGGCGTCCTGGCCGTCGGCGTACATGAACTGCATCCGTCGCACCTCGGTGCGCACCGAGCGGAACTTCTCCCCGGCGCGGAAGGTCTTGTCGATCACGTTTCCATCGGAGGTGCGCCGCAGCTTGGTGCGGACGAACGCCGCCCCCTTGCCGGGGTTGACGTGCTGGAACTCGAGCACCTTGAAGACGGTGCCGTCCACCTCGATGTGGTTGCCGTTCTTGAGCTGGTTCGTGGAGATCATCACCGGAAAGCCTAGTGGTCTGGCGGCAGGTCCTGCGGACAGGGCCACCAGCCACCGTCCGCGGATCCCGGGCTCGCTCCGACGTCCGGTGCGGCTCCGTGGGGCCCGTCCGCGCCTATCATGTGCGCGATGCCGCCGGGGGGACATCGAGAGGGATTCCGTCCCCCACAGCGCACCCCTGAGGAGCTCGTCGAGGCGCTGCGTGAACTCGATGCCTCGCCACGAGAGCCGCGCGATTCACGGGCGCTGCCCCGGCTGTGGCGCCGCGCCGGCCGTCAGCGCCGGGTCAATGG
>JBAWFG010000445.1:0-1649 GCA_049591655.1 Solirubrobacteraceae bacterium
GGTCAGCGCCAGCGTGGTCGACGGGCACTGCAGGATGTAGTCCTGGCTCTGGTTGAGCGCGAGGTTGGTCGCCGGCGTGACGTTGATCGTGATCGGGTTGACCAGCGCGGGCTCACCCCACGCCGAGGCCGGCGCCGGGGTGGTCGTCGTCAACGCCCGCGTCACCGTGGCGGCCGCCGCCACCGTGGTCGGGGTACTGCCCCCCGGCGCCGACGGGCTGCGGAAGGCCGAGACCGTGACCGGAACACCGCCCACGGGCCGGGTGCTGACCGGGGCGGCGGGCTTGGCGATCACCGCGACCGGCTTGGTCGCCGGCTTGGTGCCGACCCGCCGCGCCGCGGTCTTGACCGAAGCCCTGATGTGCTTGGTGGACTTCTTGGCGGGCCGATGGGCGGCGACTCGGTGCTTTGTCCGGTGAGCGGCGGGCTTGTGGACCTTGGCGACGGCGAGGCCCGCCGCGGGGCCGGCGGCGGCGACCGCGAGGCTGCCGAGGAGGGTGACCAGCAGCGTGGTACGGCGACGGGCGCGGGAAGCGCCGGACGGCGCCGGGATGGTGGCGTCGTGAGCGAGGAGCGGCGGGAGGAGAGGCATGTCAGCGTTGATCGAATCCGGGCCGCTCGCGCGTGAGCAACTGGACGCTCACCGGACAGGTGTCCAGGCCCGATCCAACGTTTTCTGGACGTCTGTATGAGAACCCGCTAAGACGCCGGAATCCGGCATGTGCCCGCCGATTGCCCGGCACGGTGGCCGGTTCTGGGGTAAGGCGCCTGCGATAGGGCGCGGAGCACGAGTCCGGCGAGGCGCCGCTACCTTGAGGGCGTGTCCAGAGCCGTGTCCAGCCCCCCGAGCGTCTCGGTCGTCGTCCCGACCTACCGCCGTCCCCACGTGATTCAGAGCGTCGTTGATCCGCTGCTCGACGATCCCGCTACCACCGAGGTGATCGTGGTCGTCGACGGCTGCCCGGACGGCTCGCTGGAGACGGTGGAGCGCCTGGCCGCCGACCGGCCGCGGCTGCGGGCCGTCTACATCGAGAACAGCGGCGACATGGCCGCCCGGGACGCCGGCGCGCGGGCCGCGACCGGCGATGTGGTGCTGTTCGTCGACGACGACGTCGTGGCCTCCCCAGGGCTTGTCAGCGGCCACGCGGCGCGCCATGCCGGTGAGGGCCCGCCGAGGATCGTGCTCGGCTACATGCCGATGGAGCTCGGCGCTCCGAGCGCCGAGAACGTCGCCGGGCGCGTCTATGCCCGGGAGTACGAGGGCCGCTGCGTCCACTACGAGGAGGACCCGCTCAGCCCCGTCCGGGACCTGTGGGGCGGCAACTTCTCGATGCCCCGGGAGGCGGGCCTGTCGATCGGCCTGGCCAACCCGCGCTTCACCGAGCACTACCACGCCGACCGGGACTTCGGGATCCGCTGCCTGGACGCCGGGCTCACCGGCGTCTTTGACCGCTCGCTGCACGCCACCCATCGCCACCGCCACACCCTGGACGCGTTTGTCCGGGATGCGGCCAGCATGGGCGCCGCCCGCGTGCTGACCGCCGCCCTGCACCCCGACGTCGCCACCCTGGACGCCGACGACTTCACCCGCAACCTGCCCGGACCGCTGGCGGCGCTCGTGCGGGCCGGGCGCCGGCCCCGGGCCTACGC
>JBAWFG010000446.1:0-2173 GCA_049591655.1 Solirubrobacteraceae bacterium
GCGGCCGCGGCGCTCACGCCACCCGGGCTCCATCAGCTCGGCGACATCGGCGATGAAGGGAGACGGCAGCGCTAGGTTGCCCTCCTCGTCGGAGCTGCGGTAGGCGAGGTAGACCCGCTCGGTCGCCCGTGACAGCGAGGCATAGAGCAGGTAGCGCTCGGCGGCCAGCGCATCCTCGCGCTGGCGCAGCCGCAATCCCGACGCCGACGCCAGCTCCCGGCGTCGCTCGTCGGAGAAGAATGGCTCGGGACGAGCCGGCAGCGGGAACTCCCCTTCCTGTAGCCCGCACACGAACACGAAACGGAATCGGCGCGCGCGCACCTCCAGCGGCTCGGCCAGCAGGATCGCGTCAGCCGCCGGGCCGCCCACCTCGGGAGCGACGGCCACCTCTGAGAGCAACTGCAGGAGCTCCGCTGGAGGCGGGGTGAGGCCGAGCTCGGCAAGCTGGTCGACTGCGGCCACGACGGCGCGCAGCGCTCGAGCGTCGAGCGCCTCGACGGAGCTGAGCACCGCCGCCGCCTGCCGGTGGGGGGCAGCGAGCAGGCGGCGGGCCATCCGGCACAGGCCCCGGCCCACGTCGCGCACCGCAGCCAGCTCGTCGAGTTCTGCAAGCTCCCAGCCCAACTGCTCCCGCGCCTGGGCCGCGGTGAGCAGGCCGCCGCGGCGGATGTCGGCCTCCAGCCCGTCGGCGATCTCGGGCGTCTGCAGGACGCCGGGCGCGCGCAGGTAGCCGAGCAGGTCATCGGCGGTCGCCTCGGCGGGGGTCAGCGCGCAGCGGGCAGCGGCGAGCAGCCCGCGTCCCAGCGGGGTGTGGCCGACCGGCGGAGCGTGCCGGGCGGCGAGCGGTACCCCGTATTGCCCGAACACCTGGTGCAGCAGCCCGGCGGCGCTGGCCCGCGAGCGATACACGACCGCGATCTCCGCCGGCGCCACCCCCTCGCGCAGCAGCCCGAGCGCCCGCTGGGCGACGAGCTCGGCCTCGGCCCGCTCGCCACCGGCCTCCAGCAGGACCACCGCATCCCCGGGATCGATCCGCTCCGCCTCGGCCGTCTCGCCGGAGAACAGGTGGCGCTCGAGGTGGTGCAGGGCGACCCGCGATTGCGGCGCGTAGTAGGCATCCTGCGCGGGGAGCTCCCGGATACGCTGGGCCAGCGGGCGTAGCTCCTCAACGGTCTCGGCCCGGGCGACGAGCGCCTCGCGCCCGGGCTCGTAGGTCAGCGACACGGTCACCTCGGCGCCGGCGACGCGGGCGAGCGTCTCGACGGCGTCACGCTCGAGTTCGGTGAGGTCGTCGAAGCCGTAGACGAACACGGGGTCTGACCCCCACCGGCCCGGCTGGGCGCGCAGGGCATCGAGCGCCCGCCAGGCATGGAGTTCGTCGTCGACGCGGCCGAGGCGGTCGAGCTCCCGGATGTACGCCGAGTAGATACGGCCGACCTCCGTGGCGTACGGCGCCCGGCGCACGTCCTGCGCCGACCACGCGCGCAGCGCGACGATGAACCGCTCCGGCGACACGAGCCCCCGGGCCAGCTCGGCGATCAGATCGCCTGCGGCATCGGCGAAGCCGGTCGCCGATGCCGACTCGCGCAGCACCTCCAGCCGGCCGCCGGCAAGCACGCGCTCGATGACCCGCCGGCGCTGGAGCGCCGACAGCCGCCGCGCCGTGTACCGCGCCCGCCGCGCGATCTCACCCACGAGCCCGTCGAAGGTGAGCACCGACCCCAGCACCACGGCGTCCCCGGCGAGCTCCCGCGCGTAATGCTCGGCGTCGGCCGCCGTCGGCACCACGAGCAGCGCCCCGCGGGGAGCGGCCGCCGCAAACGCACCCAGCACCTCCCCCGCCTTCGCGGAGTTGGCCGGGCCAAGCACCAGGGTCAACGCCATCCGCCCATACTGCCGCGCCCCCAAGACAGCTCACCACCCGATCGCTCTCAGCCCCGGCGTCTCGGCGTATGGGCCCAACCTGGGCGAGTAATCCACGCTGAACGTGGATTAGGCGCCCAGGTCCCACCTGGGCGTTTAAGCGAAGCCCACGTTCGCTTAAATGCCCACGTCCCGGGAGGGGGTGGCGGGCGGCGGACGGGACCCCGTCCGCCGCTTTCAGGCGGCAGCCGGCTGTTCTGAAGCGGCTGCGGCGTCGCCCGTGTCCTGAGACTCGGCCTCGGCCTCAGGG
>JBAWFG010000447.1:0-3974 GCA_049591655.1 Solirubrobacteraceae bacterium
GCCCAGATCGCCAGCCCGGGGCGCCACCCGCCACCGAGCGCGTCCGCCACCGGCACGGTGACGCCGGCGGCCAGAGCGGCGAACGCGATCATCGAGGTCGTGTACAACGCCATCGCCGCGCCCGTGCGTCCGGCGAAGTCACGGCGGACCACCACCGGGACGAGCACGTTTCCGACGGCGATCGCTGCTCCCGCCAGAGCCGTGCCCAGAAACAGGAAGCCGGCGCCGGGGACGAGCCGGAGGAGCAGGCCGCCGAACAGCACAAGCATCGCGGCGGCGATCGCGCTGCGCACGCCGAGCCGGCGGGCGAGCGGCGGGGCCAGCGGGGCCAGCAGCCCGAAGCACAGCACCGGCAGCGTCGTCAGCGCGCCGGCCCAGGCGGAGGGAAGCCCGGTGTCCGATTCGATCCGGCCGAGCACCGGCCCCAGGCTGGCGGCGGCCGGGCGCAGGTTGATGGCGACGAGAATGAGCCCGGCGGCGAGCAGCGCCGGGGCAGCTCGCGCCCGGTGCGGCGCATGACCCTCCATTGTGGACACGCTAGATGGTCGGTCGTGGTGCCGCGTGTTTGCCGGGGTCGACGATGCCCCGTCGGGCCGGATACCGGCAATATGTTCGACGCCATGCCCGATCTCGATGACACCGACGACCTGGCGGCCGTCGCGCAGCCGCGATGACCGCCGCCGATCCGCTGGAGCTGGTGATCTTCGACTGCGACGGGGTGCTCGTCGACAGCGAGCCCATGGGGATCGAGATCGACCTTGAGATGCTCGACCATTTCGGGCTGCACATGTCCCGGGAGGAGGTGATCGACCGGTTCGTCGGCCGCTCGCCATCGGTGATGAGGACGACGATCGAGGAGCATCTCGGACGTCCGCTGCACGCTGGGTGGGACGCGCCGTTTCACTCCCGGCTGATCGAGGCGTATGAGGCGCGGCTGCAGCCCGTCGACGGGATCGTCGGCGCGCTTGACGAGATCCCGCACGCGATGTGCGTTGCCTCCAGCAGCGAGCCGGAACCACTGCATTACAAGCTCGGGCTCACCGGCCTGCGTGATCGGTTCGATGGGGCCATCTTCAGTGCCACCCAGGTGGCACATGGCAAGCCGGCCCCTGACCTGTTCGTCTACGCAGCGGCGCAGATGGGCGTGAGCCCCGCCCGTTGCGCGGTTGTCGAGGACAGCCAGTACGGCGTTCAGGCGGCTCGGGCGGCCGGCATGGACGCCTTCGGCTACGCCGGCGGGGTGACACGCCCCGACACGCTGCGCGGCGAGCGCACGGTTGTCTTTGAGGACATGCGCGAGCTCCCGCAGTTGCTGGCGCGGTTCAGGTAGCGTCATGGCGATGCCCGATCCGACCTTTCGCTTCGTCTGCCCGCCCGGAGCCCTCGCCGACGCCCCGGAGAGCTGGGCCTCGGACATGCTCGGGGATGGCGAGATCGCGCTCGTCGCCGACGAAGGCGGCCTCGCGGCGATCGATGCCGTCACCCACGCGCTCGGACTGGTGAGCATCCGGTTGCTGCGCGGCGAGCGCGCCGCGGCCGAGCAGGAGGCGACCGTGATCGACTACGCGGGGGCGCTGCCGCTCGTCTGGGTGGCCGGCGCATTCAGCGACCGGGCGACGGCCTGGGGCCGTGACCGTGGTCCGATGACCCTGCTGGTGGCAGCCGGCGGGGCGCTGCCTGAGACCGAGCGCCGCCGGATCGATCGCTTCGTGGCCACGCTCGGGCGCCAGTCCGAGTAACGCGGGATCGGCCCACCGCGCGACCCCGGCAGGGGCGTTTCTAGCATCGAGGGGGTGAAACGCCTCGGATTCCTCTCCTTCGGCCATTGGCAGGACGTCCCCGGATCCCAGACCCGGACCGCTCACGACGCCCTGCGCCAGACGATCGAACTCGCCGTCGCCGCTGAGGAGATCGGCATCGATGGCGCGTACGTGCGGGTGCATCACTTCGCGCGGCAGCTCGCCTCGCCGTTTCCGCTGCTGGCCGCGATCGCCGCGCGCACGCACCGGATCGAGATGGGTACCGGGGTCATCGACATGCGCTACGAGAACCCGCTCTACATGGCCGAGGAGGCCGCTGCCACCGACCTGATCAGCGGCGGGCGCCTGCAGCTCGGCATCAGTCGCGGCTCGCCGGAGCCGGCCCTGCACGGATCGGAGTCCTTCGGCTACGTCCCCGCCGACGGGCAGACCGACGGCGACCTGGCCCGTGATCACACCGCCATGTTCCGCGCCGCCATCCAGGGCGCGGGGGTGGCGATGGCTGACATGCGAAATGGTGATGGGGCAGCGACCCTCGCCATCCAGCCCCAATCGCCTGGACTCGCCGAGCGGATCTGGTGGGGGGCGGGGAGCCGGCAGACCGCGGTGTGGACGGCCCAGCAGGGCATGAACATGATGAGCTCGACGCTGCTCACCGAGGACACCGGGGTGCCGTTCGGCGAGTTGCAGGCCGAGCAGATCGAGATGTACCGCGAGGCGTGGAAGCACGCCGGCTGGGCCCGGACGCCGCGCGTCTCGATCAGCCGCAGCGTGCTGCCGATCGTCAGCGACGCCGACCGCCTGTACTTCGGCGGCCGGGCCCGTGACAACGGCAGCGATCAGGTCGGCTACCTCGAGGAGGGTGTGCTCGCCCGATTCGGTCGCAGCTACGTCGGAGAGCCCGACGTGATCGCCGCCGAGCTGCGCCAGGACCCCGCCGTGCAGGCCGCCGACACGCTGCTGCTCACCGTCCCCAACCAGCTCGGGGTCGAGTACAACGCCCAATTGCTGGAGACGGTCGCGCGGGAGATTGCACCGGCGCTCGGCTGGGCGCCGCACCTCGGCGCCACCGCCGGCTGACGGCCCGACCGGGGGCTCAGGCGCCGGCCGGGGCGGGAACCTCGTCGACGGCGGAGATCCCGGCGACGGCGGCCAGACTGTTGGCGGCGTCGACGATCTCATCGAGCTCGGCGAGCAGCGCCTGAGCCTCCGCATCGGTGCCGGACTTGTGGGCGAAGCCGACGTAGGCAGCACGTAGATCCGGCAACGGGGCCTCATCGCCGGCCTCGTGGGGGCGATCACGCAGCTCAGCCTCGACCCGGGTCAGCAGCTCCCGCAGGTCCGCGCGCAGCGCCTCCAGCTCAGGGAACGGGCGGCGCTCGGCGCGGTCATCCTGGGCGTCGAGCCGGATGACATGTGCGGCCTGGATGAGGCGCCGCATCGCGCCCAATGCCCCCTGGCTCTGGTCGGCGTCGATCTGACGGGTGGTCGGCTCAGACAGCGACAGGCCGACCGTCGATTCGGCGTTGGTGCGGGCCAGTCGGGTGCGCCGGGCAAGTGCCCGCATCTCAGCGTCGCCGGGGCGCCGGCCCTGCTGCACGCAGTCCAAAACGCCGTCCACGTAGTCACGCTCGGTGGCGGCGACGTCAGCGAGCGCCTGCCATGCCGAGCCGTGGGCCCAGGTGGGCCAGATGACGTAGGCGAGCAAGCCAAGCGCGCCGCCAACGAGCGTGTCGAGCAGCCGGGCGCTGGCGGTGGCGAGCGTGTCGTGGCTGATGACGTTGATCAGGAACACGACGAGCGCCGTGATGAACGCAAACCCCACCGCGAAGCTGGCCGGGAACACCGAGTAGCCGGCCCATGCCAGAACCGCCACGATCACGACGGTGGCCCCGCCTGCGGGGTGCAGCGCCACCGCGATGGCACCGGCGAGGCCAACTCCGAGCAGCGTCCCCACCGCTCGCTCGGTGCCCCGGGTGAGCGTGGCCCCGAACTCCGGGCGCAGAACAGTTGCCGCCGCCACGGCCACCCAGTAGCCGCGTTGTAGCGGCAGCTCCCGAGCGATGATCGCTGCAACCGGCACGACCACGGCCAGCCGCAGGGCATGACGTCCCGCCGGCGAGCGCAGCGACGCGTCGGCTCTCAGCTGGGCCAGGCCGGCGCGCAGCCGCTCGATCGGTTCGTCGGTGCGGCGGTAGGGCCGGCGGCCCCGCA
>JBAWFG010000448.1:0-22914 GCA_049591655.1 Solirubrobacteraceae bacterium
TGGGCGATGATCGGCGCCAGGTTGGCGGTTGGCTCATCGAGCACGACCAGCGCGGGGGAGAGCATCAGCGCCCGGCCCATGGCGAGCATCTTGCGCTCGCCGCCGCTCAGCTTGCCGGCGCGCCGGCTCCCCATCGTGGCCAGCCGCGGGAACACCGACATGACGTGGTCGATGCGGGCGTTCACCTCGCGGTTCTTGAGCAGGTAGCCGCCCATCTCCAGGTTCTCCCGCACCGTCAGCGGCGCGAACACATCGTCGATCTGGGGCACATAGCCCACCCCGATCCGGGCGATGTTCTCCGAGGCCCAGCCGGTCGTGTCCCGGTCGCCGATGCGCACCGTGCCCGACAGCACCTCGACGACCCCGACGACGCTCTTGAGCAGCGTGCTCTTGCCCGACCCGTTGGGGCCCACGATCGACACGATCTCACCGGGGGCGACCGAGATCGACACGCCGTGGATGACCGGGCTGCCGCCGTAGCCGGCGGTGAGCTCCTCGGTGCGCAGCTCGATGCCGGTGACCCGGTCCTCCAGCAGCGCCCCGGCGTTGACTGGATCGGCGGGCGGCGCTGACTCAGCCGACAAGGTAGGCCTCCACGACCTCTTCCTTGGCCCGCAGCGCGGCCATCGTCCCCTCGGCGAGGACCTTCCCGTCGGCGAGCACGACCACCGGGTCACAGAACTCGTCCATGATCGAGAGCTCGTGCTCGACCATGATCACGGTCGTGCCCTCCTCGCACAGTCGCACGAGTTGCATGCCGATCTGATGGGCGAGGCGGGGGTGCACCCCGGCCATCGGCTCGTCGAGGAGCATGACCTCCGGCTGGGCCATCAGTGCTCGCATGATCTCCACCAGCCGCCGCTGACCGCCGCTGAGATCCCCGGCGTAGCGATCGGCGAGCGCCAGCAGCCCGAAGCGCTCAAGCATGTCCTGGGCGCGCTCGATGCCCTCGCGCTCCTGTGCGCCCCAGAAACGGCGGCCGCGGAGCGCCCCGAGGAATGTCTCGCCGCGCTGATCGGGGATCGCCGTGACCAGGTTCTCCAGCACGGTGAGCCGCTTGAACTCACTGGCGAGCTGAAAGGTGCGGACCAGGCCCTGCCGCGCACGGCGGTAGGCGGGGAGGCTGGTGACCTCCTCGCCGCGCAGCAGGACCTGGCCGCTGGTGGGGGGCAGAGTTCCGGCGAGCATCGCCAGGACGGTTGACTTCCCGGCGCCGTTGGGGCCGATGATCCCGGTCAGCCGGCCGCGTTGGAAGCGGATCGAGACACCGTCGACCGCAGGCGCCCCGCCGAAGGTTCGCACGAGGTCCCGGCATTCCAGGATCACGTCGGTGGCGGGCGATCCGTTGGCCGAGATCGCGCCGGCGTCGTGGCGGAATCCGTCAGACGACACTGCCGGCCCCGCGGATGACAGTGTCGGCCCGTCGGATGACAGTGCGGGCGCCGCGGATGACAGTGCGGGTGCCGCGGCCGACGATGTGGGCGCTGCGGCCGGCGCCGTCTCCCCGATCGTGGTGGCGTCGGGAAGCGGACGGGTGGACAGCCGGCGCAGGCGCTCGGGCAGGATGCCCTGGGGACGGAACCACAGGAAGAGCAGGATCAGGCAGCCGATCACGACCCACTGCAACGCCGGGACGAGGTTCGGGTTGCCGGCCACCGGAGGGATGTAGCGCGTGGCCTCCTCGAAGGCGACCGGAACGAGGATCGCGCCCAGGATCGCCCCGCGGTGGTTGCCCAGACCGCCGATGATCACCGCGGCGAACAGGACCACCGTTTCGGCATAGCCCCACGCCTGCGGATCCCACAGGTTGATGAAGCCGACCAGGACGCCTCCGGAGAGTCCGGCGATCGCCCCGCCGATGACCAGCGAGGACAGGCGCAGCGAGCGCAGGTCCTTGCCCAGGGAGTCGGCGACGAGGTCGTTGTCACGCATCGCCCGCTGGGTGCGGCCGAACGGCGAGTTGGTGATCCGCTGCACGAACAGGTAGGTGGCGAACGCCAACAGCAGCGCGACGATCCCGTAGGCCCACTGGTAGCCGCCGGACTGTGGATTGAACGAGCCCTGGATCGGCGAGGGCACGAGCGACAGGCCGGCCGCCCCGTTGAACAGCGGCGTGTAGTTGTTGACGAGCAGGTTGAACATGACCGCGGTGACGAGCAGTCCGACCGCCGCGAAGTCCCCCCGCAGCCGGCGTCCGACGATCAGCGTGAACGGGATCGCCAGCAGGCCACCGACGATCGCCGCCCCGATCCATGGCAGCGGGAACGGGAGGTTGAGACCCCCGATGTAGGTCTGAAACCCGCCGTTGGCGCTGTCGCTGGGGAGCGACAGCACCCCGGCGGTGTACGCACCCGCCGCCTGGAAGATGATGAAGCCGAAGTTGGTGACCCCACCGATGCCGAACTGCTGGCTGAGCCCCAGGCAGGCGATCGCGTCGACGCCCGCGTAGACGAGCAGGTTGGTGATGTAGTAGATCACCGGCTCACGCCCGTCCCGCCTCGGCCGGCGCGCCGAGCAGCCCGGTCGGACGCACCGCCAGCATCCCCAGCAGGATCACGAACGCGATCACGTCCTTGTAATCGGAGACGACAATCGCGGCACTGACCTCGGTGGCCATTCCGATCACGAGCGCGCCGAGCATCGCTCCATACGGCTCACCCGGACCGCCGAGGAACACCGCGGCGAGGATGAGCACCAGGAACAGGTCGGTGCTGGTGGCCCCGAACGTGCCCGAGTTCATCGCGAACGTCGCCCCGGCCAGCCCGCACAGCGCCCCGCTGATGACCCACGTCAGCATGACGACCCGGTCGGTCCGGATCCCGCAGTTGCGGGCCAGGTTGCGGTTGGCCGCGGTGGCGCGCATCGCCTTGCCCAGCCGCGTGTAGCGGATCAGGGCATGAACGAGGAGCATCACGACGATGCTCAGGCCGATGATCACCAGTTGCACGACGGTGAGCTGGATCGACCCCAAGTTCACCGTCGCGCCCTGGCTCATGTTGTAGGAGACGTTGGTGGCGCCCGCGATCGCCTGGGTACCGAACACGAGGATGAGGGTCATCCCCAGTGACACGATCACCATGGCGATCGGCGAGCTGCCCCGTCGTTGGAACGGCGTGTAGACGACGGTGTTGAGGAACAGCGACAGCAGCGCGCCGACGACGATCGCCGCCGGCGTCGCCAGCCAGATGTTCACGCCGGCGTTGTTGAGCACGTAGGCCGCATACGCGGAGACGATCATCACGCCGCCGTAGGCCAGGTTGAGCACGTTGGTCACCGCGAACTGCAGGGTGAAGCCAACCGCCGCCAGGGCCAGGACGGCCGCGGTGACGAACCCGAAGCCGACCGATGTGACCAGGATGCTGGCGAGAACGACCATCTGTGGATCAGAGTCCGAGCGCCCGCAGCTGGGTGGTCGAGAGATTCCCAGCGACGGTGACGGCGCCTGTCGGCGAGTACTTGTCGACCTGGAACAGGCCGGCCGAGTCGTGATAGGCGTCGAAGCTCGTCGGGCCTCCGGGACCCTCGTAGCGGATTGTCTTGCCCGCCTTCAGCGCCGCGGCGCCGTCGGCGTAGGAGTGCACCACCACGGCGCCCGGCGTGCCGTTGCCGATCTTGATCAGCCACGGCATGTAGGCCGACGGTGAGGTGCTGTGGGCCGCAAGCATCGCCAGTGCCGCCAGGTTGATGCCGTCGTACAGGTGCACGGCTCCCGGGGCGGTGAGGTAGGTGGAGAAGTTACCGGTACTTCCCACCTTGCCCTTCTCTGCATTCATGGCCTTGGAGAACGCGTTGAAGGCCGGTCCGTTCGTCTCGGTGACGAGGTTGTCGGCAGAGAAGTTGGAGGCCAGCGTGCCTGCCCCGTAGGCCGCCGCGACCGACTTGTACCAGTCCGGTGAGATCGTCGCCGAGGTCCCGATCACCGGGATCGCCTTGCCGCCGTTGAGCTGCTTGACCTCGGAAAGGAACGACGCCTCGGTCGGCCCGAGCGCCTCGGTCATGATCACGTCGGGCTTGGCCGCGACGATCTTCGCCGCCTCGGTCCGGAACGTCGTCGAGTTGAGGTCGAGCGTCTCGTTGGCCACAACGGTCATCCCGGCCTTCTTGATCGCCGCGATCGCCGGCCCCACGAACGTCTGGGAGCCGATGTCATTGCCGAATGCCAGCGCGACCCGCTTGTAGTTGTGCTGCTGCGCGATCGCGGTCATCGCGTAGGACTCCGAGAGATCCGGTGGGACGAGCCGGTAGAAGTACGGGAACTTGACGTGGTCGAACTCCGACTGGCCGGTCATGCAGAACGACACGGTCTTGTTGGCGGCGAAGATCGGCACCACGGAGGCCGCCTCATCGGAGGTGCAGCCGATGACCAGGCCGAGGTTGGACGTCGACGCGTACATCTGGTGCACGGCGGGGACCGCGTCGGCCGGGTCGCCGCGGGTGTCGACCGCCTTACAGGTGAGGTGGTGTCCGTTGACACCGCCGGACGCGTTGATGGCGTTGGTCGCCGCATCACAGGAGACGAGATATGTCGGGCCCAGGGCGCCGTCGGTGCCCGTGAACGGAGCCACATCGGCAACCGTGAGTGACCCGCTTCCCCCGCTGCTTGCGCTGCTTGCAGCACCGCCGCCCGCGGCGGCGCTGCTGGAGCTGCTGGAGCTGCTTCCGCATCCCGCCGCCGCCAGCGCCAGCGCCAGCACTGCCGCCATCATGGCCGGCACCGCCCGGTAGCGTGACCCGGCTGTTGATCTGCGTCCCAACATGGCTCTCTCCTCTTGTTGCGACAGGACCTAGAACGTGGCTGTGTCCGGCACGGGGGGCACCCAGGGCCAGTCGGCCCGGTCGCCCTCTTCGGCGGCCACCCGGTTGGCGAGCTTGCCCAGACCCTCGATCGAGATCTCGAGCAGGTCGCCGGGGGTCAGCCACACCGGCGGCGTGCGGGCGAACCCGACTCCCCCCGGCGTGCCGGTGGCGATGACATCGCCGGGCACCAGCGTGGTGAACGATGAGACGTACTCAACGCAGCGCGGGATGTCGAAGATCATCTGAGCGGTGCTCGCCGACTGCATCACCTCGCCGTTGAGGGTGGTGGTGAGCTGGACGTCGGAGGCATCGAGCTCGTCGGTCGTAACCACCTCGGGCCCGATCGGCATCGTGCCGTCGAAGTTCTTGCCCGGGGTCCATTGGCTCGAGGCCCGCTGCCACTCCCGTGCGGTGCCGTCCATCACGATCGTGTACCCGGCGATGGCGTCGAGGGCATCGGCGGCGCGGATGTAACGCCCGCCGCGGCCGATCACCAGGCCGAGCTCCCCCTCGAAATCGAAGCGGTTGGTCAGGTCTGGTTTGACGAGGTCGCCATAGGGAGCCAGGACCGACCCCGCGCCGCGGACGAACACCTCGGGCCACTTGGTCGGTGGCCTCCCGCCCTCCAGCGCATGTTCCAGGTAGTTGACGCCGAAGCACAGGACCCGCCGCGGCGTGGGCACCGCCGGACCGTAGTCCGCGGGCGCCAGGTCCCGGCCGTCCTGCTCGGCGGCACCCCGTACGAGCTCAAGCATCTCGGGGCCTCCCGAGAGCACGGCGTCAAGCGTTGATAGGCGGTCGTCCCCGGTGGCCCCGGCGACGTCGACGTAGCCGCTGCGTCCGCGGACATGCAGACGCAACCCTCCGTCCGTGAAAACGGTGGCAAGTCGCACGACTGATGTAGCTCCTCTCCTCTGGGGATCCGGCGTCCGACCCGCTGATTGGGTGGGATGCGTCAGATTGGTCTAACCGTACACACGCTGCCAGACGCCGTCAACTGGTTGTATTAGGAGTTCTTGAACATTGAATGGGTGCGATTGGTTGGCAGACGGGACGGATCTCGGGTTTAATGGGTTCGGGCACGTTCAGCCCGCATCGGGTCCCATGTCTATTCCTCCACCTCCGTCCCGCTCATCCGCGCCCGCCCAGCCGTCGGCATACGGGCGTGATCTGGCACGGCTGATCCTGGCGCGCTGTGAGGAGCCCGGCTTCGCGCCGGGCGGCAAGCTGCCCACCGAACGCGAGCTGGCCAGCGAGTACGGGGTCAGCCGCACGATGCTGCGCAACGCACTCACGGTGCTGGAGTCTGAGGGCCGGATTTCACGCGAGGTCGGTCGCGGCACGTTCTTTCGGGCCTCGGGCGGCGCAACCGGCTCGATCAGCGCCTCCGCCCCGCCCCCGGATGTCATCGAGGTCGGTCCCGCCGACGTGATGGCGGCGCGCCGGCTGATCGAGCCCCAGGTGCTGCCGCTCGTCGTCGCCTACGCGACCCAGCGTGATTTCGACGAGCTGCGCCGGTGCCTGGAGGGTGGATCACGCGCGCAGAGCGCGGCGGAGTTCGAGCTGTGGGACTTCGCGCTGCATCACGCGATCGTCGCCGCCAGCCGCAACCAGCTCATCCTGGCGATGTACGGCGTCGTCGAGCGGGCCCGCAAAGGGGAGATCTGGGGCAGCCTCAAGATGCGCAACGACTCCGCCGAGCGGCGCGCCACCTATCAGGCCGACCACATCGAGCTCGTCGAGGCGCTGTGCGCCCGGGAGCGCGATCGGGCGATCGCAGCGATGGAATTACACCTCGCCCGGGTGCGGAGCAATCTGCTGGAGCTCACCCCGTCAGGGTCGGCGGACTGATCGCGCCGAGCGCGGCGTAGTGGACGGTCATCAGCCGTTCGCCGACCGCCGGCGACAGCGCCAGCAGTGATCGCACCGCCCATTTGAGCGTCCCCCGGACCTCACCGTCGGTGAACGTGCGCACCGCCCGGGGCAGGGGGTCGGAGATCTCGCCGGCGAGCGTCAGCCCCGACTGGGTGAGCAGTTGGCGCACGTCGGCGCGGCGGAAGCGCTGCACGTGGCCGGCGGCGACCGAGCGGGCGATCGCGGCGGGCCGCTGGGCGGCGAGGTTGGTCTCCAGCGGAACCTCGACGAACACGAGCGCCGAGGCGACCCGCCGCATCTCCCGCAGCAGCCCGAGCGGATCCTCAACGTGCTCCAGCACATGGGTGGCGAGCACGAGCTCAAAGCTGGCGTCGGCGAACGGCAGCCGGACGCCGTCAAACGTCTGGACGCGGTCGATCTCCGGGCGGCTGGCGGCGAGCTCCGCGGCCGAGGAGGACACCTCGACGCCGACGAGGTCGGGCCCCAGCCCGCGGCGTCCGAGCTCGGCGAGCACGGCGCCGTCCCCACATCCGACCTCGAGCACCGCGCCCGGCGCCCGGCGCCCCGCCCGGGCGAGCAGTTGGGTCACATGGTCGGCCTTGCCGATCGCGCTCAGCTCCCGCCAGCGGGATGAGCGCTCCCCGTCGACCCCCGGCTGGTCCCGGTAGTAGGCGTCGTAATCGATCATCGGGGTCACGACATTAGTGTGATTGTCGGATTCCTACGGCTATGGCACGTAAAACGGGACAACCACCCGCGCCCATCCGCGCAGCCGCCGGGGGACCGCGGCCGGCCGCCCCGGGGCCTACGCGCTGAGGTCGGCGGCCGGCTCGACGGCGGTCATCGCCGGGGTGCCCTCGGCCTCGGCGGGCACCGAGCGCCGGGCGAGCAGGAAGTACACCCCGCCGCCGAGCAGCGCACCCATGAAGACGCTGAAGTCCGCGCCGTTGGTGGCGGTGGCCAGTGGCCCCTGCCAGACGGTCGTGTCAAGCCACGACGCGGCCGCGAGCATCCCGATCGCCTGGGCGATCACACCGGGCAGATGCACGCCGCCGCGGCGCCAGTAGATGCCCGCGCGGCCATTGAGCAGCGAGCGGGAGTCATAGCGGTTGCGCCGCAGCAGCCAGTCGACGAGGAAGATCGCCACCCACGGGGCGATCCAGATGATCATGAACAGCAGAAAGTCGGTGATGAAGGTGTTGAACGACGAGGAGAAGACCGTGACCGCGGTGAGCGCACCGGCCACCGTGGTGTCGATCACCACCGTCTGCCAGCGCCGGATGCGCGGGAAGATCGCCTGCAGCGTCAGGCCTGAGGAGTACAGGTCGACGCTGTTGATGGCGAACAGCTGGAGGATCACGAAGATGAGGTAGGGGACCAGGAACCAGCCGTGGAAGGCCTGGGGCAGACCCGAGATCGGGTCGGTGGCCGACGACACCGTGGTTGCCACCGCTGCGCCGAGCAGGCTGAGCAGCGTCGAGGGGACGTAGCCGCCGAGGGCCACCGACCAGACGATCCGCGAGCGACCGGCGTCGGGCGGCAGGTAGCGCGAGTAGTCGTTGGCGTTCATCACCCAGCCGTAGCCGCCGGCCGAGAGGATGAGCGCCAGGGCGATCATCATCGTCTCCCAGTTGGCGTTGGTGCCGGCGCCGAGGTGGGCCTTGGGCAGCGTGAAGATCGCCAGCAGGATGAACAGGATCACGAACGGCGGCACGAGCATTCGCAGGACCCGCAGCATCGCCCGGTGCCCGAACAGCGGCAGCACCAGCTGGATCGCCGCGGCGACGACGATCAGGCCGATCTTCAGCCCCGTCGAGGTGTGGATGCCCGCCTTGGCGGCCAGCGCCAGACCGGCGAGCACGACGAGTGCCAACCCCACGGTCTCATAGCCGACCTGGGTGATCCAGTTGAACACCGAGACGATCCGTGAGCCGTTGGTCCCGAACGGGGCCCGGCTGATTGTGAACACCGACGTGCCGGCGGAGGGTCCCTGGAGGCTGCCCAGGCCGGTCACGAAATACGACAGGTTGCCGACGACGATCACCAGTGCCGCTTGCCAGAAGGACAGGCCGAACGAGATGATCAGCGCGCCGTAGACGACGTATTCGACGTTGAACAGCGCGCCCGCCCACATCCACAGCAGATCGGTCGGGCGGCCCCGGCGGTCGGCGAGCGGGATGTAGTCGATCCCGCGGGTCTCGAAGGCCGGCTCGTCCTCGACGGGCCCGCCCGGCGCGGTGGGGTTCTCCTGCACAGCGGTTGAGCTCACGGACA
This sequence comes from Solirubrobacteraceae bacterium, assembly GCA_049591655.1. Lineage (GTDB taxonomy): Bacteria > Actinomycetota > Thermoleophilia > Solirubrobacterales > Solirubrobacteraceae > Palsa-465. Next base: position 8,947 of record JBAWFG010000448.1, read on the forward strand.
CGGCCATACCCGAAGCCGATTCTGCGTGAACCTGCGGACGCCAGCTATGTCCACGTGGCCAATGCTCCGTCTCCCGGTGGAGGGGGCTCGCCGGGCCGGCCGGCCGCCGGTATCGCCGGGAGGCCCCTCATCCCACCCGCACCGGGACATAGGCGAACGCGTCGACGTCGACCAGGCCACCGTCGGTCAGCCGCAGTTCCGGGATGACCGACAGCGCGATGAACGAGAGCTGCATGAACGGCTCCTGGACCGTCACCCCGAGCCGTTGCGCGGCGGCGACGCCGAGCGCCTCGATCTGCGCCGAGACCTCGGCGGCGCTCCGGTCGCTCATCAACCCGGCCAGCGGCAGCGGCACCTCGCCGACAACAGCTCCGTCGAGCACCGCCACCTGCCCGCCGCCGAGTTCGGCCAGCCGGGCGACCGCGGCGGCCATGTCGGGCCCGCCGCCGTCAAGTGCGCCCACGACGACGACGTTGTGGGCGTCGTGCGCGACCGTCGAGGCGATCGCGCCGCGGGCGACACCGAACCCGGTGACGAAGCCGAGGCCGATCCGGCCGGTTGACCGGTGGCGCTCGATCACCGCCGCGTGGGCGAGATCGGACCCCGGGCCCACCTCGACGACGCGCGACGTCGTCGTCAGGCTGTGGCTCTCGACCCCGATCGCTCGGACCCGCTCGCCCGCCGCCACCTCCAGAACGAGGGCGCCGGCCCCGGGCAACGTGCCCACGTTGATGGTGTCTCGCAGCAGGTCGGGCGGCGGTGAGGCGGGGACGGCGCCCTTGACAATCGATCCGCCGGCGGCGACCAACCGGCCGGCCTGCCACACGCGGTCGGGCACCCACCGGCCGCCGAGCGACCCGAATGCCAGGACGTCGGCCTGATGCCCGGGCCCGAGGCTGCCGAGATGGTGCAGGCCGTGGTAGCGGGCCGGGTTGGTGGCGGCAAGCAGGATCGCGTCGACCTCCGAGATCCCGGCCGCCACCGCCAGGCGCACGCAGTCGTTGACATGTCCGAGCCGGGTCAGCGTGTCGGGCTCACGGTCATCGGTGCACAACGCGGCCCGGTCGGTGCCATGGGCGATGATCCCGGGAGCGAGATCACGGAGGTTCTGGCTCGCCGACCCCTGGCGCAGGAACACCCACATCCCCTTGCGGCGCTTCTCCTGCGCCTCGGCGAGCGTCGTCGACTCGTGGTCTGACTCGACGCCGGCGGCGAGGTAGGCGTCGAGCTGGCGGCCGGTGACCCCGGGGCTGTGGCCGTCGACGGGCAGCGCTCCGGCAGCGGCGATCCGGGCGAGCATCTCGGGCTCGCCGGCGATCACCCCGGGGAAATTCATCATCTCCGCCACGCCGAGGGCCCCATGGGTGCCGACCAGCTCGGCGATGTCGGCGGCGTCGAGCGTCGCTCCCGCCGTCTCGAACGGCGACGCCGGCACGCAGCTCGATGCGTACACGGCGAAGGTGAACGGGAGCCCCTGCGCGGCCGCCATCACCGCCAGGATCCCGGGTACGCCGAGCACGTTGGCCAGCTCGTGGGGGTCGGCGGCGGCAGCGGTGGTGCCGAGCGGGAGCACCGTCGCCACGAACTCGTCGATCCACAGCTTCGTCGACTCCAGGTGCATGTGGGCATCGACGAATCCGGGGGTCAGCGCCGCGCCGGCGACATCGATCACCTCGCGGGCATCGCGCTCGCCCCAGCCGGCGATGACCCCGTCGGCCACGGCGAGCGGGGTGTCGATCCACTCTCGGGTGGCATCGGCGAACACCCGCCCGCCCGTGATGAGCAGGTCGGCGGGCTCGTCGCCGCGGGCCACCGCGAGGGCGCGCGGACTGACCGGAGGGCGTGCCATCGACGAGAACGATCCCACAGATTCCGTACGCTGCGCGGGGTGCCCCCGATCCTGCGGCCGACGCGCCGACTGCTGCTCACATTCGGCGCGCTTGTCGTGCTGGCCGCTGTGATGGGCGCAGCCGCGGGGGCCGGCACCGCGCGTGCGTATGTGTTCCGGATGGCGGTGAGCCGCACCGCTTCAGGGCGCCCGCTGCCGCGCGGCTTCCTGGGGCTGGCACTTGAGTACCGCGCGGTGCCGCAGCTCGTCGGTCCCAATCCGGCGGCGGTCAACCCGGTGCTCGTCCAGCTGCTGCGCAACCTCGACCCGTCGGGGCAGATGGTGCTGCGGATCGGCGGCCAGAGCACCGATCGGACCTGGTGGCCGGCGCCCGGCATCAGCCGCCCGCTCGGGGTCACCTATGGCCTGTCGCCGAGCTGGATCGCCTCGGCGCGTGGCCTGATCGCCGCGACGGGGGCCCGGCTGATCCTGGGGATCGGGCTGGAGGCCAACCGTCCCCGGATCGATGGGGTCGAGGCTCAGCAGTTGGTCACCCGGCTCGGGACGGCGGCAATCGATGCGCTGGAGATCGGCAATGAGCCCGAGCTGTACACGATCGTCCCGTGGTACCTGCGCCTGCACGGTGCCGTGGTGCCCTGGTATGCGAACACCGGCCAGCCGGTGTTCGCCCGGCCGCCGGCCTACGGCTTCGCGGCGTTCAGCTCAGACTTCTTCCGGGCGCTGGGCGCGATCGGGCCGGGCGTGCCGGTCGCCGGGCCGAGCACCGGGGTCCTGGGGTGGCTGCAGGCGTTCACGCGCTATGAATCACGCCGGTCACGGCTACGGGTCGTCTCCTGGCACGATTACGGGCTCAACGACTGCGTCACCGACCCCGCCGCGCCCGAGTACCCGACCGTGCCCAACCTGCTCAGCGTGCGCAGCTCCCGGGCGACGATCGGGCCGATCGGGCCCGAGGTCAGCTTCGCGCACCGGGCGGGGGAGAGCTTCCGGATCGACGAGATGGGATCGGTGAGCTGCAACGGCCGGGCCGGGGTCAGCGACACTATGGCCGCGGCGCTGTGGGTGATGGATGCACTGTTTGCGATCGACGCCGACGGCGTCGACGGCGCCAACCTCCACACCCAGCCCAATCTCGTCAACGGCCTGTTCGACTTCACGCGCACCGGCGGCCGCTGGACCGCCGCCGTGCACCCCATCTACTACGGGGCGTTGATGTTCGCCCAGTCCGCTCCGGCCGGCTCCCGGCTCCTGGCGATCCAGTCGCCCGCCCAGAACACGATGCGGGCCTGGGCGACGCTCGGTGCCGACCGGCGCATCCGCGTGCTGCTGATCAACGACAGCCTGCACAGCTCGGCGTTGGCGCTGGTGCGGATCCCGTCGGCCCCCGGGCCGGCCACGGTGGCGCGCCTCACCGCCCGCAGCGCGTACGCGACATCCGGGTTGACGCTCGGCGGCCAGACGTTCGGCGCCGCTACGACGAGCGGCGTGCTCCCGCCGCCGGCGTCCCAGACCGTGACACCCCGTGCCGGGACCTACCGCGTCACGCTCCCGGCGGCCAGCGCGGCCCTGCTCACGCTGCCGGCGGCCGGCTGACGACCCTCGCAGGGTCCATCTGCGTAGGCGGCTTGACGGCCGCGTGCCACGGAGTAACTTGGATCTCGTGTTGACGTTGGCGGTGCAGTTCGGCGGTGCGAGGTTCCATCCGGGTCACGTCAGCCTGCTGGCGCCCTTCCTCCTGATCGGAGTCGTGACCTGCATCGGGGCGGTGGCGGTACCGGTGATCGGTGTCGTGGTCTCGGCCACGCGCGGCACGCTGCGCTCCTGGCGCGGGCGCCGGCGACGCCAGCGCGCGGCAGCGAGCGCGGAGATGCGGGCCCGGGCCATGATGAGCGAGCTGTGCCCGCACGGCTGGCGGGCCCAGATCACGCTGTTCGCCGCCGGTGACGAGGAGCAGGACGGGGGCCCGCGGGGCTCGGCATCCCGGGTGGCGCTCGACTGGACCGAGCTGCGTGACGAGTCAGGCCGCCCGGCGGTCATGCGCCGGGTGTGGGCCCCGACGATCGGCGAGGCGCTTGACGCGATGGTCGCCGACCGGCGCACCGACGAGACGCTCGAGCAGATCGAGCAGGGGGCCGTTGCCGACGGCGCCCTGTGGCCGGACCTGTAGCCACCGATACACGGGGCCGGTCATCATGTGTGCCGAGATGGGGGAGATCTACGGCGGCGTCGAGACGGGCGGCACCTGGGTCGTGTGCGCTGTGGGCGGCGGTCCGGACGAGATCCTGCGCCAGGCGACGTTCGCCACCGGTCAGCCGGACGAGACGCTTGGGCGGATCGTCGCGTTCTTCGAGGCCGGACCGCGCCCGCAGGCGATCGGGATCGGCTCCTTCGGGCCGCTGGATCTCGACCCCGACTCGCCGACCTGGGGTCACGTGACAACGACGCCGAAGCCGGGTTGGGCGCACACGCCGCTCGCCCCGGTGATCCGCGACCGCCTCGGCGTGCCGGTCGCCTTCGACACCGACGTCAACGCCGCCGCCGTCGGTGAGCAGCGCTGGGGGGCGGGGCGGGATCTGCCGAGCCTGTGTTACCTCACGGTCGGCACCGGCATCGGCGCGGGCCTCGTGATCGACGGCCGGCCGCTGCATGGCCTCGTCCATCCCGAGGTCGGTCATCTGCGGGTGCCCCACGACACGGCGCGGGACCCGTTCGCAGGGGTGTGCCCGTCACACGGCGACTGCTGGGAGGGACTGGCCAGCGGCCCGGCGATCAGCCGGCGCTGGGGACGGCCGGCGCAGGACCTGCCCGACGGACACCCCGCGTGGGAGCTGCAGGCCGAGTACGCGGCGCTGGGACTCCTCGCCATCGTCACCGTGGCCTCGCCACACCGGATCGTCGTCGCCGGCGGAGTGATGGAACGACCCGGGCTCCGAGACGCCACAGCCGCGCGATTGCGGGATTTGCTCAACGGATATCTAGCGACGAGCATGCTGGGCGAGCAGATCCATCGGTATCTGGTCGCGCCCGAGCTCGGCGACAACGCCGGAGTCATCGGAGCGATCGAGCTCGCCCGGCAGGCCAGGGGCTGAGGGCGCTGAGGCTGCCGGTCGGCACCTGACCGCCTGACGGTCAGACCGGCGTTCGCGCCCCCCGGGACCCGTTCTCCGGGGGCGGCGACCCGGCATCTCGGAGATGCCGGCGCACACGTTTGCGCCACCTCTTCAGAAACCGGTGCTGCAGGTCGATAGAGCGGATGTGAAACCGCCGCCCGCCTCGCCCTCCGCCGCCAACGCGTCCGATCCGCGGTCCGCTCTGGACTGGGGTCAGCGACACACCGACCACTGGCTCAGCCGCTGGATCCGCAGCACCCAGGACCTCGCCCGGCTGCAGTACTCGCACCGCATGCTCGACGCCGTGATCGACGAGATCGACGGGCGCGACATCCGCGTCGGCGATCAGTGGCTCACCGACTACGCATCCTGCAACTACCTCGGGCTTGATCTCGATGAGGAGATCATCGCTGCCGTCCCGGAGTATCTCGCCCGCTGGGGCACGCATCCGAGCTGGTCGCGACTGCTCGGCAGCCCGGTGCTCTACGAGGAGATCGAGGATCGGCTGACGGCCCTGCTCGGCGCCGAGGACAGCCTGGTGCTGCCGACGATCACCCACATCCACATGTCGGTGATCCCGGTGCTGGCCGGGGGCGGCACCCTGTTTCTCGACAGCCGCGCACACAAGACGATCTATGACGGTTGCGCGATGGCCGAGGCCCGCGGCGCCACCGTCCAGCGCTTTGTCCACAACGACCTCGACCAGCTCGACGCCCTGCTCAAGGGCGACTGGCGCGGTCCGGGCCTGATCTGCATCGACGGCGTCAACAGCATGACCGGAAACGCGCCGGACCTGGCCGCGTTTGCGGCTCTGGCCCGTGAGCACGACGTCCTGCTGTACGTCGACGACGCCCACGGCTTCGGCGTCATCGGCGAGCGCTCGGAGGTCGAGACGTGCGCCTACGGCAACCGCGGCAACAGCATCGTGCGCCACCTCAACGAGAGCTACGACAACATCATCCTCGTCGGCGGCTTCTCCAAGGCCTACTCCTCGCTGCTGGCCTTCATCGCCTGCCCGACCGCGGTCAAGCAGGTGCTCAAGACCGCGGCACCGCCGTATCTGTACTCCGGCCCCTCGCCGGTCGCCTCGCTGGCCACGGTGCTCGAGGGGTTGCGCGTCAACGATCTGCGCGGCGACCAGCTGCGCGCCGACCTGCACCGGCTGACCGGCCGGGTGCTCGACCGCGTCGACGAGCTCGGCATCTACACGCCCAACGAGTCGGGCTTCCCGATCGTCGAGATTCCGCTCGCGGATCCGGATTCGGTCGACGCCGTCGGCGACATGCTGTTCGACCGCGGGATCTACGTGACGATGGCCGTGTACCCGCTCGTGCCGCGCAACGAGGTCGGCTTCCGCCTGCAGCTCACCTCCGCCAACACCGATGAGCAGGTCGACCACCTGTGTGTCGTCCTCGGAGAGGTCGCGGCGCGGTTCAAGCTCTGCACCGCACCTGCCGAGTAGAACGCCGAGGACCAACCGTGGGCATCTCTCAAGCGATCACCTGGGCAACGGACTGCCGGCGGCTGTGGTTGGTCTACCTCGGCGTGGGGGCGCTGGTCTGCGGCCTGTACGTGTTCGTGGCGCCGCTGAAGGGATCCGGTCCGGTGATCAACGGGCTCGGCCTGTACGGCGTACTCGGTGTCGTGGCCGGGATCCGCATCTATCGCCCCGCGGCGCGTCTGGCCTGGTGGCTGTTCGCCCTCGGCCTCGCCCTGTTCTGGATGGGCGACCTCTACACCTACAGCTATCCGAAGCTGACCGGCGCGTCGGTGCCGTTCCCGTCGATCGGCGACGCCATCTACCTCGCCGTCTATCCGGCTCTGATGGCCGGACTGCTGCTGCTCGTCCGCCGGCGCAACAAGCGAGCCGACGGACCCGGGCTGACCGACTCACTGATCATGACCCTGGGGCTGGGGCTCATCTCCGGCATCTTCCTGATCGCCCCCCAGGTCCACGATCCGACCCAGACCCTGCTGCAGAAGCTCGTCTCGGTCGGATACCCGACCGGCGATCTCATCCTGCTCGCCGCAGCGATCCGTCTCGCCGTTGACGCCGGTAAGCGCCGCCCGTCGTTCTACCTGCTCGTGGCGAGCATCTCGACGCTGCTGATCACCGACTTCGTCTACGGGATCCTGCTCCTCGACGGCACCTACAGCCACACGATGCTGTGGCTCGACGCCGGGTGGATCTTCTTCTACCTGCTGTGGGGCGCTGCGGCGCTGCACCCGTCGATGCGCGAGCTGTCGGAGGGCGCTCCCGAGCGGGAGCAGCGCACGACGCCGCTGCGCCTCGGGCTGCTCGGGGCTGCCACGCTGATCGCTCCCGGCCTGGAGATCATCAAGGTCGTCTCCCTGCACAACGACCACGACCTGATGGTCATCATCGTCGCTTCGATCGTGCTGTTCGGACTCGTCGTCGGCCGGATGGCCGGTCTCGTGCGCCAGCGGGAGAAGGCCGCCGCCCGCGAGCGCGCGCTGACCGCCGCCGGCGGCCTGCTCGTCGGAGCGACCGACCGGCAGGAGATCGTCATCGCCGCGTTGCAGGCTGTCGCCGAGCTCGGACGTGACCAGGTGGTGGCCCGCCTGTGCCGGATCAGGGGCAACACGGTCACGGTGCTCGCCATCGACGAGCACGGTGCGCTGGCCGAGTGGACCGCAACCGGCGGTGTCGCGGCACTGCTGTGCGACTTCGACCACGGCACTCTCCTCGAGGTGCCGGCCTACGCCCGTCAACAGCTGCGGCTGCCCGTCGACGAGGAGCGGGTGCTCAACCTGGAGCTGCGCCTCCACAAGGAGACTGGGGCGGTGCTCGGCCTCGTCATTGCCGGCGCCGCGGCGGCGGACGCCGACACGCGCTACGCGATGCGCACGCTCGCCCACCAGGTGGCGCTGGCGCTGGGGAGCGCCGAGCTGTCGGAGAAGGTGCACCGCCAGCAGTCAGAGGCCCGGTTCTCGACGCTCGTGCAGAATTCCACCGACCTGATCACGGTGCTCGGTGCCGACTACACGATCCTGTATCAGAGCCCGTCGATCGAGCGGGTGCTCGGATACACCGCCGAGGAGGTCACCGGGACCTCGTTCCAATCGCTGTTGCACCCCGACGAGCGTGACCGTTTGCTGCGCCGCCTCACCGACGGCGCGGCGGCGACCGGGCGTCCCGAGGTGATCGAGACGCTGCTGCGCCACAAGGACGGCGGCCTGCGCAACTTCGAGATTCTCCACACCGACCTGCTCGCCGACGGGACCGTCGGCGGGATCGTGCTCAACGGTCGTGACGTGTCCGAGCGCAAGGCGTTTGAAGAGCAGCTCGCCCATCAGGCCTTCCACGATCCGGTCACCCACCTCGCCAACCGTGCGCTGTTCAACGAGCGCGTGCGCCACGCCGTTGCGCGGACGCTCCGCGAGGGAATCGGCATGGCGGTGCTGTTCATCGACCTCGACGACTTCAAGACCGTCAACGACAGCCTCGGCCACGCCGCCGGGGACCGGGTGCTGCTCGAGGTCGCCCAGCGGATCTCCACCAGCATCCGGGCTGCCGACACGGCAGCGCGCTTCGGCGGCGACGAGTTCGCTGTCCTGCTCGAGGACGTCTCCGAGCTCCAGCATGCCGCCGAGACCGCCGAGCGGCTCCTCGAGGCGCTCGCGGCGCCGCTTCAGCTGGAGCACAACGACCTCACGATCCGCGCCAGCCTTGGCATCTCGGTTGCCGAAGCCGGCACCGTGACCGACGCCGACGAGCTGATCCGCAACGCCGACGCGGCGATGTACATCGCCAAGGCCGACGGCAAGGGCGGCTATCGGGTGTTCGAGCCCGCCATGCACGAGCGGGTGCTCGCCCGGCTCGAGCTGCGCGCCGACCTCCAGCGCGCCCTCGCCAACGCGGAATTTGAGCTGCACTACCAGCCGCTTGTCCGCCTCGCCGACAACGCCATCACCGGTGTTGAGGCGCTCCTGCGTTGGCACCATCCGACGCGGGGGCTGATCCCGCCCGACGACTTCATCCCGTTCGCCGAGGAGAGCGGCCTGATCGTGCCGATCGGCCGCTGGGTCCTGGGCGAGGGGTGCCGCCAGGCCAAGATCTTCCGTGACCGGTCAACTGCCGCGGTGCTCCCGTCGGTCGGCATCAACCTGTCGGTCAAGCAGCTGTTCCACTCAGACATCGTGCAGGACGTCCGCGCCGCCCTGACCGAGGCTGGTCTGGAGCCGAGCGCGCTGACGCTGGAGATCACCGAGTCGGTGATGATGACCGACACCGAGCTGGCGGTCAGCCGCCTGCGTGAGCTGCGTGAACTCGGGGTGCGCCTGGCGATGGACGACTTCGGCACCGGCTACTCGTCGCTGAGCTACCTCACCATGTTCCCGCTCGACATCCTCAAGATGGACCGGTCGCTGCTCGCGGCCGGTGCTGCCCCGGTGACCTCGGGGCTCGCCTCGGCGGTGCTGGGGCTCGGTGAGACCTTCGCGCTGGAGGTCGTCGCCGAGGGCATCGAGTACCCGGAGCAGTCGAGCACGCTGCGTGAGCTCGGGTGCGAGACCGGCCAGGGCTTCTACTTCGCCCGGCCGATGGACTCCGGGCGGCTGATGCGGTTTCTTGAGGAGCGCTCGGACGAGTCGGCGCTCCCCTCCGGCAGCTAACACGGCACCCAGGCCGGGCGATGTACCACAGCTACGAGGGGCTTGACCGCGCCGGCGGGTTTGATCGCGTCCGGCTGCTGGCCCCGCTCGCGCATCGCGACTACCGGTTGCTCGTTGCCGGCATGTCGGTGTCGCTGCTCGGCGACGGCCTGTTCCTCGTCGCGCTCGCCTGGCAGGTGTATGCGCTGTCGAACGCGCCGACGGCGCTGGCCGCGGTCGGGATCGCGATGACGGTTCCGACGATCGTCTGCCTGCTCATCGGCGGCGCGGTCTCTGACCGCTATGACCGCCGCCGGGTGATGCTGAGCGCCGACGCGGTGCGCGCGCTGCTGATGGGCACGCTGGCCGTGCTGTCGGCCACCGGCGTGCTCGCGCTCTGGCATCTGCTGGCGATCGCCGTCGTTTACGGGGCGGCAACCGCGTTCTTTGACCCGGCCTCCGATGCGCTCGTGCCTGAGCTGGTCCCCGCCGAGTCGCTGGCACAGGCCAACTCGCTTGACCAGCTGATCCGTCCGCTGGCGCTGCGCCTCGCCGGGCCGGCGATCGGCGGCGCGCTGGTGAGCGCGCTCGGGACCGGCGGCGCCTTCGGTCTCGACGCGGGCTCGTTCCTCGTCTCCGCCGTGACACTGGCGGCGATGTCCCCGTCTCGTCGCGTACCCGGTCCGGCGCCCGCGCTCGGCTCGGTCGGGCGTGAGATCGGTGAGGGGCTGAGGTACGTGCGCCGCCATCCCTGGCTGTGGGCCACGTTCGCCAGCGCCGCGATCGCCTATCTGCTGTTCATGGGGCCGACCGAGGTGTTGCTCCCGTTCATCGTCAAGAACCGGCTGGCCGACGGCGCCGCCGACCTCGGCATTGTGTTCGCCGCCGGCGGCCTGGGCTCCCTGCTGTGCGCGATCGCCATCGGTCAACGCGGGCTGCCGCGGCGCAGCATTACGTTCATGTACCTCACGTGGACACTGGCGACTCTGGCGATCGCCGGCTACGGGATCGCCGGGAACCTGTGGGGCCTGATGCTCGCCAGCGTCGCGTTCAACACGCTGGAGACGGCGGGCACGATCGCGTGGTCGACCGCCAAACAGCGCCACGTGCCGACCGCCCTGCTGGGGCGGGTGTCGAGCCTCGACTGGCTGATCTCCATCGGCCTGCTGCCGGTCTCGTTCGCCCTCACCGGGCCGGTCAGCGCGGCGCTCGGGCTGCGCGCAACGCTGGTCGGGGCAGGTGTGCTGGGGGCCGCCGTGACCCTCGCGGCGCTGTTCGTGCCCGGGGTCCGGGGGCTCGATCGGGCGCCGGGCACCGTGCCCACAGAGCTCGCCGGAGGGGTCGAGGTGGCTTCATAGACTCGACGGGATGGAATTCGGAATCGGATACTTCCCCACCCACGATGCCGTGGGCCCCGGCGCGTTTGCGCGTCTGGTGGAGGAGCGCGGCCACGAGTCGCTGTTCTTCGCCGAGCACACCCATATTCCGGCCAGCCGTGAAAGCCCGTATCCGGGCGGCGGCGAGCTGCCGCGCAAGTACATCCACACCTACGACCTGTTCGTGGCGCTGACCGCGGCCGCGGAGGCGACGTCGAAGCTGCGCGTCGGAAGCGGCATCTGCCTGGTGATCGAGCGTGATCCGATCACCACTGCCAAGGAGGTCGCCTCGATCGACCACCTGTCCGGCGGTCGCTTTGAGTTCGGGGTCGGCGCGGGCTGGAACCGCGAGGAGATGGCCAACCACGGCACCGACCCGCGCCGGCGGATGGCGATCATGCAGGAGCGGATCGAGGCGATGAAGGCGATCTGGACTGAAAGCGAGGCCAGCTACTCCGGCGAGCACGTGAGCTTTGACCGCATCTGGTCCTGGCCCAAGCCGGCCCAGCGTCCACATCCGCCCGTGCTCGTGGGTGGCCTGGGGCCGACCGTGCTCGATCGGGTGCTCGCCTTCGGCGACGCCTGGTTTCCCAACTACGGGCCTGATGACCTGCTCGACCGCGCGGCGCAGCTGCGCGCCCGCGCTGATCGGCCGATCGATCTGATGGTGATGGGCGTGCCCGCCGACGCGGCAGCGCTTGAGCCGTTCCAGGAGGCGGGCTTCGCGCGCGTCGTGCACTGGATCCCCTCCGGCAACCGGTCAGTCGTCGAGGCGGCGTTGGAGCAGTGGGAGGCGGCGATCGCGTCGCTCAACGGCGAGGCGTGACCGCAGCACAGGCCCGGGAGCGGTTCGCCGCGGCCCGGGTCGCCCGGCTGGCCACCGCGGACGCAGACGGCCGCCCGCATGTTGTGCCGATCGTGTTCGCCCTGGACGGCGATCGGATCTACAGCGCCGTCGACGCCAAGCCCAAGCGCACGACGGCGCTCCGCCGCCTGGCCAATGTCGCCGCCAACCCGGCGGTCGCGGTGCTCGCCGACCACTACTCCGACGACTGGGATGAGCTGTGGTGGGTCCGCGCCGACGGTCATGGCCGCGTGCTCGATCCTGACGCGCCCGAGGCGCGCCGTGCGGTGGAGCTGCTGGCGGCGCGCTACCCACAGCAGCGGGCGACCGGGGCGGTGCTGTGCGTCGATGTGCAGCGGTGGAGCGGCTGGGCGGCGAGTGGCGCCGCGGCCGGGCGCTAGGCCGGGTGGCCGCTGCCGCCGCGCAGCTCGGCGGTCCAGAGCCGGCGCTTGGCCTCGTATTCAGGCGGAAGTGCTCCGATCAGCGATTGGGCGGCGTCCAGCGCGCTCAGCGCGGCCGCGTAGTCGCCCCATTCGGCATCCCCGTCGGCGAGCATCAGAGCCAGCTCCAGAGCGTCGTCAAACTCGTCGGGTCGCAGCGGCGGCCCTGGAATCGGGGCGCGGTCGATCATCGGCTCAGCGGTCAGCGTCAGCGGCCGGGCGGTCGCCAGGTACGGGGCCAGGTAGCGACCGGCGATCTTCGCCGGGGGCCACCACAGCGCCTGGTCAGATGCGATCGAGGTGGCACCCTGCCGCGCGCCGACCCGGGACCGGTCGTCGATCGCCACCGATGTGCGCCGGGCGATCCGCTGCGGTTCGCTGCGCAGGTACAGCGGCGCCCCGGGGGTGATGAGCAGCCCGCGCAGCACGGGGGAGAAGGGCCGGGGGGTGATCGGAATCCCGGCCTCGTGGGCGATCATCTCGGCGACCGCGTCGGCCTGCTGGGTGGCAAGTCCGCCCTGCTTGAGCGTCAGCGCGGTGACGTCGCCGGCGGCGAACACGCCCGGGGCGCCGGACACGCGTCCATGGGCGTCGACCGGGATGAACCCGTTGGCGTCGGCGGGCAGCCCCGCCAGGTCCGGGCCGAGCGCCTCCGGTATGCACACCACGCGTTCGGCGAACACGCCGCCGCCGCCGGCCAGCAGCAGCTCACCGGGCCGGACCCCGGCCGGGCGGCAGAGGCAGCGCAACGCGATCCCCAGCTCAGAGAGCATCGGGCCGATCGCCAGCGCCGCCTCGGGGCCGAACATGTGCAGCGGAGCCGGTTCGGGGGTGACGAGCGTCACCCGGGCGTCGCTGCCGTGCTCACGGAGGTGCGCGGCGGTCATCAGCGCGAGTTCATAGATCGGCAGCGTCCACACCTGGGCGGAGGTGAGGGTGAACGCGACCGACCGGGCGCGCCCGTCGACGAGCTCTTCGAGCATCGCTCGCAGTGCCGGAACGGCGTCGCGCCCTCCGAAGCTCAGCGCTCCCGGCAGCGGTGAGACCGCCCGGGCCCCGGTGGCGATCACGAGCGCGTCGTAGCGCAGATCGTCGCCGGCGGAGGTCCGCAGCGTATGGGACGCGACGTCGACGCTTTCCAGCGAGTCGTGAACGTGGGGCACGCCCTGCTCGGACAGCAGCTCATCGATCCGGAAGCTGCGCGCCTGCGCGCGGTCAAACGCCTCGGCGACGGTGACGGGCCGATAGAGCATCTCCCGGCTCGGGCACAGCAGCGTGATCGCCAGCTGTTCGCGGCCGAGAGCGCGCAGCGCGAGCACCGTCTCCAGCGCGGCGACCCCGCCGCCGGCCACGATCACCGACGTGTGCGGGTGGGTCCCGGAACCAGGCTGCGGCGCTTGTTCGGACATCGACTCACGGCACGCTACGCCGCGAATCACCGCTCGTCATCCGCACCGGCCCCGCACACGGTCGTCGCAAACCACGGATGAAACGGCTCCAGCGCGATGTGAGGGTGGGGGGCAATGAAGGGCGTCCGGCACCGGGCTGGGCGCCCTTCAGGCTGTCGTGGCCGGGGTGGACCGGGGCGGGCCGGGGTGGACCGGGGTGGACCGGGGTGGACCGGGGTGGACCGGGGTGGACCGTCAGCCGTCGTCGGGATCAGGCGGCTCGTCGACCCCCGCGCGGTCGGCCCACTCCAGCAGCGGATCGAGCGAGAAGACGGCGTCGTCGATTC
>JBAWFG010000449.1:0-1949 GCA_049591655.1 Solirubrobacteraceae bacterium
GATCGGTGATTTCCGGCGCGACACCGGGCTCGGCGGCCCCCTCGGGCGCGACCCGGGCGATCAGCTCACCGACGGCGACCGTCGTCCCCGCCCGGGCGGCGATGCTGAGCACGCCCTCCACCTCGCAGCTGACCGTCACCGTTGCCTTGTCGGTCTCGACCTCCAGCAGCTCGTCGTCGATCCCGACCCGGTCGCCGTCGGCTTTCAGCCAGCTGACGATCGTGCCCTGCTCCATCGAGTCAGACAGCCGCGGCATCGTGATCTCGGTCATCGGCTCTCCTGGACGAGGTCGAGGGCGGCGCCGACGATCGTGTCGGCGTCGATCCCGAAATGGCGATAGAGGTCGTCGACGTCGCCCGACTGACCGAAGTCCGAGACACCCAGGCACGCGATCGGTACCCGGCGCACCGCCGACAGGAAGCTGAGTGTGTGGGGGTGACCATCGAGCACGGTGACGATCGGCGCCGCTCGCTCGGCGGGAAGCAGCTCGTCGAGGATCGTGTCATCGCCGTCGAGCAGGCCCCGTCGGGCCTGCAGCGCGCGGAAGATGAGGTCAGGCGAGGTCAGGCAGATGACGTCGCAGCCGACCCCTGACTCGGTCAGCTCGGCGGCTGCCGCCCACGCCTCCGGGACGACGGCGCCGACGGCGGCGATCACCACCGACGGGCGGCCGGGAGCGCGGAGCAGCGGGTAGCCGCCGGCGAGCACCTGGCGTCGGCGCTGTTCCCGATCGTCGCTGCCGGGGTCGGGCACCGCGGCCAGGGACTGGTCAAGCGGGCGGGTGGTGAGGCGGAAGTACGCCGAGGTGCCGCCCGGGTACCCGAGCTGGGCGAGTGCGTGGAGCAGCGTCCATTCCAGGTCCTGGCCGAACGCCGGCTCCCAGGCCACGCAGCGCGGTTGCTCCAGCCCGACCGACGGGGTGATGATCGACTGATGGGCGCCGCCCTCGGGTGCGAGCGTGACCCCCGACGGGGTCCCGACCAGGATCGACTGGGCTCCGGCGTAGATGCCGAATGACCAGGGCTCGAGCGCCCGGTTGACGAACGGGTCATACATCGTCCCGATCGGCAGCAGCGGCTGGCCGTCCCGGGACCAGGTGAGACCCAGCTCGGAGAGCAGGCCGACGAGGTTGCCCTCGGCGATCCCCAGCTCGATGTGCTGGCCGTGGTCGGACTCGCGCCAGCGCACGAGCGTGTCGGTGTCGTCGGCGAACCAGTCGATCCGCTCGCCGAGCTGCCAGACGCCGGCGCGGTTGATCCAGCCGCCGAGGTTCGTCGAGGACGCGACGTCGGGGCTGACCGTCACCACCCGGCCGGCGAGGTCGGGAGCGTTGTGTGACAGGTCGACGAAGAAGCGCCCGAACGCCTGCTGGGTTGACTCGTTGCCGGCGTGACCGCGGGAGAACTCGGCCGGGACGGGGGGGATGCTCGCCGGGGTTGCCGGTTCCCGGGTCAGCCGTTGGGCGGTGCTCTGGCACAACGCGGCACCGGCGGAGCCGCTGTCCAGTGGGGCCCACGGGTCCTCGGGGTCGGCGCCGAGATCGGCGGCCAGCGCCCGCCATTGCTCGTCGGAGAGCAGCGCCGAGTGGTTGCCGGGATGGCCCTGGGTGGCCAGCCGCCACGCCTTGATCGTGTAGGCGAAGATCACCGACGGCCGGTCGGTTGCCGCGTCGGCGGTGGCGAACGCGTCGAGCAGGTCGGTGAGGTCATGGCCGCCGAGGTCGCGGATGGAGCGCAGCAGGTCATCGTCATCGAGCTCTGCGACCAGGCGCTTGAGCTGCGGGGCGTCAGGGCCGGTGCCGGGCAGTCGCTGACGCAGCTCTGGCGCGTCGGAGCGCAGCAGCCGCTGGAACTCCTCGTTGCCCATCTGATCGAGGCGCCGGCGCAGCGCCTCGCCGCCGGTCCGCGTGAACAGCTCCCGCAGCCAGTGGCCGTACTTGACGGTGAGCG
>JBAWFG010000450.1:0-4782 GCA_049591655.1 Solirubrobacteraceae bacterium
GTCCACTACTGGAACCGCCTCCCGGACGGTGTCGAGGTCGATCTGACCCGGGAGCAGTTCTGCTGCGGCGAGGAGATCGGCGAGCCGACGGTCGTCCGGCGCCCCGATGATGTGACGCGGGGGAGACTCGCCGGCCAGTATCACCTGCTCGCCGCGGCGGCCGCGCGTGAGCTGACGGCCCCGCTGGGGCCAGTCCGGCCGTCGCGGCCGGTGAGCGTCAAGGGGGTGTGCCTGGATTCCGGCGGGCGCGTGCTCCTGTGCCGCAACCGGCGGGCTGAATGGGAGCTGCCGGGCGGGCGCCCGGCGGTGGGAGAGCGCTTCGACAGCTGCGTGCAGCGGGAGCTGCGTGAGGAGACCGGATTGGCGGCGAGCGCCGACAGCGTGATCGCCGCCTACCCGTTTGAGGTGACGTCCGGCGCGTGGCTTGACATCGTCGTCCACGGCTGCCATCTCGATGCGTCCCGTCCCCCGATGGTCAGCGACGAGCACGAGCGGGTCGCCTTCCTTGACCCTGAGGCGCTCGGCGCCGGCGAGCTGCCTGCCGGGTACGCGCGCGCGATCACCCGGTGGCGGGGCCGCTGATCACGGCGGCGGGCGGCGCCATCGGTTGACGCCGCCCGCAGTCCGCGCGGTTTCGCTAGTTGACGACGACGCCGAACGGCGCCGCGCCGGACGGCAGCGGGGTGGGGGAGGAACTGAGCTCACTCAGATTCCCGCCGCTCACCGCGAAGCCGCTGACGGCATTCGCCTTGTCATCGACGACCCACAGAGTCCCGCCGTCGGGGCTCAGCCGGGCGTCGAACGGGCCCAGCCCGGCGCCCCCGCTCATCGGGGTGCTGCCGAGCAGGGTCAGCGAACCGTCGCCGTTGATCGCGTAGCGGCTGATCGTCGCCGATGCCGTGTTGACGGTGAACAGGAAGCGCCCGTCATGGGTGATCTCGACCCAGCACGGGGCCGTCTGCAGATCGGCGAACGGGGAGCTGCCAATCGAGTTCAGCGTTCCGTCAGAGCTGACTCGGAAGGCGGAGACGGTTCCGTTGCCCGCTCCACCGTGGGCGTTTGACACGTACAGGTGGGTCGGGTCGGTGGGGCTGAACTCGCTGCCGAACGGGCCGGGGCCCTGGGCCGTGAACGGAGACCCAGCGGCCGGCGTCAGCCGCCCGTCGGTACCGACCGAGAAGCTGTCGATCTGCGAGCTCCCCACGCGGGCTCCGGCGAGCAGCGTGCCGGTGGAATTGAACAGCACGTCACCGGGACTGGCGGTGTCGGGCAGCGCGACCGTCGCCGCGGGCAGGCGCCACAGCTGCCCGTGCGAGAAGGCGAACCCGGCGTAGTTGCTGGCGCCCGCGCCGGCGTTGGCGACGTAGACGAGGTGCCCGTGCACGGTGATGCTGAGCGGCTCTGACCCCCCGGAGCCGACGGTTCCGTGCTCGACGCGGTCCAGTTCTCCGTCGCGCTCGATCCGCAGGACCGAGATCTCGTTGCTGCCGGCATCGGCGGCCAGCAGGTAGCGGCCGTGGCCGGCTTCCTGCAGTGCGCCCTGCGCGCCGATTCCGGCCCCGGTCCCGGCGCCGCCGGTGGCGAACGGAGAGCCAGGGATCGGCGTGAGCCGCCCGTCGGCGTGGCGGTCAAATCCGGCGATCGTGTTGGCCGGGGCGGTGTTGTCGTTGACGTAGACGTGGCCGACGATGGGTGACTGGCCCGCGTGAGCGGATGCCGGCCCGGCGCCGAGTGCTGCGGCGCCCAGCACGCCTGCGGCGAGTGCAACTGCGGTTGACCTTCGCATGATCCTCCGATTGAGGTGCCGCGTGTGACCGGTGGGCTCCACCCGCGGCGGCAGCAGGGCCCATACGGCCACTGCAACAGCGCTCCGGGTCCTGCGCAACCAGCGTTCTCTGACCTGTAAGACCTGCGCAAGCGCTGGTTAATCGAATCGTCTGCGCCCGGCAACAACTCCGGATCGATGGACGCTCAGCGCCGGTATCGTCAGCACCGATGGCGGGCCTGTCGTCCGATCGCGCAACGGAGTTGGCGCTGGGGCTGCCCGGGGCGATCGAGGCCGACCATCACGGCCGTCGCTCCTTTCGGGCCGGCGGTCGGATCTTCGCCACCCTCTGGGATGCCACCCATATGAACGTGATGCTCGATCCGCCGGGCATCCTGACGGCGGTGCAGGACGCGCCGGAGATCTGCGCGGAGGTGTGGTGGGGCAAGCGGCTGAGCGCGGTGCGCGTCGACCTGGAGCGGGCCGATCCGGAGCTGCTGGCGGCGCTGCTCGCCGACGCGCACGAGGCCAAAGCCGCCCGGTGAGGCTCACCGCCCAGGCTTGAGCGTCGGACCAAAAATTCGACAGATGTACTAGTTACGCCATCGGCCACGGCTGGGATACTCGCGCCGGCGCCGGGCGGGGGCAGTCGCCGGGGTCCAACTCAGACGAGGGAGAACGCATGCATCGCAGTCGCAGAATCGCCCTGGCCGCGGCCGGGGTCCTGTCGGTGCTGGCGCTGCCGTCCGGTGCGCTGGCGGCCGATGGCCACGGCGCGTCTGACCTGCAGTGCCAGTCGACGACGCCCGTCTACACCGGTACCTATGACAACGTCAACGTTCCGCCCGGCCAGACCTGCAACCTGTCGGGCGCCACGATCTACGGCAACGTGACCGTCCAGACCGCCGGGTCAGTCGACTTCACCGGCTCGGGGACCGTCGGCGGCAACCTGCTGGTCGGCAGCCAGGGCACCGCCTACGAGGACACGGGGTGGACGATCGGCGGTACCGCGTTCGGTAACAGCGCCGGGTCGCTGTCGATCGCCGGCACCGTCCACGGGATCGTTGCCAACAAGACCCAGACGCTGAGCCTGTCCAGCGCCCGGGTCGACGGCGGCGTGCTCTCCAACCAGGGCGTGTTCGGGGGCGTCATCGGCTCGAGCGTGATCACCGGCAGCGTCGTCATCAACGGCACCACCGGAGGCTCGGGCATCGCCGCCACGTGGTTCATCGCCGGACCCCAGCTCGACGGGTCACCCCAGGACATCCGGGGCAACCTCGTGTTCACCGGCAACCAGGGCCCGGCCTACATCTACGACAACCACATCCACGAGAACCTCGTCTGCGAGGGCAACACGCCGCCCCCGTTTGACTCGGTCGGGGGATTCGGCAACACGGTCGACGGGCGCTCCGTCGGTCAGTGCGCCACGACCAACCCGGCCTGATCGCGGCTTGCCGAGCGCTGCTCAGAGTGAGTGGTGCTCGGCACCCGACGGATCGGCGACGAACTCGGCGATCGCCGCCAGCACCCTTTCGGGCTGCTCGAGGTGGGGACTGTGACCGCCCGGCAGGACGAGCCGGGTCGCCGGGCCGCCCGTCCGGCGCCAGATCCGGTCGATCTGCTCCAGTGAGCCATACGGATCGTCCCGTCCCTGGATGAGCAGTGCCGGCGCTTCCAGACGTTCGATCTCGGCGTCGAGCGTCCAGTCGGTGAAGCTCGGATCCAGCCATACGTCGCACCACCCGGAGAAGGCGGCGTCGGGGTTGTCGTGATGGCGGGCAATCCGCGCCCGCAGCTCACCGCCGGCGTAGGCGGCGCGCGTGGCTCGGATCCCGGTGAGTGTCTGCTCCTCCACGAAGACGTGCGGCGCCATCAGCACCAGCCCGGCCACGGGGTGGGAGGCGGCGTGGACGAGCGCGATCGACGCGCCGTCGCTGTGGCCGACGAGCATCGGGGTGCCGGCATCAAGGCGATCCAGGAGCTCCGGCAGCACCGTCCCCGCCTCCTCGTCGAAGAACGCACGCGTACGCGGCCGCGGTGGGGGCGCCGAGCTGCCATGGCCGAACCGGGAGAAGGCGATCACCCGGCGACCGGTGGCGTGGCGCAGGTCAGATGGGAACGTCCGCCACAGACCCACCGAACCGAGCCCCTCGTGGAGCAGGACCAGCGCCGGGCTGGCCTCGTCGCCCGGCAGGTCGAGGATCTCCACCGCGCCATCGGAGAGCGTGACGTGCGCCACGCTCACCGCAGGGGACGAACCGCGATCCTCACGTCCACGAGGGCGCACAGGCGGCCGTGGTCGTCACGGAACTCGTGACCCCAGAACCATTCCCGCTCGTCGTGGTGATGGCAGCGGGCCAGCACATCGACCACCCCGCCGGTGACCGGGCGCAGGAAGCTTGCCGAATTGCTCAGCCCCGAGCCCGTCATCCCGTCCCGCCACACGGCGTGCACTGTGGCGACCGACGCCACGCTCTCGGCCACGGCGGAGTAGATGCCGCCGTGCAGGAGGCCGAGCGGCTGTTTGAGGTTCTCACGCACCTCGAATCGCACGCGGGCGATGGACGGGGTGATCTCCAGCCACTCCAGACCGAGAAAACCCTCAAACGTCCTGCCGAGCTCGATCAGCGGCGCCGGGAGCGCGTCGAGGTCCCAGGGGGAGTCGGCCATCAGCGCCGATCCTAATCGGTTGATTCCACGACCCCGGGGATCACCCGCCCGGTGAGCGGGCCTGGCCGGGCCCTCACCCAAGAAACATCCATCCTGCCCCTGCCCAGCGAGACCGTGGGGAACATCCTGGGGATATCAACCGACAATCTCCGTCGCGTCCCGCGACGGCCCACCGGGGTGGAAGAAACTGGGGTCGGGCGGGTTGGGCTCGTCCCCGCACAGCTCAGACTCGAGCTCAGGCGTCAGCTGCGCGAGGTCGACGAGCTCCATACCCGCGGGGCCTACTTGTCGCCACGGCGCGTGGACCAGTACGCCTCCGCCTCGGCCTCCATCTTCTCCAGCCGGGT
>JBAWFG010000451.1:0-6182 GCA_049591655.1 Solirubrobacteraceae bacterium
GCCCGCATCACCGCGGCCAGCTCCCGTGAGTGCTCGACGGGCACCCGCTCATCGCCCTCGGCGTGCATGAGCAGCAGTGGCGCGGTCAGCGAGGCGACGGTGGCGGTGAGATCTTCGGCGTCGAGGAAGGCGCGCAGCGGGGCCTCGTCGGCGGCGAAGTCGAAGCGGCCCTCATCAAGGCCGCGGCGCAGACCCTCGCCGCTGGCCGGACAGATCGCCACCACGGCACTCGCCCGGGTGGGTCCGGCGGCACGGATCGCCAGGTAACCGCCCATGCTCGATCCGCGCAGCGCGATCGGGGCATCCGCACGACCGAGCGCGGCCCGCAACCGCCCGGCCATCGTGACCACATCACGTACGGGACCGGCGCCGGAGCCGAGCGCGCCGCCGGTCTCGCCGTGACCGCGCTGGTCAAAGCAGATCACCGCGAAGCCGAGCGCGACCGCCGCGCGGGCGAAGTCGTGGTGGCTCTCCTTGGCGGAGTCGGCGCCGTGGATGACGACGATCCCGGCACGCGGAGCCGGCTGTGGCGGGGGCGGGAGCCACAGCGTGTGGGCGAGACCGTCGAGGTTGCCGGTCTGCGCGGGAAGCAACGGGGTGACGGTACGCAGCGCCCACACCATATCGTTAGCCCGCGTGAGCACCACCGCCTCCGAGCTCTCCCACGTCTATCCCCTCGGCAGCCGCGTCAACGCCCGCGGACACCTGGAGGTCGGGGGTTGCGATGCGGTGCAGCTCGCCCACCGCTTCGGCACTCCGGTCTACGTCGTGGCCGAGGATGATCTGCGCGCCCGGGCACGGGCGTTCGTCGATGCCCTCGCCGCCCGCCACGCAGACTTCGACGTGCTGTTCGCCTCCAAGGCATTTCCCTGCACTGCCGTCTACCGGGTGCTGGCCGAGGAGGGCCTGGCCTGCGATGTCGCTTCCGGAGGCGAGCTGGCGCTCGCGCTCAACGCCGGCTTCGACGCCGCCCGCACCTACCTGCACGGCAACGCGAAGTCCGAGACCGAGCTGCGCGAGGCCCTCGGCGCCGGCGTCGGGCACATCGTCCTGGACTCGATGCACGAGATCGAGCGCCTGGCGCGCGTCGCCGCCGAGCTTGACGCCCACCAGGATGTGCTCATTCGCGTCACCCCCGGGGTCGCCGGTGACACCCATGCCGCCATCTCCACCGGGCAGGCGGATTCGAAGTTCGGCTTCTCGATCGACCAGGCCCGGGACGCCATCGCCGCGCTAGCCGGCCATGAGCGGCTGACGCTCGTCGGCCTGCACGTCCACATCGGCTCCCAGCTGCTGGAGCTCGAGCCGTTCCGGGCCGCCGTGCAGGCGATCGCGCCACTCGGCGACTTCCCCGTCTACAACCTCGGCGGGGGTCTCGGCGCCGCCTACACCTCCGACCAGCATCCGCCGTCGCCGCAGGCCTACGTCGACGCGATCGTCGATGCCGTGCACGCCGAACTGGGGGAGGACAAGCGGCTGTTGATCGAGCCCGGCCGGGCACTGGTGGCCAACTCGGCGATCACCCTCTACACCGTTGAGACGATCAAGCGCAACGTCTCGACCTGGGTCGCGGTCGACGGCGGGATGTCGGACAACCTGCGCCCGATGATGTACGGCGCGCGGTATGAGGCGGTGGTCGCCGACCGTCCGCTCGCCGCCGCCGACACCCTCTGCCACGTGGCGGGCAAGCACTGTGAGTCCGGGGATGTGATAGTCCGCGACGTGCAACTGGCCAATCCCGTCCCCGGAGACATCATCGCCACTCCCGCCACCGGCGCCTACGGCTACGCGATGGCCAACAACTACAACGGCGTGCCCCGGCCGCCGGTCGTCTTCGCCCGCGACGGCGAGGCCCGTGAGGTCGTCCGCCGCGAGACCTATGCCGACCTGATGAGCCGGGACGTCGGATGAGCGAGCCCGAGCGCTTCCGCGTCGGTCTGCTCGGCTACGGCACCGTCGGTGGTGCGTTCGCCGAGCTGCTGCCCCGCCAGGCCGACCGGATCGGGCGGCTCACCGGTTTACGCCCTGAGCTCACCGGCGTCCTGACGCGCGGCCGCGGATCGTTTGACGACATCCTGGAGAACTCGGATCTCATCGTCGAGCTGATCGGTGGGCTGGAGCCCGCTCGGGAGTACCTGCTGGCGGCGATGCGGGCCGGCAAGCACGTCGTCACCGCCAACAAGCAGCTGCTCTCCCACCACGGCGAGGAGCTGTGGGAGGAGGCCCGGATTCACGGTGTGCAGCTGCGCTTCGAGGGTGCGGTGGCCGGGGTCGTCCCGGTCATCCGGGTGCTCCAGGAGTCGCTGGCCGGCGCGACGATCGATCGCGTCCACGGGATCGTCAACGGGACGACCAACTTCATCCTCACCGAGATGGCGCGGACCGGGCAGACGTTCGCCGACGCGCTCGCCGAGGCCCAGCGCCTGGGCTACGCCGAGGCCGACCCCACCGACGACGTCAACGGGCGTGACGCGGCGGCCAAGATGGCGATCCTGGCGCGGCTGGCGTTCGAGACGCCGGTCCATATCGACCAGGTCCGCTACGAGGGCATTGAGCGCATCCTGCCCGACGACCTGGAGTACGCACGGGATCTCGGGCTCGGGCTGAAGCTGATCGGAACCGCCGAGCGGATCGGCGAGGACGGGTTGTCGGTCAGCGTCTACCCGGCGTTCCTGTACCCCGGCCACCCGCTGGCGTCGGTCAACGGACCGTTCAATGCGGTCACCGTCGAGTCCGAGGCGATCACCGAGGTGACGATGTCGGGTCCGGGGGCGGGCGGGCCGCAGACCGCCAGCGCCGTGCTCGGCGACGTCATCTCCGCGATGATTCCGCCCGCCTCGACGCCACCGGCGATCGAGTCGCTGCAGATGGTCACCGACGTGATGGCCTCGTTCTATCTCTACCTCGAGGTCGCCGACGAGCCGGGCGTGTTGGCCCAGGTCGCCCACGTGCTCGCCGAGCAGGGTGTGTCGGTGAAGTCGGTGGTCCAGAAGGGGCTGCAGGACCAGGCGCGGCTGGTCATGGTCCTGCACCCGGTGCTGGAGTCCCAGTTCGCGGCGGCGATGGAGGAGATCTCCGCGCTGGACATCATGCGCGCCGCTCCCCGGGCGATCCGGGTCATCGAAGAGGAATTTGGCTAATCGCCCAGAGGGCGATTAGCTTGGGAGAAATCGCCCGGGGGGCGATTCTCCCGGCCTGGCGTCCTCCTCCCTCGTGGCTGGCTGACCGGTAGCATGCCCGCCGTCATGCGCGCCATGCAGATCACCGAACTGACCGGGCCCGACAGCGCGCTGGCGCTCGTCGACATCCCGGAGCCCGAGCCCGTCCACATGATGACTCCCGACAGCGGGGTGCTGATCGACGTGCACGCCGCCGGGGTCTCGTTCCCCGAGCTGCTGCAGACGCGCGGCGAGTATCAGATGAAGCCGCCGCTGCCGTTCGTCCCCGGGTCGGAGGTCGGCGGGATCGTCCGTGAGGTCCGCGGCGAGGCGAACGTCGCCTCCGGCGACCGGGTGGCCGCGTTCTGCATGCTCGGCGCCTGGGCGCAGGTCGCGGTGGCGCCGACATACTTCTGCTTCAAGCTGCCCGACGCCTGGGACTACGCCGAGGGCGCCGCGCTGGTGCTCAACTACCACACTGCCTACTTCGCGCTCGTCACCCGGGGGCGGCTGGCCGAGGGGGAGACGGTGCTGGTTCACGGCGCCGCCGGTGGCGTCGGCACCGCCTGCCTGCAGGTGGCCAAGGGCTTCGGCGCCCGGACGATCGCGGTCGTCTCCACCGACGAGAAGGAACAGGTCGCCCGCGCGGCCGGCGCCGACGAGGTCGTGCGCTCCGACGGGTCCTGGAAGGACGAGGTCAAGGAGCTCACCGGCGGCGGTGCCGATCTCGTGCTCGATCCCGTCGGCGGGGACCGCTTCACCGACAGCCTGCGGTCGCTGCGGGAGTTCGGCCGGCTCGTCGTCGTCGGCTTCACCGGTGGCTCGATCCCCGAGGTCCGCGTCAATCGCCTGCTGCTCAACAACACTGACGTGGTCGGCGCAGGCTGGGGCGCCTCGGTGCTCAGCCAGCCCGAGCGCACCCAGCGCATCGGCGCGGCGATCGAGGGGCTGATCGAAGCCGGCCAGGTCCGGCCGGTGATCGGCGCCCGCTACCCGCTGGAGCAGGCCGCGCAGGCCCTGCATCTGCTCGATGACCGCGGGGCGACCGGCAAGGTCGTCCTCGACGTCGCCTGAGCGGTCGCCGCGTCGGCCGCTCTGACATGCTCGGGGGCGCATGCCAGGACTGATCGAGCGCTACCGCCCTCGGCTCCCGTTTGCCGAGGGCGATCCCGTCGTGTCGCTGGGGGAGGGGAGCACGCCGCTGGTTCCGGCGCCCTTTCTCTCTGAGCGCGTCGGCGCCGAGGTCTGGCTCAAGCTCGAGGGCCTCAATCCAACCGGCTCGTTCAAGGACCGCGGGATGACCTGCGCGGTGTCGGCGGCGGTCCGTGAAGGGGCCGCGGCGGTCGTGTGTGCTTCGACCGGCAACACCGCGGCGTCGGCGGCGGCCTATGCCGCGCGGGCCGGCCTGCGCTGCGCGGTGATCGTGCCGGAGGGCAAGATCGCCAGCGGTAAGCTCGCCCAGGCCCTCATGCACGGTGCCCGGGTGATCGCCCTGCGCGCCAACTTCGACGTGGCGCTGGCGCTGGTGCGTGAACTGACCGCGGCCCATCCGATCGCGCTGGTCAATTCGGTCAACGAGTTCCGGATCGAGGGGCAGAAGACGGGCGCGTACGAGATCACCGAGCAGCTCGAGGGGGAGCTGGACGCGCTCTGCATCCCGGTCGGCAACGCCGGCAACATCACCGCCTATTGGCGCGGGTTCACCGAGATTCTCCCGTCCACCGTCCGCCCGCGGATGCTCGGCTTCCAGGCTGCGGGCGCGGCGCCGCTGGTGCACGGGGCCCCGGTCGAGAATCCCGAGACGGTCGCCTCGGCGATCCGGATCGGCAACCCGGCGCGCTGGGAGGACGCGATGAGCGCCATGACCGGATCCGGTGGCGCGGTCCGGGCGGTCACCGACGAGCAGATCCTGTCGGCCTACCGGCTGCTCGCCGCGCGGGAGGGGATCTTCTGTGAGCCGGCATCGGCGGCGAGCGTCGCCGGGATGCTCGCCTTCGGAGTCGGCGACGCCCAGCGCGTCGCCTGTGTGCTGACCGGCAACGGGCTCAAGGATCCGCAGACCGCCCTGGCCGAGGTGGGCGGCGTTGTGCCCTGTGCGCCGGAGCTCGCCGCGCTCGAGAGCGCGGTGCTGGGGTGACCCTCGGCCGGCGCCGGGTGGTGCGCGTCCCGGCCTCGACGGCGAATCTCGGCCCCGGCTTCGACGTGATGGCAGCGGCGCTGTCGCTGCATCTGGAGCTTGAGGTGGTGGAGACCGGGGAGTTCGCGGTTGACACCGATCTCGACGTGCCGCGTGACCGCGGGAACCTCGTCGTCCGCGCGTTCGAGGCGCTGCACGCCGCCGACGATTTCAGCTTCCGCATCCGCTCGGAGATCCCGCTGAGCGGCGGCCTGGGCTCGAGCGCCGCGGCAGTCGTCGCCGGGTTGATCGCCGCCGACCACATCTTCGAGCTCGATGCCGACGTGCGGGCGCTGGCGACCGCGCTCGAGGGCCACCCGGACAACGTCGCGGCGGCGCTCGACGGCGGGTTCGTGATCTGCGAGGAGACCTCCGCGCACCGCTTCGACGCCCCGATGGGGCTGGAGGCGGTGCTCGTCGTGCCCGCCGAGACGGTGCGCACCGAGCAGTCGCGGGCCGCGCTCCCGGCCACGGTGCCGCTCGCCGATGCCGTGTTCAACGTGTCCCGGGCCTCGCTGCTCACCCTCGGCCTGGCGACCGCCGACTGGGAGCTGATCGGCCGCGGCCTTCACGACCGCCTCCACCAGTCCCAGCGGGCGCACCTGTTCCCCCGCTCGGCCTCACTGCTGCAGCGGGCGGCGTCGCTGGGCGCGCTGGGGGCGACCATCTCCGGCGCCGGCCCGACCGTGCTGGTCTGGTGCCACTACGAGCAGACAAGTGCGGTCATGACGCAGCTGCAGCGCGAGTGCGAGGGGTGGGCAACGGTGCTGCGGGCGCCGTTTGAGTCCCAGGGCGCCGACGTCCGCAGCCTGTAGGCACACGTCGGGCCGCCCGGTTGGCCCGGGCCG
>JBAWFG010000452.1:0-13048 GCA_049591655.1 Solirubrobacteraceae bacterium
GCGTTGAGCGGCGGCACGCGCCGCCCGCACCTGCGCCGCGGTCGGTGCCGAGGCGGAATGGGACGTCGTCGCCGATCCCGACCCGTGGGCGGGGCTTGACACCGGCGTGGCCGTGCCTGGCGCCGTCGTGTCCGGTGACGGTGTGCCCGTGCCACTGCTCAGCACCACCACTCCGGCGACGACGACGGCGACGACGGCGAGCGCCAGTGCGGCCCCGCCAATCACCACCCGCCGTGCCTGCGGCCCCGACCGCGACGCTCGCGCCCCGGCCCGCCGCCGCAGCCGGGAGCTGACGATCGTCCCGTCGAGCCCGGTGACCTCGGCGCTCCGCTGCTGCGCGTCAGGCCCGGCCACAATCCGAACCGCGGACTCCGGCACGCCCAACGTGCCGGCGACCAACCGCGCCAGCGCCACATCGCCCTCCGCGCCCGAGTGTGAGCGGGCCAGCCGCGCGCTCAGGACCTCGTCGGCGAACCCGAGCAGCTCGTCATGGCGCCCGGAGCTCTCCACGTGCACGACCACGCGGACCACCTCCGTCTCACGGGCGCCCAGGCCGGTCACGGGCCCAATATACGGGGCCTGAAATCCGCGCTGGCTACAGTGACAGAACACGCTCACGACCAACTTGGGGGTCCGCCGTGATCGGACTGAGTCGCTGGTGCATCGCCCACCGCCGCTGGGTGGTCGGCGGCTGGATTCTCATCGCGGTGGGAGCGACGCTGATCGCCTCGGCGGTCGGGCGTCAGTACTCCACCAACTTCAGCCTCCCCGGGACCGAGGCCCAGCGCGTCGTCAACCTGCTCAACCGCCAGTTCCCGGCTCAGAGTGGGGACAAGGACACGATCGTCTTTCACAGCAACGGCCAGACGGTCGATGCGCCGGCGGTGCGATCGGCGATCGCGCCGCTGCTGACCCGGGTCGCGGCGCTGCCGCACGTGGCGAGCGTCGTCAGCCCCTACGGAGCCGCCGGGGCGCTGGAGGTCTCCAAGGACCGCCACACCGCGTTCGCCACCGTCAACTTCGACCGTCGCGCCAACCTGCTGCCCGACAAGACCGGCCAGCCGATCCTCACCGATATCTCCGCCATCCACGTGCCCGGCCTGCAGGTCGCCGCCGGCGGTCAGGTCATCGAGCAGGCCGAGGGGTTCAACATCGGCCCGGCGACCTCGGTCGGGATCCTCGCCGCGCTCGTCATCCTGCTGATCACGTTCGGGTCGATGACCGCGGCCGGGCTACCGCTGATCACGGCCGGATTCGGACTCATCACCGGGATTGCGCTGATCGGGGTGGCGACCCACGTCACCGACATGTCGAACGTCTCGCCGGAGCTGGCGCTGATGATCGGCCTGGGGGTGGGCGTCGACTACGCGCTGTTCATCGTCACCCGCTTCCGGGAGAACCACGCCCGCACCGGCGACATCAACGGGTCGATCACGCTGGCGATGGACACCTCCGGTCGGGCGGTGCTGCTCGCCGGCGCAACGGTGATCATCGCCCTGCTCGGCATGTTCGCCACCGGCGTGAACTTCATGTACGGGCTGGCGATCGCGTCGGTGCTGACGGTGCTGCTCGTGCTCGCCGCCTCGCTGACCGTGCTGCCGGCGCTGCTGTCGACGTTCGGTCATCGGCTCGTGCGTCCGGGCCGCTCCGCGCGCCGGCGTGAGGCGCAGGGCCTGGCCCCCCGCGCGTCGCGGTGGCGGCAATGGAGCCTGATCGTCCAGTCGCGGCCGTGGCCTTTGGCGGTGGCGGCGCTGCTCGTGATGGTCCTGTTCATCGTGCCGGTCTTCGGGATGCGCCTTGACTCCTCAGACGCCGGCAACGACCCGTCCTCGACGAGCACGTATCTGGCATTCAACCTGCTCTCCAGGGGCTTCGGGCCCGGGTTCAACGGGCCGCTGCTGATCGCCGCCCCGCTGTCGGGCCATCCCCAGGCCACCGAGCTGGCTGCCCTGCATCAGGCGGTCGCGCACACCCCGGGTGTGGTGGCGGTGACCCCGCCGCGCCTTGACCCGGCCGGGACGGTGGCGGTCATGGAGGCCTATCCGGCTTCGGCGCCGCAGGCCGACGCCACCACCAACCTCGTCCACCATCTGCGTGACACGGTGCTACCGCCGTTCCGCCACACGCTCGGTGCCCGTCCGCTGGTCGGCGGCTTCACCGCCGGCTCGATCGACTTCTCGGGCGTGCTGGCCGGCAAGCTGCCGCTGTTCATCGGGATCGTCGTGGTGCTCTCGGCGCTGCTGCTGTTCGTCATCTTCCGCTCGCTGGTGATCCCGGTGCAGGCGGCGCTGATGAACCTGTTGAGCATCGGTGGCGCGCTCGGCGCCTGCGTGCTCGTCTTCCAGAACGGCTTCCTGTCCGGGCTGCTCGGCATCTCGCCGGGGCCGGTCGAGCCGTGGATACCGGTGCTCATGTTCGCGGTCGTGTTCGGCCTGTCGATGGACTACGAGGTGTTCCTCATCTCCCGCGTGCACGAGGAATGGATCCGGCGGGGTGACGCCACGCAGGCGGTCGCCGATGGGATCGCCTACACCGGGCGGGTGATCAGCGCCGCGGCGGCGATCATGGTCTGCGTGTTCCTGTCGTTCATGCTCGGGGACGAGCGCTCGGTGCGCGAGTTCGGGTTCGGTCTGGCGGTGGCGGTGTTCCTCGACGCGCTCGTCGTGCGCTGCGTCCTGTTGCCCGCGGTGCTCGAGCTGCTCGGCCCGGTGACCTGGCGCCTGCCGAGGTGGCTGGATACACGGCTGCCGCGGATCGCGATTGAGGGCAGCGCGGCGCGGGACGGGGCTGAGATCGACGGGGAACTGCCGGCCGGGACTCCGGATCCGGCCCGGGCCTGACCGCTCAGACGCTCTTTGGTCAGCGCCGGGCGGCGCTCTTCACGATCGCCTCGAGCCCCTGGAACTGACGGGCGAGCGGTGCCGTCGCTGGGGCGGGGGAGGCGGCGGTGCCGGCCGACGGGGACGAGCCCCCGGAGCTCAGCGCGACGACGACGACGATGAGTACGAGCACGACGATCCCGGCCAGGCCGCCGTAGGCGAGCCTCGGGTTGATCCCGTGGCGGCGCAGCCCTTCGGCCTGATGCCGAGTGGCGGTCGTCTCCCCGGCCAGGATCCGGGTCGGAGCGGTGTCGGCCCGCGGCGACGCCGTGCCGGGGCGGCTCGGTGCGGGCTTGGGCCGGGGTGGAGCCGCGCCGAGCAGCTGCAGCGCGGCGGCAGCCGACACCGGGCGATCCGACGGGGCCTCGGCGGTCAGCGCGGCGACAAGACGGGCCAGGCGCGGGGACGCGCGGCGGCCGCTGAGCTGGCGCAGCACGACGCCGACGGAGTACAGGTCGCTCTGGATGCTGGCCGGCCCGCCGGCGGCCACCTCGGGGGCGAGGTAACGCAGGGTGCCGACGACGAGCCCGGGCTGGGTGAGCGCGCTCGCGTCCTCGGGCTGGGCGATCCCGAAGTCGGTCAGCCGTACGTAGCCGTGCTCATCGAGCAGCAGGTTGGCGGGCTTGATGTCCCGGTGCAGGATCCCCGCGGCATGGACCGCGCCGAGCGCCTCGAGCAGATCGCCGGCGACCGCCTCGGCGTCGGGCACGCCGTCTCCGTCGCCCGACAGCCGGGCGGCGAGCGTGCCGCCGGGGATGTACTCCATGATCAGGTACGGACGGCCGTCCTCGACGCCGTAGTCGAACACCGGCACGACGCCCCGGTGGGACAGGGCTGCCGCGGCGCGGGCCTCGCGGTTGAAGCGCCGGACCCACTGCTCGTCGCCGGCGAGCGTGTCGGCGACGATCTTGACCGCCACCGGACGCCCGAGCCGCTCGTCGACGCCGAGCCAGACCGACGCCATCCCGCCCGCGCCGAGACGTTGGGTGAGGCGGTAGCGGCCCTCGGCGAGGGTGGTGTCAGGCGCGGGCCTCAATCTCCACCCCCGTCCCCGCCGCCGTGGCCGTGCCCCTTGCCGTGGTCCTTGCCGGGCTTGGGGCCCGGCCCCGGCTCCGGCCCCGGCCCCGGCGCTGGGGCCGGCGTCGTGGTCGGCGGGGTTGTCGGCGGGGTTGTCGGTGTGGTGCTCGACGTCGTCGCCGCCGGGCGCACCGAGTGGGCGGGCACCGAGCGCATCACCTGGGCCTGGGTGCGCGCCAGTCCGGTGCTCAGCGCCGTGTGCTGCGCAGCGGTCAGCTGCCCGGCCTGTGCCGCGGAGCTGACGAGTGCCGCGAACGCGTTGAGGTCGGTCATCGCGGCGGTGCGGTCGCCGCGGGCCGCCGCCGTCTGGGCGGCCACCAGCCGGCCGCGCATCGCTGTCGCGGTCCGGGCGCTCAGCCCGTGGGCCGCCGCGGAACCCGTCTGGGAGGCCGATGACCCGCAGCCGGTCACGCTGAGGGCCGCGAGGGCTGCGACGGCGGCCGCGGCCAGCCGTCGCACGTGCATCAGGTGCATCGGGTGCATCTCGCCATGATGGCGATAGCTACCCGCAGGTGCGGCGGACGACCGTCTGGGCCGGTAGCGCGCCCGCCGTGCAGCTCTTGCTCCTGCATCACACCCAGGCTGATCGCCACCTGGCCCATCGCCCCCGAAACCGCGATTTCTTCCGACGCACCGAGCGCCTGGACGGCGCGTGGGAGATTTTCAGCCCCGTGCGCTCCCTTTTTCCTCCGTCCTCCCGTCAGCCCCGCTGAGGTGGAACTTTCTCCGGTTGTGCGCGGGGGCGGGGCCAGACCCCAGTCTGAGACCCCCATCCCGCCCCACTTTCGAAGGCCGCCCCCCGGCTAACTGAAACTCCGCAGGAACCGCCGCGCCGCCGCCCGCCCGCGGGTGAGCGGCGCATTGGCGATCCCGATCTCCTCGATCACCCCGCGGCGCACCTTGAGCACCCCGCGCCCGCGCCCGTCGGCGGCGAGGTACCAGCGGTTGCGCCCGACGGTGAACGGCCGCCCCAGCCCGAGCCGCCGCCTCACCCGTGCCACCCGTGCCCCGACCCGGACCCCGCGCAGCGCGTAGTGGCGGTTGGCGGTGAGCACGAGCACCGCGTGGCCGGACAGCCGCCGGGCCTGCGCGCGGGGCAGCCGTCGCACCAGCGCCCGTGACCCGTAGCCGACCCGGATCCCGCGACGCGCCGGGCAGAAGAAGTCCATGTCCCGCCGCCCCCGGGTGGAGCTGCGGGCAAAGTGGCGGCGAACCGCCGCGCGGCTCATCCCCAGGCGGACCGGCCCGAGCCCGTGGGCGGTCAGCCCCCCCGACGGCCGAGCGCAGGAGAAGGTCTGCGCCCGGGAACCGGCCCCGGTGCCGCCCCCACCGAGCACGACGATGCTCGTCCCCTTGGCCAGGCTCACCGCGGCCGTCCCGTCTGCGGCCGCGGCGGTCACCCGGTGGCCGTTGACCGACACCGGGGTGCCACCGAGCAGATGGGTGAACGCCAGGCGGGTGGCACCGTCGCTGGGCACGGTGATCGTGCCGGTGCGCAAATGCGCCGCCGCGGTGTCGACGGTCAGCCCGGCGACGTCGGTGAGGGTCAGTGTCATCTGTCGTGACGCGGCGGGGCGCTTGCCGAGCGTCCACGCCAGGCGGGTCTCGGTGCCGGGCAGTGGCTGGGTGACGAGGCTCGGGCCCGAGCGATTGGGGGTGACCGCCGGGTCCGGCAGCGCACCGTCGTGGGCCTGAACGCCGGCGATCGTGCCGTAGGCGCCATCACGCGCACTCAGGCCGCTCAGCCAGTAGTCGCCGGTGGCGCCGATCCCGAGCGAGTCGCTGTTCAGGCTCGGATACCAGTCGTAGGTGAACGTGCCGGGGTTGGTCGTGCGCACCGGTGACCCGAGCGCGGTGACGGCGTCGCCGAAGCGGTCCTCCAGCGCGAACGCCAGATGATCAGCGCCGGTGTGGATGAACAGGTCATAGCGCTGGCCGAGCGCGTCAAACGCCTGGCCCTGGGCGATCACGCCGGTGCTGGGCACGAGCTCGTCGGCGTAGGTCTGGTCGATTACGTAGGGGATCCAGCGGGCGTTGGCGACGAACTGCCGGCTGGTGCCGTCCTGGGAGCAGGCCGGATCCTGGTAGGCGGGCCCGTTGACGCCGGGATACACCGAGACCCCGCAGATCACCGGCCCGTCGAGCACGAGCGCGCCGGCGAAGTCGTCAGGGTGCTCGAACGCGAGCTTGTAGGACGCCCAGCCGCCCATCGAGTAGCCGGAGATGACGGTTCGCGCGGGGTCGAGCGTGTAGCTCTGCGCCAGCTGGCGCCACACCTGCCAGAAGTCGGTCTCGGCCTCGTTGTAGTACCAGCCGGCCGGGCCGAACCCCTCGGTGGTGGCGCAGATCGACCGGCGGTTCTCACACAGCTGCTGCAGCAGCTGGGGGTCAAGCGCGCCGTACTGGTTGTAGTTGACCTCCAGCGAATGCAGGATCCAGGTGAGTGGCATCGCCGCGCCGGGCTTGTAGGTCGTCGGGACATAGACCGAATAGGGCTGGACCTGCTCGAGCAGGGTCGGCTTGAAGTTGCCCTCGGTCCCGTCGTTGACGACCTGCCCACTACCGGGGTGCAGGCGCGAGACATACCAGCGGGCGCTGTACCCGGTCGGCTGGGGCTCCGGCGTGCTGGCGGCGCCCGCCAGCTGGGACCAGTCGACGAGCTCGGAGAACTTCGACACGTCGCCGGTGGCGAGCGTGTCGGCCTGGTCGTCCTCCATCCAGAAGTTGCCGGTGACCGACCGCGCGATCCCGTCGGCTCCGAGCGCGCTGCCGACCGGGTTGGCCGCCAATGCCGCCTGGGCGGCGGCGATCAGCGCGTCACTGGAGCCGTCGGTGTAGACGGGCGGCTCTTGGGCGACGGTGCGGAAGGTGACGTTGTAGACGCGCTCGGATGTGCTCGACAGCGCGTTGGAGGTGCCGTTCTGCACGTAGGGCGCGGCGAAGTTCTGGCCCGTGGCGTCGGCAAGACCGGCTCCGAGCCGGATCCGCCACGTGCCGGAGACCGGCAGCACCGTCCGCGGCACGGCGACGATGAACGACTTGGACGCCGGGTCGACGGTCAGCTTGCCGCCCGCGGCGACGACGTCGGTGCGCACGCCGGTGAGCGGGTTGACGAGCCACGCCCCGCGGCTTGAGACGACGAGCGCCTGGTCGATGCCGGGCGAGGTGACACCCGCTGACGCCGGCCACGCCGAGGCTCCGGTCGCGGCGTTGTTATCGGTGTCAAACGTCCATTCGGCGATCGGGACACCGGAGTCGGCGAGCGTCGTCCAGTCCACCCGCCAGTAGCTGTAGGCGCCGCTGAGCCCGACGCCGGCCCGGAAGATGTCGGCGCCGTTGTTGTCGGCCGCGCCCGCTCCGAACACGTAGTCACCCTGACGCCCGGCCAGCCCCGAGCTCTGCGCGAACGTCGAGGTGTTGAAGCCCTGCGGGCTCGAGGCGCCGTAGTCGTCATAGATGAAGTCACTCCACAGCGACGCGCCGCCGGCCAGCCGTCCGGTGCCCGAGGTCTGCGGGAACGTGCTGGGGAACGGCCAGGCGGTGCCCGAGGGCTCGGGCAGCGTGGGGGCCGGGGTGCTCGCAGCCGCCGGAACGTCGGTCGGCATGCCCGGGAGCGCCTGCGCGGACGCAACCCCGGCGCACTGCCACAGGCATCCGGCGGCCAGCACCGCGATCCAGGCTCTCCTCACGCCGCGCGACGTTACACCGTGAGACGGTCCATTGCGCCGGTTGGGGGTGGTGGGGGTGGGGGAGGACCCCCACCCGGTGATTACGGGACTGTCACTCCCTGGAGCACGACGGGCCCCTTGGTGGGATCAAGCTCAGTGCTCTGCGTCACCCCGGACGGCACGATCGTGTCCATCACCGTCGGCACCGTCGCCGGGTTGACCGAGCAGATCGGACTCGTCCCGCCCGACGCACACACCCCGAAGCTGTACTGCTGCGGCGTGGCCTGGAAGTCACGGATCGGCGGATTGCCCGATCCCTGGCCGGTGAGCGCGACGGTGAACGTCCAGCCCGAGCCGATCGTCCCAAACTGCGCGTTCGGCAGCACGAGCGTCGCGGTGCCACTCGGCTGGTCGACGATGAATTGCCCCGAGCCGACCGAGCTCCGGGAGGCGTCCTCCCACACCAGCGGGGCGAAGCCCTGGGCCTCCAGATGCTGGCTCCATGCGTCGGCGGGCGCCACGGTGTAGTTCATCTGCGGGTAGGCCGCGGCGGTCGACGTGGAACTCGCGGTCGGGTTGTGGACATACACGTCGAGCAGTTGGGCGCCGAAGCTCGAGCCGAACGTCGACGCGAGGTTGGCGATGTGCACCTGGATGTAGGTGTTGGTCGTGTCCTGGCTGACCTGGAGCCCCAGCACGTCGAACGCACCCGGCTGGAAGTCAGACGCGGTCGGATATTGGTAGGTGCCGGGGCCGTTGTCGTCGCCGGCCGGGTCCGTGGCCGACAGCTTCAGCGTGCCGGGCAGCGCCACGTTGGTGACGAACTGCTGGGCGTAGCCGGTGGCGTCGCCCTTGGTGGCGGTCACGGTGATCGTCGTGGAGCCGAAGCTGGCGGGCAGCGACAGCGACCACTTCCCCGTCGAGTCGGCGGTCGTGGTCGCCGTTGCGGCGGTGCCGCCGCCGGCGCCGATCCCCTCGGCGTCGACCGTCGCGCCCGGCGTGGTGGTCCCGGTGACGGTCACCGGCGAGGACGAGATGCTCGCCCCCGGGGCCGGGGAGGTGATCGCCAGCGGGAGGGTCCCGGGCATGCCGTGGGCCGCATAGCGGTCGCTGACGATCTGCGGCGTCTCGAGGTTGCGGCCCGCGCTGAGATTGAGCGCCAGCCGCGCGTACTGGGCCTGGGCCCAGGTCAGCGGGCTCGCCGAGCCGGCCGGCTTGCCGGTGACAAACCCGATCGAGCCGTTGACCGCGTCGACGGGGTCGGCGTTGGCGGCCAGCGGCGGGTCCTCCCACGCCTGTTCGGGCTCAAGCCCCTGGCCGGACTGCATGTTCTGCATCGCGCTGAGCAGGCTGCGCGCGGTCCCGGCGTTGCCGGCGGCGACGTCGTACTCGCCGCGCTCGCCGCTGAGCACCGGCCACAGATGGCCGGTCCCGACGTTGGCGTTGTTCGCCGGCCACGGTGTTCCGGACGGCGAGCAGCTCGAGGCGCTTGGCTGATAGCAGTCGCCATAGCCATCATCGGACTGCGTCGGGCTGGCCCCGTAGCGGTAGAAGCCGGCTCCGCTGGGGGTGTTGCGCTCGATCACGCCGTCGATCACCTTCAGCGACGACTGCACCACCGGGTCGTTGGCCGGCAGGATGCCGAGGCGCACGAGGTCCAGGAACCCGGCGTCGACGACCGAGCGCTGATCGAACGTGCCGGCGACGCCATTACCCAGTCCGTAGCTGATCGCGGCGTTGGGATCCCCGGTCTTCGAGAGGCGGATGAAGTACCTGCTCACGCCGAACACCGAGTTCCACGAGCCGGTGCTCGTCACATCCCACGCTTTGATGTTGTGCGCGAAGTAGTCGGCGGTCGCCTGGTAGAGCCGGGCCCGCAGCGCATCCCCGTTGACCTTGGCGATGTGGGCGGCGGCGGTCAGCCCCGCGATCTCGGCCGAGATCGTCGAGGGCGAGTAGCCCGACTGCTCCTCCCAGCGCTCGACGCCGTCCGATGGCCCGTGCGCCAGCAGGAAGTCGGCCGCCGGGATCACGTGGTTGCGATACAGCGAGCCGTCGGAGGCCAGTCCTGACTGCCAGTCCATGAGGATCGGATAGGAGGTCTCGTCCAGCTGCAGTCCGCCGGTGTCGGGCGCTGGCTTGCCGTTCTCCAGTGAGTTGCGCGGCATCGATCCGTCGGGCTGCTGCTGGCGCATAAACAGGAACCGGGTCGCCGCGCGGGCGGTCGACACGTCGCCGGCCACGAGCAGCCCCGTGAACGCCTCGTACAGGTCACGGGCGAACACCTCGCGGTAGGAGCCGAAATACGTCGGCTTGCCGCCGGTGAGGTTGCCGGCCGGAACCGCCTGGCCCCACGGTGAGGCCAGCCCGGCGGCGATCGCGCCCGGGAAGGTCTTGTCCTCGGAGGCCTTGACGACGTTGACCGACGCGTAGTACTCGTGCGCCGCCGAGGGTCCCAGACGCCGCGAGGGGTGGCGCAACCCGGCGTCGTAGTGCCCCCACTGGGCCTCGTAGGTGCGCCACGCGTGATCGAAACGCTGGCTGACGGCGGCGCCGGCCGTCGACAGCGCGGCGGCCTGGGTGGTGCCGAAGCCGAGCGCCAGCGTGGTGGAGCCGTTGTGCCCCTGGCCGTGGCCGTGGCCGCGGCCGTGGCCGACGGGCAGTTCCGCGGTGAGCGCGACGTGGCCGCCCGGCGCCGAGCCATAGCTCGTCAGCTGGTGGGTTGAGTCGAGCATCGTCTGGCCGTCGGAGGGGGTGCCGGCATAGCCGACGCTCGCCGCCGAGAACCCGCTGGAGGATTCGAGCGCCTCGAAGGTCGGCACCGCGTAGTCGCGGTTGACCGCCTGCGTGATCGTGTTGGTGTTGTAGGCGACCGGGACCGGGCTGCCATGGGCGGAGGCGAGCGTGGCGCTGTTGGCGCCGCCGTTCTGGGTGCCGCCCCCGCCGGTGCCGCCGGCGAGCGGGTCAAGCCGGAGATAGACCCGGTCACCGGAGGGCCCCTCAAAGCGGGTCCGCATGAGCACCGCGTCGCGCTTGGGATCGGCGATGTAGGTGGTGAGGATCCGGTAGCCGTGGGCGGCGTCGGAGGTGAGCACGGTGCACGACATCCCGGTGGGGTCCGGGATCACCCGGTAGCTCATGTCACGCGTCTGCAGGTCGGTGAAGCTGTGTCCGTCGGTGACGATGTACTGGAGCGTGTGGACGTTGGTGGCGTCGACGGTCGGCCAGTAGACGTCGGACAGGGCTCCGTCGGCAACCGTGAACCACACCTTGGAGGTCGTGTTGCGAGCGGTGCCGACGCAATCCTTACGGGCGAGGTCAAAGTAACTCTGGACTCCCGGGCCGCCCGGCGCGGGTGCGGCCAGAGCCGGTGGGACGATGACGGCCAGCAGTGCTCCTGCCAGCGCGGCGATGGCGACGCGACGGTACATGCGCTCTCCCTATCTCTCAATGCCCCCCTGCCGAGAGGACACCCTGAAGCCGTTGAGCATACGCCTCGCACCGGACCCCTGCCAGCCGTGGTCAGCGAACCGACGCGGGCCGGCGGGCCCGGGTCCGGCACCCTAACCTCAGTCGCCGATGGCCGCGACTGACGACATCCCCGCCGACCCGACGTTCACCCAGATGGCGCTTGACCGTGCCTCGACCGAGCGCAAGGACGCCGCCTGGGTGCAGGACCAGCGCAGCTCCGCCGACGCGGTCACGGTGCTCGCCGGCGCCGACGGGGTGCTCGTCGCGCCCGACGGGGCGGCGCTCGCCCGCGCGCCCCTCACCGCCGTCCCCGCCACAGCGGGCGCCGATGCGCTGCTCCTCGGCCTCCAGGGCTCGACGCCGGTGTTCGGGGTCGATCTCGACGCATTGCCCGACGGCGCGCAGCCGGCGGTCACCGACGGCGCCCGGCTCGTCTCGCTGCGTGATGCGGGCGCGCAGTTGCCCGCCGACGAAGCCGGTCTTGCCGCCTACGTCGTGGCGCTGCTCAACTGGCACCGCCGCCATCGGTTCTGCGCCAACTGCGGCACCGAATCGGTCATCGAGGAGGCCGGCTATGTACGCCACTGCCCCAACTGCGGCGCCCACCACTTCCCGCGCACCGACCCAGTGGTGATCATGACCGTCGAGCATGCCGGACGGATGCTGCTCGGCCGCCGCACCGGCTGGCCGCCCGGGCGCCTGTCGGTACTGGCCGGCTTCGTCTCCCCCGGCGAGTCGGCCGAGGAGGCGGTGCTGCGCGAGGTGCAGGAGGAGTCAGGGGTGATCGCGCGCGACCCGCGCTTCATCGCCTCTCAGCCGTGGCCGTTCCCGGCATCGCTGATGCTCGGCTTCCACGCCCAATCAGACGGCGGCGACCCGGTGGCGACCGATGGCGAGCTGGAGGAGGTGCACTGGATCGAGCGCGACGAGGTGCGCGCTGCGGCCGCCGGGGGCGAGACCTGGTTCGCGCTGCCGCCGCCGGTGTCGATCGCGCGGTTTCTGATCGACCGCTGGCTCGCCGACGGCGCCTAGCGCCTCAGAGCAGCGTGGTCAGCGGCGCCTGAAGCAGCTCGCGCAGCTCGGCGAGGAACCGGCTGGCATCCGCGCCGTACACGGCCCGATGGTCGGCGCTGAGCGTGAGCGTCATCAGCCTGCGGTCGATGATTTCACCGTTGTCGCGCGCCAGCGTGTCGCGGATCGCGCCGACGCCGAGGATCGCCACCTGGGGCGGATTGATCACCGGCCGGATGGCGGTCATCCCGAACATCCCGAGGTTGGAGACCGTGAATGTCCCACCCTCCAGTTCGGCGGGGCTGATCTCGCCGGAGCGGACCCGGCCGGCCAACCGCCGGCTCTTGGAGGCGACAGCGCCGAGTGACAGGGTGTCGGCGTCGCGGAGGGTCGGGACGATGAGCGCCTCGTCGGTCGCGACGGCGATCCCGATGTTGACCGCCGGCGCCACGTGGAGCGTGTCGCTGATGAAGGCGGCGTTGAGCCGCGGGTGACGACGCAGCGCGATCGCGCACGCCTTGATGATGAGGTCATTGAGCGAGGGCAGTGGTTGCGCCTCGGAGATGACCGCCCGCAGGCCCTCGCGCAGCGCGACCGCGGCGTCCATCACGACCTCCGTCTGGACCTCGAACTCGGGGATCGTGGTGCGCGACTCGGTCATCCGCCGGGCGATCAGACTCTGCAGCCGGCTCAGCGGCACCGCCTCGGCGCCGGCCGGGACCGTAAGGGGGGTGGTGGCGGGGGCTGCGGGAGCGCTCGCGATTACCGACGGCGGCGCCGGCGACACGGCGATCGTGACCCCGGCGGCGGCGAGCACGTCGTCGCGGGTGATCCGCCCGCGCGGCCCGGTCCCCGACACTGCCGACAGCTCGATGTTGTGCAGCCGGGCGGCCCGGCGAGCGAGCGGGGTGGCAGGGTGGCGGCCATTGCCGTTGTCGGTGG
>JBAWFG010000453.1:0-3455 GCA_049591655.1 Solirubrobacteraceae bacterium
TCGGTCAGCTCGTCACCGCCCACCCCGGCGCGCACCTTGTCAATTGGCAAACGCAGAACCCGTTTCCGGGCGGCCTGATCGAATGGAACGTTCCGATTCCGCCGTCCTGCGCTCCGCTGGCTACTGCGAACCTTCAGAGCGACACGATCAGCTACGCAAGCGCGCAGCTGGCCAGCGGAGGTACTAGACAAAATGCTGGTACCTACGTCCGAATATCGGCGCCGAGCACAGGCGTGAGCATCGCCATCATCTGCCCCCAGCCGTGAGATGTCGGCGTGATCGGGCAGACGCTGGCAAGACGTCTCGCTGCATTAGCGCTCATTACTGCGGCCCCGATCATCGCTCCCTGCATTTCCCGGGCCGATGAATACGTCGTTTCATGCGGGAACAACCAGGACGTCGTCTTCCAGGCCTACTCGTCAGGCCTGTACTACCAAGCGGCGTGTCCGAACGGCGGGCTTGACCTCTATGCCAACGCGGATGGCTTCAAGCAGGGACAGAACTCGATCTACCAGGCCGATGCCCCATCCGGACTGCTCATCACATCTGCGTGGATCACGGGACTCCAATCAGGGGGAGTCAACGCTGGGTCACAGGGCGATTACGGCGGAGATTTTTACTGGAGCGGCGGGACCTCGCTCATAACTCCAAACGAGAGCCCACCAGTGTTCTCTGGCCTCGCAACACCGGACTTCGGCTTTCAGCTGGTTTGTGGGAAGCCGACATGTTCAGGACCCAACTACTCCGGCGCAATCAATGTCGCCGGGATCGTCCTCACCGTCCACGAAACCAGCCCCCCGACCCTCGCCCCCAGCGGCATCTGGCAGGCCGCCGGCTGGATCCGCGGCACCTGGACGCTGGCGTTCTCCGGCGACTCACCGTCGGGCATGTGCACGCTCACCGCTTCGCTGGCCGGACAGACACTGCCGGGGACGAGCTCTGGTCAGGACGCGACGACCTGGCATCAATGCGCTGCCGCAGCGGTCAACGACCCGGTGTACACGTCGGCCTATCCCCAAGGCACTGACACGCTCCAGCTCGGCGGCGTCGACGCCGCGGGCCTGTCACCGACGCTCACCAAGCAGCTCGAAATCGACAACCAGCAACCGACGGTATCCCTGTCCGGTCCGTCCCAAGCGCCATCCACCGCCGGTCCCCAATACGTCACCGCCACTGCGACGGCGGGTCCCTCAGGGGTGTACGGCATCTCGTGCAATGTCGATGGTGGAGCGGCGCAGTGGTACCCGGCCGCGACGGTGCAGGTGCCCGTCGGCGGCGTCGGTCAGCACCAGGTCCAATGCTCGGCTCAGAGCAACGCGATCGACCAAGCGGGCGTGCATGCCACCTCCACGCCGCAGACCTTCACGATGACGATCGGCGTGCCGACCGTCGCGGCCCTCACCTTCTCACGGCTCGTCGACGCGCTGCGCTGCCACCGGGTCACCCGACGCGTCCGGGTCCCGGCGCGGTGGCTGACAATCACGCGCGGCCACAAGCGGATACGGGTCCTGTGGCCGGCCCACATCCAGCGCGTGACGATCACCAGGTGCCACGCCCGCATCGCTCGGCGCCGGATCACCGTCTGGGTAACGGTTCACCGCCACGGCAAGCGCGTGCGCATCAGACGCCGTGAGACGGTGCGCGTCGTGGTGTTGCCTCACGTTGTCGACCGACCCCGGCGACGGGTGGGCCACGGCGGCGTGACGTCCGTCCACGGCTGGCTCGGGACCTCCGCAG
Source organism: Solirubrobacteraceae bacterium (assembly GCA_049591655.1). GTDB lineage: Bacteria > Actinomycetota > Thermoleophilia > Solirubrobacterales > Solirubrobacteraceae > Palsa-465. The sequence goes on from JBAWFG010000453.1 coordinate 1,738, forward strand.
GGCTGGCGCTCGGTGGGCAGAGCGTCGAGGTACTCGCCGCCCCCGACAACGGCAGCGGCAGTTTCAGCCCGGTCGCCACGACGACGACGGCCGCCGACGGTTCGTGGAGCGCGACCATCCCCGCGGGTCCATCACGGATCATCCAGGCGGTCTACAACGGCGGCGCGGGCTCGCTGCCGTCCCAGTCGAGCATCGTCCACGAGACGGTGCCCGCCGAGGTCCGGCTGATCAGCGTCTCTCCGCGGCGAGTGGCGTGGGGCGGAACGGTGCGTCTGGTGGGCCAACTCGTCGGCGGCTATCTCCCCCGAGGCGGGGCACTGGTCCGCCTGCGGATCGGCGAGGCTAGCGCGGTGACGACCTATGGCGTGCGCGAGCATGTCGGCGGCCGCGGCCGCTTTGTCGCCAGTTACACGTTCGGAGCCGGGCTTTCGGCGATTCAACGGGCGTTCTGGTTCCAGGTGGCGTCGCTGCCGATGGGCGACTACCCGTTCGCCCCGGCCGATAGCCGACGGGTCTCGGTCCTCGTCGGAGGACACCCCGCGCACGCCCGCCGCTGATTCACGCGCGGGCGCACGCGACGTCGAGCCGGGCGCCGGCCTCGTGTGTGCCAACTTTGTGACGAACGTAAAAAGAGTGCGTCAAGCAGGGCTTTTTGGGTCGATGACGACCTCCGCTCGTGGTGTGCTGTGGCCATGCACACCACGCCCAACTCCGGAATCGCCCCGTCGACCAAGGGCTGCCGCCACCCAACGGGAACCCGGTACCCTTCGGTTGAGTGTTCACGGACATCTTCCAGCCCACGCACCTCCTGTTCGTTCTCGTCGTTGCTCTGCTCGTGCTCGGTCCGAAGCGCCTGCCCGAGGTCGCGCGTCAGCTCGGCAACGGCCTGCGGGACTTCCGGTCGGCGATCAACGGGGAGCACAACGAGCGCCACGACGAGATCAGCTCGACGCATGAGACGCGCTACGAGCCATCCCCTCCCACGTTCGAGCACGCCGAGCCTGGGACCCCGGCCGCGAGCCACGAGTTCACGCACACCGAGCCCGAAACCCCGGCCGCGAGCCACGAGTTCACGCATACCGAGCCCGAAACCCCGGCCGCGAGCCACGAGTTCACGCACACCGAATCACCAACGCCGACCGAGTCACCGACGCCTGGCGAGCAGCAGGCTCGCGGTACAGCAACTCCGGCCGGCGCCCACGAGTTCGCGCACGAGTCCCCGGACTCGGCGGCGAAGCCGTCCGGCAGCAGCGACTGAGCCGACCGTCGGTGTCCCGGTGACGCCGGTGCGCGAGCGCGCCGCGGTCGTCGCCCTGCTGCAACTCGGGCGCCGTCCCTGGTCGCAATACGTCGATCGGCTGGAAGCGGCGCAGAGTGTGGAGGAGCTGTTGCGCGCGGAGTTGGCCGCTGACGGCGAACCGCCACGGCTGTTCGGCACGGAGACGTCGGACCCAGAGTCGATCCTCGACGACGCGGCGCAGTCGCTCAGCGCCTGGGCCAGCGAGGGCATCAGCCTGATCACGGTGCGTGATCAGGACTATCCGGCGAACCTGCGTGAGGTGCATGACCGGCCTCCGGTGCTGTTCGTGGCCGGCCAACTTGCCGCCGGTGACGAACGATCGGTGGCGGTGATCGGATCGCGCCACGCCTCGCGGGAAGGGCTCGCGGCGGCGCGGACAATCGCAAACGAGCTCACGGCGGCTGGTTATGTCGTGGTC
>JBAWFG010000454.1:0-8738 GCA_049591655.1 Solirubrobacteraceae bacterium
GCCCTGGCCGACGCCCGCCGTGCGCGCGGCACTGGACACGGCACGGACCAGCCGGGCCTCGCTCGCGGCGATCCGCCTGCGCTGTGCGCCGACTGCGCCGTAGGCGGTGAGCTCGGGAGCGCCGTACAGCATGTCGACGACCGCGACCGTCATCTCGCCGCGGATGGCCGTCTGCTCGCCTTCGGAGCGCCGCGCCAGCCTGCCGGTCAGCCACGTCAGGGCGGTTGCGGTGAGCATCAAAGCGGCGAGCAGGATCAGACCGGCGGCGGGCAGGATCCACCACATCAGCCCGACGGTTCCGGCGCCGACGATGAGCGCAATCGCAAACGCCGGGATCACCCTCAGGAGGACGTCCTGAAGGGAGTCGATGTCGTGGACGACCCGAGCCAGCAGGTCCGCACTGCGAAACGCGGCCAGGCCGGCGGGTGCCAGCGTCTCGAGCCGCTCGTAGGAGCGCACTCGGAGCGCCGCCAGCGACCGGAACGCCGAGTCGTGACCCACGAGTCGCTGCTCGTACCGAAACAACCCGCGTGACAGTCCAAACAGCTGTACGGCGACGATGGCGATCGCCAGCGCCGATTCCGGCGGCCGCTGCGAGGCCCGGGAGATGAGCCACGCCGACGTTGCCATCAGTCCGATCCCGGCGCCGAGGGCTCCGGCGCCGAGGAGGGTCGCGAGGGCCAACCGTCCAGCGACAGGACGCGTCAGCGCCAGCGCCAGCGTGGCGCGCACCGGCGCTTGAGGGCCGGCCGTCTCGTGAGCCCACACCGGATCCCCCGTCGTGGAGGTCACGCGGCCACCGGCATCGCGCCGAGCTCCAGGACTCGGTCGGCCAGCGTCAGCAGTGCCGGCCGGTGCGCGACGAGCAGGACAGTACGACCGGCGACGAGTCGGCTCAGCGCTGCCAGCACTTGGGCCTCGGTTTCCCCGTCGAGATTGGCGGTCGGCTCATCCAGCATCAGGAGCGGCGCATCGCGCAGAAAGGCGCGCGCGAGCGCGACCCGCTGGCGCTCCCCCACCGACAGTCCGGCACCGTTATCACCGAGCATCGTGTCCAACCCGGCCGGCTTGCTCGCCACCACCTCACGCAGGCCGGCGGCCGCGACCGCCGCGGATACCTCTGCGATCGTCGCGTTGGGCTGCCCGAGTCGGATGTTGTCCGCGATCGATGTGGCAAACAGATGTGGTCGTTGCGGCATCCACGACACCTGCTTGCGCCACGCATCGGGGTCCAGTTCGCCCAGCTCCACGCCCCCCACGCGCACCGACCCTGCATTCGGAGACACGGAGCCGAGCATGACGGACAGCAGCGTCGACTTGCCGCAGCCGCTGGGCCCCGTGATCGCCAGCACCTCCCCGGGGGCTACTGCCACCGAGATCCCGTCGAGTGCGGGTTGGGGGCGTCCCGGATACTGGACGCGGAGCCCATCGATCTCGATCCTGCTCACGGCCGGGTCTGGAACGTCCGAGCGACGCCCCCGCGTTGGAAGGGGGATCTCCAGCACCTGGAACACCTGCCCCGCCGCGGCGACGCCCTCGGCGCTGGCGTGGTAGTTGGCGCCCAGCTGTCTGAGTGGCAGGTAGGCCTCGGGAGCCAGTACCAGGACCATGAGCGCGGTTTGCAGGCCGAGGTGGCCGCCCATCAGTCGCAGTCCGATCTCGACGGCGACCAGTGCCACCGACAGCGTGGCGACCAGCTCGAGGATCAGCGAGGACAGGAAGGTGACGCGGAGCGTCGACATCGTGGCCACGCGGTACTCATCGGTGACCGTACCGACGGCATCGATCTGCGCTTTGGCACGGCCGAACACCTTCAGCGTCGGCAGGCCGGCGACGACGTCGAGAAAGTGCCCGGCCAGCTGTTGCAGGGACCGGAGCTGATGCTCCATGCGCTCGCGCGTGGCTGCGCCGACCAGAGCCATGAACAGCGGGATCAGGGGCAGCGTCCCGGCGATGATCAGCGCCGAGATCCAGTCCTGCACGCCGATTGCCACCAGGACGGCGAGCGGAACGATCACGGCGAGGCAGAGCTGGGGGAGATACAGCGAGAAGTAGTCGTCAAGCGCGTCGATCCCCCGCGTGCTCAGCACGGCGATCTGACCCGTCCATCGATCCGTGGCACGTCCAGGCCCGAGGGCGGCGACGTGCTCCAGGAGGGCGTCCCGGAGCTGGGCCTTGGCCCGTGCTGAGGCACGGTCGGCCATGACCTCACGTCCCCACCCCAGTGCCGCGCGCGCGACCACGACGAGCAGTAGGGCCTCAAACGGGAGGCTGAGCGCCGCGATGCCCTTTCCGCCCGCGAAGGCCGCGACGATGATGTCCGCCAGCAACCAGGCCTGAACGATGATCAGCGCGGCACCGACGGTGCCCACCAGGACAAGCGTGATCAAGAACGGGCGGGTGGCCCGGGCGTACGTGAACAGCCGCGTGTCGATCGCCCGGCTCACCATGCGAGGGTGAGCGATGTGGCGCAGTACGACGTCACCCGATCAGGATGACGACCTCGGCAGCGTGCGACCGTAGCGTCGCGGGGCCATGCCGAGCTCTCCGACCTCGGAGCATCCGCACGCCAGCGCCGGCACGACCGAGGCGGGCACATCGACGCTCTTCATGGCCGCGTTCGGGCAGTCCAAGAACGCGATGGCCCTGGTCGATGCCGATCGCCGGTTCGTCGACGTCAATGGGGCATTCGTCCACCTGCTCGGCTACGAGCGCAATGCGATCATCGGACTCCGGGTTGCGCGGCTGATCGACGGCGGACCGGTGATGTCGCCATCGGAGTGGCGGGCCGCACTGGCGGAAGGGCGACATGCCGGCAACGCCACCCTCCTGTGCGCACTGGGGGACCGGGTCGCCGTTCAGTGGGCGTCGACCACCGAAGTCGTCACCGGGCGGCAGCTGACGCTCGTCGTCGTGTTGAGCACCTCACGCTGGGGAGCGCGCTTTCGCCGAAGCACGCCGACCGGTGAACCCCGGGCGCTGAGTCAGCGCGAGCGTGAGGTGGTCCGGCTCGTGGCGCTCGGCAACACGGGCCCCGAGATCGCCGACCAGCTTCAGATCGCCCATGACACGGTCCGCACTCATGTGCGCAACGCGATGGTCAAGGTGGACGCCCGCTCGCGTGCTCACCTCGTCGCCAAAGCGCTCGGGCAGGGTCTCGTCTGACCGCTTAGCGCGTTCCGCTGCCATGCCACAGATCGAGCAGGGTGCGCGGACAGAGCTCGTGTTTGCCGACCAGATGGACCGCGCCGCCCCGAGGCGCGAATCCGGGAGGGGGCTCGATCGGATCGGCCGACATCAGAACGACGAGGAGGCTGCGACGCTCTTGGACCAGGATCGTCGCCGCCTCGAATCCGTTGAGTCCCGGCATGTGGATATCCATCAGGACGAGGTCGGGACGCAGTGCCGCCGCGCTCATCACCGCGGCAGCGCCGGAGGCGGCCTCTCCCACCTGCATGAAGCCTGGGGTCGCGGCGATGACCTGACGCATCGCGTCGCGAAAGACGGCCTGGTCGTCGATGCACAGCACCTTGACCCGGCATTCATCCAACGTCATTGATTCTGAGCCTGAAGCGTGGGCCATGCGACCCACATGAAGGCTTCGGCCAGTGAGGTGCCTTCGGACGCGCTGCTGTTGTTGATGTCCCGAATGGCCTTCTCGGTTGCCACGGCCACGTGCTGCATTCGGTCAGGTTCGGGACGTTTCCAGGGTGCCATCGCTCGATTCTCGCCAGTCGTCGCGCTCCCGTCGATACCTCAGTTGTGCGATCTGGGTCTCCCGGACGCCCGGGACGAACTCACGGGTGTCACCCCGTTCGGGGGATGCGGGCCCCCTCACGCAGCCGTGTACTGGGGGCTCTCTCAACGAAGGAGGAGCAGGCGTGGCGTCTGACACCAAGCACCCGACCAACGGTGGCGGCTCTCCGACTCACGTCGTGATCGTCGGTGGCGGCTTTGCCGGCATCGGCTGCGCGCGCGGGCTCGCGGGCGAGGACTCAGTCCGCGTCACCCTGATCGACGAGCACAACTACCACCAGTTCCAGCCGCTGCTCTACCAGGTGGCGACGTCGCAGTTGGCGGCCACCAGCATCGCCTCCTCGTTGCGCCAGACGTTTCACGACTATCCCAACGTTGACGTGAAGCTCGGCGAGGTGACCCAGGTCGATACCGCGACCCACACGATCCGCACGCGCGATGGGGAGACGATCAGCGGCGACATCCTCGTGCTCGCGGCCGGGGCGCAGGCGAACTTCTTCAACACCCCGGGCGCGGCGCAGCACACGTTCCCGCTCTACTCGCTAACCGACGCCGAGCGGCTGCGCACGCGGATGCTGGCGCTGTTCGAGGACGCCGACCGTGATCCCGGACTGATCGACCGGGGAGCGCTGAACTTCGTGATCGTCGGCGCCGGGGCGACCGGAACCGAATTGGCCGGCTCGATGGCCGACATGATCAATGAGACGATGCCCGCTGAGTATCGTGACCTGGCCGTGGATCGGGCCACCGTGCAGCTGGTCGACCTCGGCCACGTGGTTCTCAACGGATTTTCAGACCGGGCGCACAAATATGCCAGTAAGGTCCTGACCGAGCGCGGCGTTCAGCTGCGGCTGGGCACCGGGGTCAAGGAGGTGGCGGCAGACCACGTGCTGCTCTCAGACGGCACGACGATCGCGACCCGCTGCGTGGCGTGGGCCGGCGGCCTGATGGCCGCCGCGCCGGCCGCGGCGAGCGGTCTGCCGCAGGGGCGTGGGGGCCGCATCGACGTGGGTCCGGATCTGACTCCCAAGGACGCCCCGGGCGTGTACGTCGTCGGTGACATCGCCAATATTCCGGGTCCCGACGGTCAGGCGTTTCCCCAGCTCGGGTCGGTGGCGCAGCAGAGTGGCACCTGTGTCGCCAAGAGCATCCTGGCCGAGATCGCCGGCCGGCCGCGCGTGACCTTTGACTACAAGGACAAGGGCATCATGGCGATGATCGGCCGCAAGGCGGCGGTGGCGGAGGTCGGCAAGCATCGTCACGAGCTCCATGGCTCGGTTGCCTTCGCGGCCTGGCTTGGCGTGCATGCCGCGCTGATGACCGGCGTGCGTAACCGCATCGAGGCGTTCGTGGACTGGGGCTGGGATTACTTCTCCAAGACCCGGGGTCCCCAGGTGCTCGATCAGCGCTCGGACGCCGCCCACATCGACTGGGGCGACACCGACGACGTCGACATCACCGCTAAGACGCCGTCGGGAGCGTGAGCACGCGGTGGCGTGGGCGTGGGACCCGTATCAGACGGGGCTCAGCGTGGGACGGGTCGTGTCCGCGCCGGCGCCCAGCCTGTCGAGCAGGTGGTCGCCGACGCGCAGCGCGTTGGCCATCGCGGTCAGCGCCGGGTTGACCGCGCCGATGCTGGGAAAGATGCTCGTGTCCGCCACGTAGAGGTTGTCGAGCTCGTGGGCCTTGCAGTCCACGTCGACCACCGACGTCTGCGGGTCCGCGCCAAAGCGGCAGGTCCCCGCCTGATGGGCCACTCCGGCGACCGGGATCTCGTTCTTGAGATAGGCATGATGGGGCAGCAGGTGGTGGTGATGCATGCCCAGGTCGCCCAGCATCGACTTGAGCTGTTCGTACAGGCGGTCCTTCGGCTCGTTGTTGGTCGCCGCATAGGCGATCGTGATCGTTCCGTTCGCATCGACGGTGACGCGGTTCTCGGCACGCGGGAGGTCCTCGGTCGACAACCAGAAGTCGACTGCGTGGCTGGCCACATCCTCCAGCGACCAGTTCGGCGCGAATCGGGTCTCGCCCGGCTTCTCGCCGTGGAACATCGGCGCTTGGGACTTGCCGACCATCTGGATGTTGCCCAGCGGGAACTCGAAGTCGGGACCGCTGAGGTAGAAGTCGTTGAGCCCGAGCGTCTTCTGGAACACGGTCGGGTTCTCTTCCATCGACAGCGCCAGCACCGCCTGACTGTTGTGGAACATGTAGTTGCGCCCCACCTGGTCTGAGCCGTTGGCCAGTCCATCGGGGTGGCGCTCGTTGGCCGACATCAACAGCAGCCGTGCGGAGTTCGCGGCACCGCAGCAGACGACGACGATGTCCGCGGTCACCTGCTCCTGCACTCCGCCATGGTCCACGAGCACGGTGGTCACACTGGTTCCCGACGGATTCGTCTCCAGCCGCACCGCCTGAGCGTTGATCAGCAATTCGACGTTCTCATGCTCAAGCGCCGGTCTGACCCCCAGCACCTCGGCGTCGGATTTGGCGTGCACGATGCACGGGAAGCCGTCGCAGTTGGCGCAGCGCATGCACGCGCTGTAGGGCATGTTGCGCTCGTTGAGCATCACCCCGCACGGCGCGTGGAACGGGTGGTGACCCAGCGCCGCCAGGTCGTCGGCGAGCTTCTGGATCCGCGGCTCGTGAGACACGGCGGGGAACGGATACGGCCCGCTGGCGTGCGGCTCGGTCGGATCCTCCCCGCGCGCGCCGTGGACGCAGTACAACTGCTCCGCCAGGGTGTAATACGGCTCCATCACGTCGTAGCCGATCGGCCATGCCGGCGACATGCCGTCGTGGTGACGCAGCTCGCCGAAATCCTCCTCGCGCAACCGGTACAGCGCCGCTCCGTAGAGCTTGGTGGCACCCCCCACGCAATAGTGGATCTGGGGTTGGAACTCGTCGCCGTTCGAGTAACGCCAGGTGTCAGGGGACACATAGCGGTTGTTGACAAACACCTCCTCGGCCGAGATGTTCTGGGGCTCCCGCGGGAGCCATCCGCCACGCTCCAGCAGCAGGATCCGCTTGCCCGATGGCGCGAGGTGGCGAGCCAACGTCCCTCCGCCCGCCCCGGTGCCAATGATGACCACGTCGTAGTGGCTCACGGTGCCGCCTCAAATCGCGCGCTCGGTATCGAGCGGGCCAGGGCAGATGAGCTTGGCGGACCGAGACCCTCCAGCGCCAGCTGCTCGGCGAGGATGATCCGAGACGCCGCCTCGATCAGCGCCAGGTGTGAGAACGCCTGCGGGAAGTTGCCGAGGTGGCGATCGGTGGCGGCGTCGAACTCCTCGGCGTAGAGGCCGAGCGGGGACGCGATTCGCAGCAGGCGCTCCATCAGATCGTGCGCCCGCTGGGCTTCGCCGACGATCGACAGGGCAGACACCAACCAGAAGGAGCAGATCAGGAACGTGCCCTCCTTGCCGGAGAGCCCATCATCGGTCTCATCGGTCTTGTAGCGCAGGACGTAGCCGTTCTCAGTCAGGTCGTCGGCAATCGCCAGCACGGATTTGTGCATGCGCTCGTCGTCGCCGGGCAGGAAGCCGAACGACGCCGCCAGCAGGGTTGACGCATCGAGCGCCTCGGTCCCGTAATGCTGGCGCAGGACCCCGTCGATGACGCCGTTGGCGAGGATGTCAGCATGGATCTCCTCGGCGGTGGCCTGCCATTTGGCCTGTAGCTCAGGGTTGTCGCGGATCGCCGCGAGCTTGGCGGCGCGGTCCATCGCCACCCAGCACATGAGCTTGGAGGAGACGTAATGCTGCGGCTTGCCGCGGGCTTCCCAGATCCCCTGATCAGGGTGCCGCCAGACGTCGGTGGCGCACTGGGCCTGCGCCTGCACGATCGGCCACAGGCGCCGGGGCAGGCGCTGACTGTGCACGGTGTGCTTGAGGATCGAGTCCAGCACCGCTCCGAACACGTCGTTCTGGCGCTGGTCAAACGCCCCGTTGCCGATCCGCACCGGCCGCGCGCCCGCATAGCCGGAGAGGTCCTCCCGGAACGTTTCCGTCAGATCACGGCGCCCGTCGATGCCGTACATGATCTGCAGGCCACCGTCGCTGTTGGGCTCGACGTCGGCGACGAACTGCATGAACTCGTCCGCCTCCCAGTCCAGGCCCAGGAGGTGCAACGCCTGGAGCGTGAACGTCGAATCGCGCATCCAGGTGTAGCGGTAATCCCAGTTGCGCTCCCCGCCCGGGGTCTCCGGAAGCCCCGCGGTCAAAGCCGCGACCGTCGCCCCTGTCGGCATGTACGTCAGACCCTTGATCGTCAACGCCGAGCGCTCGATCGCCACGCGCCAGCGATGATCTGCCATCGGACGTGCCCGCGCCAGCCAGCGTCTCCAGAAGGCGACTGTGGCGTGGACTCTCCGGGTGGCGTCCTCGGCGTCAGCGGCCACGCCGAGCGCCTCGCCCCAGCCGAGCGCGGCATAGGCCTCCTCACCGGATGCGAGCGTGTGCCGGGCGCGGACGCGGCTCGCTTCGATCCCCAGATCGAGACTCGTCTGCAGGCGGATCGTCTGGCCGGCCCCCGCGGCGTCGGCGGTGTGGCGGCTCCCGTCGACGAGCGTCCATTCGGCCGGGGTACGTCCGTAATCGAACGCCGGCTCGCAGATGAGCTCGAGCTCGACCTCGCCGTCCAGACATTTCACCGTCCGGACGAGCATGTGGTCGGCATCCTCGTCGGTGGGCGGCCGGGTGTGGGGGGTGACCCGGTCCTCATGCATGGTCGGGCCCATCGTCAGCGCATCGCGCACCTCGAGCCATCCGCCGGGGGTCTTCCAGGTCGTGACCAGGACGTTGCTGCCCGGCACGTAATGCCGGTCTGACGGGACCATCACACCGAACGGGCCCAGGCGGAACAGGCCAGCCTCCCGGTCAAGCAGAGAACCGAACGTGCTCGGAGCGTCAAAACGTGGCACGCACAACCAGTCGATCGACCCGTCCGGGGCGACCAGCGCGCCGGTATGACAGTCCGACAGGAAC
>JBAWFG010000455.1:0-5671 GCA_049591655.1 Solirubrobacteraceae bacterium
GCCTGAGCCCGCGCCGGACACCGGCTGATCTCTTCCAGGTCCCCGGCTGGGTGGTATTAAGAGAGGGAGGCGCGCCAGATGTTTGAGGCTGAGCCAGGCGCGCAACACCATCTGCATACGGCCCCGATGAAGAGGAAGGCCCGATGACCAACGAAGAGATTCATCTGCTCGCCCAGCGCCTGCGCATCGATTCGATCCGCTCCGCGGCTGCCGCCTCCTCGGGCCACCCGACGTCGTCGATGTCGGCGGCGGACCTGATGGCGGTGCTGATGGCCCGTCACCTCCGCTACGACTACGACAACCCGGAGAACCCCAACAACGACCACCTGATCTTCTCCAAGGGCCACGCGTCACCGCTCGTCTACGCGATGTTCCTCGCCGCCGGCGCCATCACCGACGAGGAACTGCTCACCTTCCGCCAGTTCGGCTCCCGGCTGGAGGGCCACCCGACCCCGGTGCTCCCGTGGGTCGATGTCGCCACCGGCTCGCTCGGCCAGGGCATGCCGATCGCCACCGGCGTCGCGCTCTGCGCCAAGGCGCTCGACCGCCTGCCCTACCGCGTCTTCACGCTGTGCGGCGATTCCGAGATGGCCGAGGGCTCGATCTGGGAGGCCGTCGATCACGCCGGCAAGGAGGGTCTGGACAACCTCGTGACGATCGTCGACGTCAACCGGCTCGGCCAGCGGGGCGAGACGATGCACGGTTGGGACCTCAGCTCCTACGCCAAGCGCGCCGAGGCCAGCGGCTGGCATGCGATCGAGATCGACGGGCACGACATCGCCGAGATCGACCGCGCGTTCTCCGAGGCCGAGGCGACTTCCGGGCGCCCGACGATGATCGTCGCCCGCACCGTCAAGGGCTACGGGGCCAGCGAGACGGCCAACGTCGAGGGCAAGCACGGCCAGCCGCTCAAGGATCCCGACAAGGCGATCGAGGAGCTCGGCAACGTTCCGCCCCAGCACGTCGACGTCGCCAAGCCCGAGAGCGCCGGCAGCCCCCACCGCTTCGACGCCGATCCGTCGGTGCCGCTGCCCGCCTACGAGCTCGGCGGTGACGCGGTTCCGACCCGCAAGGCGTTCGGCGAGGGACTGGCGGCGGTCATGCGCCGGCGCGGCGACGTCGTGGCGATCGACGGTGAGGTCGGCAACTCGACCCACACCGAGGAGGCGCTCAAGGAGACCCCCGAGCGCTACTTCGAGGCCTACATCGCCGAGCAGATGATGATCGCCACCGCGGTGGGCTTCCAGGTCCGTGGCTGGACCCCGTTTGCGGCGACCTTCGCGGCGTTCCACTCCCGCTCTTATGACTTCGTGCGGATGGCGGTCATCTCCCAGGCCAAGCTGTGTCTCAACGGCTCCCACGCCGGCGTCTCGATCGGCGAGGACGGTCCCTCGCAGATGGCGCTTGAGGACCTGGCGGAGTTCCGCGCCCTCGGCGGCTCGGTGGTGCTGTATCCGTCAGACCCCAACGCGACCGCCAAGCTCGTGGAGGCGATGGCCGACCACGACGGCGTCTCCTATCTGCGCTCGACCCGCGCCGCGCTGCCGACCCTGTACGGGCCCGACGAGCAGTTCACGATCGGCGGGTCACGGGTCGTGCGGGAGTCAGACGACGATCAGGTGACCCTGGTCGGCGCCGGGATCACGCTGCACGAGGCGCTCAAGGCGGCCGACACGCTCGCCTCCGACGGGATCAACGCCCGCGTCATCGACCTGTACTCGGTCAAGCCCATCGACCACGAGACGCTCGCAGCCGCATCGGCGGCGACCGGCGGCCGGTTCGTGGTGGTCGAGGATCACTGGCCTGAGGGTGGAATCGGCGAGGCGGTCATCAGCACCTTCGCCGACGCCGACGAGCGTCCGCGGATCGTCAAGCTGGCGGTCACGCACCTGCCCGGCTCGGGCAAGCCGGCTGAGCTGCTCGCCGACTGCGGGATCGACGCCGACGCGATCACGGCCGCCGCCAGGCGGCTTGCCGAACTCGGCCCGCAGATCGGGAGCGCCACGGCCGCCAGCGCCGGGTAGTCACCGCCGCGCTGGCCACCGGCCGCTGGGCCACCCTGGCGGCCGGCGACACTCCCCGCGCCGGGCCCTGAGCCCGGCGCGGCTCAACCTTTGCCGCCGATCGGCCGATCACGCCTCTGAGCTGTTGTCAAAGGCGTCCGGTGAGACGCGAAGGGGTGTGGTGACTGTGGGTGTCAACGAAGCTGATCAGCGCGCGGAGGCGATGCTCGCCGACGAGCGGGTACGGGCCGACGGTGTCCTGTCCAAGCTGCTGCTGGCGCACTTCCCGTTCGCGGTCGCCGTCGCCGCCGTCCACGGCTACTGGCTGCTGGCGATCATCGCCGGCGCGGTGCTCTCGGCGGTTCCCCTGCTCGTCATCCGGGCTCGTCCCGGCACGCTGGCCTCGCGCCTGACCGTGGCGGCTGCGTTCATGGGCTACTCCGCCCTGCTCATCCAGGAGACCCATGGACTGACCGAGATGCACTTCCACGTGTTCGTCTCGCTCGCCTTCCTGCTCCTCTACCGCGACTGGCGCCCGCCGGTCTTCGCCGGCACGCTGATCGCGGTGCACCATCTCGTCTTCCACTTCCTGCAGGACGCCCACACCGGGCTGTGGGTGTTCCCCGCCAACTGGGCCAACGCCCACGGCATCGAGATGGTCCTGATCCACGCCGGCTTCGTCACCTTCGAGGTTGTGGTGCTCGTCTATATCGCCCGGGCGCTGGTCGGTGAGACCCGTGAGCAGGCTGCGGTCCTCGTCGCCTCCGAGCATGACCATGCGGCGATGCTGCTGCTCGCCCAGGGCCTGCAGTCCCGGGACCTGTCGACCGGGGTGCAGGACGTCGCCGGTGGCGACAGCCCGGCCATCGGGACGCTGCGTCAGGGCATCGGCCATGTCGCCGAGCTCGTCCAGGCAATCGAGCGCACCGCCGCCGGAGTGGCGTCCGCCTCGGTGCAGATGGTGGAGACGACCGCCGAGGCCGGGCGGGCCAGCTCCGGCGTCGCCGAGTCGCTCGGCCAGGTCGCCGACGGCGCCCAGCGCCAGGTGCACGCGGTCGGATCGGCCCGTGAGTCGGCCATGCGGGTCGGCGAGGCGGTCGCCTCCAGCGCCGAGAGCGCTCGCCTGACCGCCGAGGCCGCGCACCGCGTCCAGACGGCAGCCGAGGAGGGCGTCACTGCGGCCGCCGAGGCGACTGTCGCCGCGCAGGCGGTGAGCGATTCCTCCGCCCAGGCGTCGGCGGCGATCGGTGAGCTGGCGGCCAAGTCCGAGCAGATCGACGCGATCGTGCGCACGATCACGGGAATCGCCGAGCAGACGAACCTGCTCGCCCTCAACGCCGCCATCGAAGCGGCGCGCGCCGGGGATTCGGGCAAGGGCTTCGCCGTCGTCGCCGAGGAGGTGCGCAAGCTCGCCGAGGAGTCTCAGAGCGCCGCTGCCACGATCTCTCACATCGTCGGTGAGATCCAGGGCAACACGCGCCTCGCCGTCTCGGTCGTCGAGGACGGCGCCCGGCGCAGCGGCGAGTCGGCCGCGACCGCCGCGCAGACGCGGCTCGCCTTTGAGCGCATCGGTGAGGCGGTCCTGGAGATGACCCAGCAGTCGGAGGACATCTCCCGCGCCACCCGCCAGATTTCCGAGGGCGCCGAGCGGATGCGTGACGAGATGGACAGCATCGCCGTGGTCGCCGAGCAGGCATCGGCTGCGACCGGGCACGCCTCTGCGGCCACCCAGCAGACGTCGGCCTCCACCCAGGAGGTCGCCGCGTCGGCCGAGATGCTGGCCCGCTCCGCCCAGGAACTGCAGGAGCTTGTCGGCACCTTCCGCCTCAGCGGCGCGCGCATCTGACGTGACGCCATCAGCCGTGACGCCGGTGTGCGGGCCTGACCGCGACCGCATCACGCTCGCCGCGCTGCGGGTCCTCGCGGTCACGCTCGCGGCCGTGTACCTGTTCTCGGCGCTGACGATGCCCGGCGGCCACGCGGGGGTCGCGGCCGGCGAGGCGGGGATCGGCGCGCTCGAGCTGGCATGGGTGGCGGCGGTGAGCCTGATGGCAGGCCGGCGCGCGCCCTATCTCGCCGGCGTGGCGCTGCAACTCGTGCTCGGCGGGCTGTGGGTGCTCACCCGCGCCGTGGGGCTGCCCGGGATCGGTCGCCTGCCGGTGGGGGAGTTTGACCTGCTGTGTGCCGCCGACGCGGTGCTCATCGCCATGCTGGCGTGGCGTGCGGCGCCGGCGCGGTCGCGGTCGAGTGACCGGGTGGCGCGGGGGCGTCTTGGCCTGTGCCAGCTGGCGGTAGCACTCGCCGCCGCCACCGTCTTCATGAGCATGGCCAGCATGATGACGCTGACCAGCTCGGCCGCCGCGGCGCGGTGGCCCGACGGTCACTCGGCGCCGCGTTTCTTCTGTCACCTGCTCTGAGCGGCGGCCGCTCAGCCTGACCTGAGGTTCAGGCGCCCCCCAAACCGGGTCGTCCGAGGGGACGGGCCCATGCGGGAACGCCTGAACCATCTATCATACGTTCCGATGAGTCACGGTGTCCGCGGTCATACCACTGCCCCTGAGATCGATCCGGAGCTCGCCCGCGTCGTGGCGGACCGGATGCAGGTCCTGTCCACGCCGAGCCGGGTGCAGATCCTCGGGCGCCTGCGCCAGGGTCCGCTGCCCGTCGGGGAGCTGGCCGAGGCGATCGGAATGGAGGCCTCGGCGGTCTCCCACCAGCTGCGGACGCTGCGCCACCTCGGGCTCGTCGTCGGCGAGCGTCGCGGCAAGCAGGTCATCTATGGGCTGCACGATCCGCACGTCGCCGAGCTGCTTGACCAGGCCATCTTCCACGTCCAGCATCTCACGCTCGGCGCGCCCTCGTCCGTGGATCAGCCGGTACGCGAGGTGGCGTCATGAGTCTCACCTCGCCGGCCGGCTCTCCGTCCGACCACGGCCATGACCACGACCACGACCACGACCATGACCACGACGAGGGCCACGGCCACAGCCACGGGCTCGTCGACCGCTCGATCCTGCGCTCACGTGCGGGGATCCGCGCGGTCGCGATCAGCCTCGGCATCCTGCTCGTCACGGCGATCATCCAGGCGGTCATCTTCGCGGCGACCAGCAGCGTCGCGCTGCTCGCCGACCTGATCCACAACTTCGGCGACGCGCTGACCGCGATCCCGCTCGGGATCGCCTTCTGGTTGCGATCCTTCTCGGCCGAGAAGCGGGCCGGCTACTTCGTCGTGGCGACGATCTTCATCAGTGCCTGCGTCGCCGGCGTCTCGGCCGTCAACCGGCTGCTGCACCCCCAGAGCCTCACGCACATCGGCGTGCTTGCCGCTGCCGGGGTCGTCGGCTTCGCCGGTAACGAACTCGCCGCCCGCGTGCGCCTGCGCGCCGGCCGACGACTCGACAGCGCGGCCCTGATCGCCGACGGCAACCACGCTCGCGCCGACGGCTTCGTCTCCCTCGCGGTGATCGCCAGCGCCCTCGTCAGCGCCGCCGGTTTCGAGCTCGGCGATCCACTGATCGGTCTGGCGATCACGCTCGTGATCCTGCGGATCACCTGGGAGTCGTTTCAGACGATCCGGGGCGAGCACGAGCACGACCACCAGCACCACGAGCACTGACGCGACCGCCCGCACCCGGACGTGGGGCGGGGGCGAGGAGATGGAGCTAGGG
>JBAWFG010000456.1:0-5441 GCA_049591655.1 Solirubrobacteraceae bacterium
AGGTCCGCGGGCCCAACGTCTTCCTCGGCTATCTCAACCGGCCTGACGCGACCGCCGAAGCGATGCGCGACGGCTGGTTTCAAACCGGCGACATGGCGACGCGGACGCCCGCCGGCTACATCCGGATCGTCGGCCGCCGCGCCACCGACCTGATCAAGTCCGGCGGCTACAAGATCGGCGCCGGTGAGATCGAGGGGGCGCTGCGCGAGCACCCCGCCGTCCAGGACGCCGCGGTGACCGCGGAGCCCGACGAGGATCTCGGCGAACGTGTCGCCGCGTGGGTGGTCCTGCGCCCGGGCGCCCACGCCGACCCCGCCGAGCTCGTCGATCACGTGGCCGCCCAGCTCGCCCCGCACAAGCGCCCGCGCGTCGTCCGGTTCCTCGACGACCTGCCCCGTAATGAGCTGGGCAAGGTCGTCAAGCAACGCCTTGCGCCGCGGTAGCCTGACCCCAGTGAGATCGCTCAGGCGCACTGTCGCGGTCATCGCCGCCGTGCTCGTCATCGGGGTACCCGCCCTGGCCGCGTCGGGCTGTGGCGCGGTTTCGCACGCGCTCGGCGGCGTTGCGGCACACCACATCATCAATCACTTCGTCCACACCGCCCGCGGACGGCGGCGCGTCAACAAGCTGTTCTGCCTCTACCACGGCCACCGCCTGATCGTCGACCTGCGCCATCACCAGGTGATCGGAGCCGGGATCAACGCGGTAGCGGCCTACCGGTCCTGCCGGGCCGGATTCGGCCACGGTTAGCCGGCGCCGCTCCCGACGGGTTTGCCCCGAGCGGGGCATGGGTATCGACCGCTCTGTCTGCGTTGAGAGAGGGAGGTGCAGGATGAGGTGGATCCGGCTCGCGTCAATCACGGGCTGCGCGTGCATGCTGATGGCATCGACGGCGCTCGCGGGTGCTCCGGCCGGCAGCTACGTGCTGAACGCCACCAGTCAGAAGGGGTACGCGCCGACGTTCACGGGCAACGGCTGGCTGGGCGTACGCGTGCCCGCCGCCGGGCAGGGCTACGCCGGCGGGACGGTTCCCGCCCAGTCCGAACTGGCCGGCTTCTACGCCGTCCCCAGCAAGCCGGCCACGGTCTCCGACGCCGTGCAGCAGCGGGCCAACATCCCGACGTGGTCGACCCTGACGTTCGGCGACGGCTCGTCGGTGTTCTCGGCGGCGACCGGCCAGACGAGTAACTGGCGCCAGTCGATCGATCTGCACACCGGCATCATCACGACCACCGCGACCTGGAAGGCACCGGACGGGCACAGCGCCGATCTGCGCTACCAGGTGCTCACCGACCGCGCTGACCAGCACGTCGGGCTCGTCTCGCTCACCGTCACACCCCAATGGACGGGCACCGCGACCGCCACCGACGAGATCGACGGCAGCCCGGCGTCGCTCACCGACCCGGCCGGTAGCGGCTTCAACGCCGCCCAGCGCCAGGACTATGTCGCCGTCACCACGCAGGGGACGAAGATCCAGGCGGCGATCGCCAGCCAACTGCAGACCAGCCCCAACATCACCGCCACGCCGACCGAGGTCGACGCCCAGGGCCAGAGCATCGGCCAGCAGATCAGCTTCCCGGTCACCTCAGGTCAGACGTACACGATCACCAAGTACGTCGGGATCGACGACTCCCAGGACAGCGCCAATCCGGTCGCCGACGCCCAGGCCAAGTCAAGCGCCGCCGCGGCGACGGGGCTGGGCGCGCTGATCGCCGCCAACAATGCCGCCTGGTCACAGCTGTGGCAGGGGCGGATCGACATCGCCGGAAACCAGACCGTGGCCACCGACGTCAACGCCAGTCAGTTCTACCTGTGGTCCAACACCCGACCGGGCGTCGACTGGAGCATCTCCCCCGCTGGGCTGTCCTCCAACGGCTATGACGGCCACATCTTCTGGGACGCCGAGACGTGGATGTTCCCGTCGCTGCTCGCCCAGCACCCAGACCTGGCCGCGGGGATGAACGCCTACCGCTTCGATCGCCTCAGCCAGGCCCAGCAGCACGCGAGCGCGACCGGCTATCAGGGTGCGCGATTCCCGTGGGAGAGCGCGCTGGACGGCACCGAGCAGATTCCGCCGCCGGTCTCGACCAACAGCGAGGGCCTGTTCGAGCAGCACATCACGGGCGACATCGCACTCGCGCAGTGGCAGTACTACGAGGCCACCGGCGACCAGAATTGGCTGGCGACCCGGGGCTGGCCGGTGATCTCCGGCGCCGCCGCGTTCTGGGCCTCCCGGGCCACCCGGGCGGCCGACGGCAGCTACCACATCACAGGCGTGACCGGGCCCGACGAGGAGAACCCCAACGTCAACGACGAGGCGTACACGAACGTCGCCGCCAAGACGACGCTCCAGGACGCCATTGCCGCGGCCCGGGCGCTTGGCAATCCCGCGCCTCCGGCCTGGTCGCAGATCGCCGCCGGACTCGTCGTCCCGGTGGGTCGCAACCACGTCCACCCCGAGTTCTCCGGCTACCGCTCGCAGCTGGTCAAGCAGGCCGATGTCACCCTGCTGCAGTACCCATGGCTGTACCCGATGTCGCGGAGGGTCGCGGTCAACGACATCAACTTCTACGTGCCGCGCACCGATCCCGGGGGGCCGTCGATGAGCGACGCGGTCAACTCGATCGACAGTTCGACGCTCGGTACGCCGGGATGCTCGAGCTTCGTCAACACCGAGCGCAGCTACCAGCCGTTCATCCGCGACGTGTTCGATCAGTTCTCCGAAACCCGCACCGGTGGCGCGTTCACGTTCATGACCGGGATCGGTGGCTTCCTGCAGGAGTTCCTCTACGGCTACAGCGGCCTGCGCTTTGAGGCCTCCGACGTCCGCGTGGCGCCGAGCATCACCTCGCAGCTCGGCTCAGAGACCCTGCACAACCTCAGCTGGCGCGGCCGCGTGTTCACGATCTCGGTCGGCCAGCACACCACGGCGGTGACGCTGACCAGCGGGTCAGCGCTGCCGCTGATGACGCCGGCCGGCGCCCGCACGGTCGCCCCCGGTCATACGCTGCGCATCCCGACCGCGCGGCCCGACCTGACCCGGACCACGGACGCGGTGCGCTGCGGCGCGGTGTCGGCGTCAAGCTCACAGCCAGGGGCCCCGGCGCTCGCCGCCGTCGACGGCAGCACCGCCACCCCCTGGCAGGCGGTCCGGCTTCCGGCGACGATCACGATGCCCGTCCGCGCCGGCAAGCGGACGATCAGCCACGTGACCGTCGTGTGGGGTCAGCAGTGGCCGCCGGCCCCGTCCACACCCAACACTCCCCCGCCCCCGCGGCCGGTCCGGACGCTGCGTCCCGCCGCCTACGTGCTGCAGGTCTCGGCCAACGGCCGACGCTGGTTCACCGTGGCATCGGTCCGCGGGCACCGCTCACGGACGATCGACCGCCTACGGCTGGCGCGGGTGCGCGCCACCTACCTGCGGATCCGGATCACGAAGGGCACCGGGATCGTCAACACCGAGACCATCAACAACAAGAAGGTCAAGGTCAAGGCGATGCCGCTGCTGGAGGAGCTGACCGCAACCCGCTGAGCGCGGCCGGGTGGGACGGGAACTCTGATCCCGTCCCCCCGCCCCCCGCCCGCGGTCAGACCCGGGCGTCGACGAACTGCTCGCGCAGGGCGGTCTTCTTGAACTTGCCCGTGGCGGTCCGGGGGATCTCGTCGATGAACTCGAAGCGGTCGGGGATCTGCCACTTGGCGTACTCGGTGCCGAGGTGGCGCCGCAACTCGTCGGCATCGGCGTCGGCGCCCTTGCGCAGGACGACTGCCGCGAGCGGCCGCTCCCCCCAGCGATCGTCGGGGATGGCGATCACCGCGGCCTCGGCGACCGCGTCGTGCGCCATCAGCAGGTTCTCCAGGTCGACCGAGGAGATCCACTCGCCGCCGGATTTGACGAGGTCCTTGGAGCGATCGCAGATGCGCAGGTTGCCGTGGCCGTCGATCTTGACCACGTCGCCGGTGACAAACCAGCCGTCGTCGGTGAACTTCTCGGTCCCCTGGCCATTGTGGTAAGCGCGGGCGACCCAGGGGCCGCGCACCTCCAGCTCCCCCATCGACTGATCGTCCCAGGCGATCAGCTCGCCGTCGTCACCGCGGGCCCGCAGCTCGACGAACGGGCAGGCGCGCCCCTGCCGGCTGCGGTAGTCAAGCTGCTCCTCCGCTGAGGCCTCGTCGAGCTCTGCTGGGAGGCGACACACGCTGCCCAGCGGCGAGGTCTCGGTCATCCCCCAGGCGTGCACGATCGTCAGGCCGTGACGGTCAAAGCCGGCGAGCATGCTGCGCGGGGCGGCCGAGCCGCCGACCAGGAGCGTCTTGAGCCCGCTGAGATCCCAGCGTTCCGGTTCGGCGTCGATCGCCTGCAGGACCGCCATCCACACCGTCGGCACCCCCGCGGTGAGGGTGACGTGCTCGGAGGCGAGCAGGTCCAGGACGCTCTCGGCATCCAGACGTGGACCGGGCAGGACGAGGCTGGTGCCGGTCAGCGCGGTCGTGAAGATCAGCCCCCACGCATTGGCATGGAACATCGGGACGACCGGCAGCAGCACGTCGCGGGAGGAGACGGCGTTGATGTCGGGCAGCGCCGAGACGAGCGAGTGCAGGACGAGCGACCGGTGGGAGTAGACGACCCCCTTGGGACGCCCGGTCGTCCCCGACGTGTAACACATCGCGGCGGCGGCCCGCTCGTCTGACTCCGGCCACGACATCGGCTCGGCCTCGGAGATCAGCGCCTCGTAGTCGTGGCAGCCGTCGGGCACCTGATGAGCGCGTGAGACGACGATCACATGCTCGAAGTCACGGGCATCCTGGAAGGACTCGAATACCTCCAGCAGCGATTCATCGACGATGATCGCCCGGTCCTCGGCGTCGTTGATGATGAAGCTGAGCTCGTCGGGGTGCAGGCGCGGGTTGAGCGTGTGCAGCACCGCTCCCATCGACGGGAGCGCGAAGTAGGCCTCCAGATGCTCGGGCTGATTCCACATCAGCGTGGCCACCGGTTCCCCGGCACCGATGCCCAGCTGCGCCAGCGCGCCACCGAGCCGTCGGGCGCGGTCGGCGCACGCTCCGAACGTGGTCCGCCCCACCGACCCGTCGGGGCGGCGGAACACGACCTCCCGGTCGGCGCTGAAGCGCTCCACCCGTTCGACGATCGACGTCAGCGTCAGCGGATAGTCGTCCATCATCAGGCCTTCACGCATATATCTCTCCCGTTTCACGGCTTGCGGCGTCAGCGCTGAGCCTACGCGGCGGGTCATCAAAACTCCACCGGCTGCGAGCGGATACGGTCCGCGCATGAGCGCACGCCCCGGCACCGAGCGGACCGAGATCTCGCTGGCCGGCTGGGGCGACCCGGGGCAGGGCGCCGAGCTCCCCGACGGCCTGCAGGGCCTGCTGCGCGATGCGCTGGGGGTGCGCCCAGGGCGGGCCGCCCCGGCGACGCC
>JBAWFG010000457.1:0-34042 GCA_049591655.1 Solirubrobacteraceae bacterium
GGCCGACGGTCACCGGAGCCCGTCTCACCGGCGCCTGCCGTGTCGCTCGGGCCGCGGTCCGTCAGTCGCCACGCCGCCCACCGGAACCGTCGGCGCCCGGGGCGCGGTCACCCTCCGGTCGCCCGGCGGAGCCCGAACGTCGGACTCGCCGCCGTCTCGCCCCATCCGTCAGCCGCAACCGCACCCGCGCATCCCGGTCATATGCTGCTGTTCATCGGCGGGCTCGTGCTGCTGGTGCTGGTGGCGATCAGCGCCGCACTGCGGAGGGCGCTGCGGCGTCTCCAGGACCAGCTGTCCGGGGGGTCCGCGGCATGACGCTGCGGCGGGGCGGCGCTGGGTTCGCGTGTCTGGTCACCACGGCGGCCGTGGCTCTGTCTCTCGCCGACATGGCCCGAGCTCAGGGGACGATCAGTGCGACGTGCACGTCGGCCGGCCAGTCGGGTCCGTGCAGTTCGGGCTGGTATACGAGCCCGGTCACGGTCGTCTGGCAGGCCTCCGCGACTGCCCAATCGTTTACTGGCTGCCAGCTGGGCGTCGCATACACGTTCAATGAGAACTCGAGCACCACGCTCCAATGCACTGCGAAATGGTTGGACAACTCCCAGACCTCGTATTCATTCCCGCTCAGCGTCGAGGTCTCGACCCCCACCGCATCGGCCGTCCCGGATCGGCCCCCCGACGCCAACGGCTGGTACAACCACCCCGTCTCGGTCTCGATGCAGGGCAATGCCTTCTCCCTCATCGCTTCGTGCACCCCGGCCCAGACCTACGCCGGCCCCGACAGCGGCACCGTCACCATGAGCGGCACGTGCACCGACAACGCCGGCAAGACGGCCGGCGCCGCGCTCGCGCTGCGCTACGACGCCACGCCCCCCTCCCTGACCGCGGGCATCACCCCCGCCGACGGCAGCGTCGATGTGCAATGGCGAGCCTCCGCCGGCCCAGCGCCGCTGACCTCACTGCAGGTGGTACGCCGCCCCGGGATCGGCCGATCGCCATCCCGGGTGGTGGCGAGAACCGCTTCCGCGACCTACCGCGACACCCAGGTGCGCAACGGCGTGACCTACAGCTACGTCATCACCGGCGTCGACCAGGCCGGCAACGTCACGACGCGAACGCTGACCGCAACACCCGGGAGGCGCCTGCTGGCGCCCTCATCCGGCGCTCGGGTGATGGGGGCTCCGCTGCTGCGCTGGACCGCGATCCCGGGCGCCGCCTACTACAACGTCCAGCTGTACCGCGGTCACAAGCTCCTCAGCGTCTGGCCGCGACACCCGACGCTGCAGCTCCGACGGGCATGGAGCTTTGCAGGCCGCCGCCACCGTCTCACCCCCGGCCGCTACCGGTGGTATGTATGGCCGGGCTTCGGGCCGAAGGCCAGGGCCCGCTACGGCCGGTTGGTCGGCAGCGGGGCGTTCATCGTCAGGGAGCCTTAAGCGCCCATTGCGGCACTGGCGGGGACGCCGCCATGCGTTGCCGCCGGGTCGGCGGCAAGCCACAGCGCATCGTCACCAAGGGCCTGACGCTCGGCGCGCCCCTCCGCCACGAGTCCGAGCAGCGCCGCCTCGGCCGCCATGCGGTCCGGCCGGTCGTTGCCGCTGGTCATCAGCGCGGCGACCTCCTGGGTGGTGAGACCGAACGTGAAGTACTCCAGCAGCGGCGCCGGATCCTCGGGCGCTGCCTGACGCTCTAGGGAGGGATCGAGGTTGGCGATCACCACGTCGTAGGCCTCGACGGGCTGAAAGCCGCCGGCCTCGAGCCGCCGGCCATCGCGGGTCTCGAACAGCAGTGACGGAGCCGTGTAGCGCACCGCCCCGTCGCTATTGCCGGCCTTGCCCTGAAACGCGGTGGGCGAGCCCGCCGCGGTGCGGGTCTGCGCCTTGTCGGACTCGTAGTCGGAGAGCACGTCCGGATCGTCGATCAGGCCGATGATCCGGTCGGCGTCGACGCCCGGCACTCGGGCCAGCACGTCGTACATCTGCTCATCGTCATCAAACAGCAGCGGGGTGTTGAAGTTGGCCAGCTGGAGCGCACGGAAGACCTGCCACTCGCTGCCGGGCCACTCCCGGCGCGCGGCGATCACGGCCCGGCAGGCGCGCGACGACGCGCTCAGGCGCGGCTTGGGTTGCGGGGCGAACGGCATTCCGTAGCGCTCGCGGAACATCAACCCGCTGCTCGCCATGCGCAGCGGCGTGAAGCCGTGCTCGGCGTAACGGGAGACGTCCTCGCTGAGGCCGACGAGCACCAGCCGCCAGTCCAGCTGCTCGCGGTAGCGCCATTCGATCACCCGCAGCGCGGGATTCTCCGAGTAGCCCCACGGGCAGGCCGGATCGCTGAACAGGGTGACTGAGATCAAACCGTTGATGTCTCAATCATATAACCCCCGCGGCCGCGGCGGATCGCGGAGCACATGTTCACAGCGACTGGGCGGTCGGGCGGATGAGGATTTCGTTGAGCGTCACGCGCTGCGGGCGTGAGACGGCGAAGCCAATGACCTCGGCGATGTCCTGCGCGGTGATCGCCACCTCCCGGTACATCTGCTCGGCCGCCTGCTTGGTACCGGCATGCGTGATGTGATCGGTGAGCTCGGTCGCCACCGCTCCCGGCTCGATCACCGTGACGCGGATGTCGGGCGCCAGCTCCTGGCGCAACGCCTCTGACCAACCACCCATCCCCCACTTGGTCGCGGCATAGACCGCGTTGCCCGGCCGCGCGGTGCGTCCGGCGACCGACGAGATGTTGATCAGGTCGCCACCACCATCGCGCAACTGGTCAAGGAAGACCTCGGTGGCGGTGATCGCTCCCAGGAGGTTGGTCGCCACCATGCGCTGATAGTCGTCGCGCTGCTCGGCTGAGAACGGCCCGAGCAGCATGACGCCGGCGTTGTTGACGAGGATGTCGGCGCCACCCAGCTGGCGCTCGACGCGTTCGGCGGCAGCGACGATCGAGTCACGGTCGGTGACGTCGGCTTCAATCGCCACGGCGCCGTTGCCGAGCTCGTCGGCCAGCGCCTGGATGCGATCGGCGCGGCGCGCCAGCAGCACCACCCGGTGTCCGTCGGCGGCAAATACTCGGGCGGTTGCCTCGCCGATGCCGGAGGACGCCCCGGTGATGACCGCGACGCGGTTGGTGCTCTGATCGGTGCTCATGAAGGATCCCTCGAAGTCGGTGACTGATGCATGCCAACTCACTAAAGCACCCGCCGTTGGCCCCAGAGAGGCCCTGCAAAAGGGGTACTGACAGGGCACCCTTGGGCCAAGCGGATCCACCATCCCCTCGTCGGTGAGCTGGAGCTCCGGTACGAGGTCATGGAGCTGTCGGCCGACGACGGGCTGACGATCAGCGTCTATGCCGCCGATCCCGGCAGCCGGTCCGAGCAGGCGATCGACCTCCTCGCCAGCTGGTCCGCCACCCCGGCGCAACCCGACGTGGTCGACGCGCCTCAGAGCGTCCGGCCCGGGCTTGCGCCCACCGCCTGACACGACAGCGACCGCCGCCGATCCGGCGGTGATCTCAACTTCAGCCACCCGGGGGTCACGGCCGCGATCATCGGCCCGCGCACGATTGAGCACCTCGAGTCCCAACTCACCGCCGCCGATGTCGAGCTCTCCGCCGACGTGCTTGACCGCATCGATGAGATCAACCCGCCCGGTGTGACGATCAACCACGCCGACAACGGCTGGGCGACCCCAGCGCTGCAGCCGGCCGGGCGGCGACGCTAAGCAACGGCTGCGGGGCCGTCTGGCCCCGCAGCCGTGACTGGCCTAAGCGTTGCTGTGCTCACGCTCGGCGGCCTTCAGGACGCCGGCACGGTTCTTGTGGCTGCGCTCGTAGGCGCGGGTCTGCGCTGCGCGCTCGTCGTCGCCCTCGGCGAGGACGGCCTCGACTTCGGCGGCCGTCAACTCGTCGTAGCCGGCCCACGGCTCGTTGCCGCGTAGCGTGGTGATACGGCTCAGAATCGTCGTGCGATTCTCGTTGCGGCGCTCGTAGGAGTCGACCTTGGCCAGGTCGATCTGAGACAGGTCGGCGAGCTTGCCGGTGATCTCCTCGGCGGTCAGCGAGTCGTAGCGGGCGATCGCCAGATCACCCTCGGAGGCGACGGCTCCCTTGACCTGTCCCTCCACCTGGGCAACGCCCGGCACCTTGCGAGCGCCGCGGGCGGTCCGCTTGGTGGCGGCCGACGTCGTGCGTGCGGTCCGCTTGGTGGCGGCCGACGTCTTGCGTGCGGCGCGCTTGGTCGCGGTACCCGCCGCGCGGACCGTCTCACCGGCGCCGGTGGTTGCCACGTCATAGGACGAATCCCCGTCGATCTCGGCGTGAGCGACGGCGTCGGTCAGCTTCGGCAACTCCCGCAGGATGCGCTGGAGCATCTTCTCCTCGTCCTCACGGATCGAGGCGGCCAGCCGAGCGGTCTCCTGATCGCCGACACCGCGCGCCAGCCGCTCGATCGCGGTGTACGTCGCGATCTCCAGGGCCTCGGTCGCGCAGGCGTCCTTGGCGTTCTTGAGGACCTTCTCCTCACCGCTGGCGCCGCGCAGGAGATCGAACGGGGTCTTGCCGAGCGCCATGGCCTGTCCCATGACGTCCTCCCAGAAGCCCATCGCAACCATCAGCGGGCTGGAACCCTGGCCCAACTCCTTGAGCCGCTCGCCCACACGCTTGGCGTGCGTTCGAGTCTGGCCGAGATGGGTTTCAAGCGATGAGCGGTAGGACCCACGGGGGGTCATCGCGATCTGTGACTGCAACACGCGGACGAGGGCATCCTCGCTGGCGCGTGCCTCGCCGAGATACTGCACGAGCTTCTGTTGGGAAGCGTTCATTACGGAGTCCAATCGGTAGGACATGTGCGGGGCCGAACGGCCGCCGGAATAGTGCGTCGGCGCAGAATCACGAACCACAAGCCGGCGCAGGCGCAACAGCGCCTACGGTTGAGCATAGACGAACATGCG
This sequence comes from Solirubrobacteraceae bacterium, assembly GCA_049591655.1. Classification (GTDB taxonomy): domain Bacteria; phylum Actinomycetota; class Thermoleophilia; order Solirubrobacterales; family Solirubrobacteraceae; genus Palsa-465. The sequence goes on from JBAWFG010000457.1 coordinate 4,950, forward strand.
TTCGAACCTTGGGTATTCCCCGCACGGGCTGGGCGCCGCAGGTGACCAGCCCGGATCGAGGCGCCGGGGAAGAGAGATCGCACCGGCTAGGTCTGGGCGGAGTCGGCCGCCGACCCGGAGGCATGGACGCCCCGTCGCCGGAGCACCCGCAGGTACGCGGCGGCGAAGGTTGCGCCCGTCATCGCCACCGCGAGCCGCGCCAGCCCGGCGACCGCCAGGAATGTTGTCGTCGAGAGGCTGAGGGCAAGCGCGACCTGCGCCGCTGCGTCACCCAGGAGCGTCAGACCGGCGACCACCGTGAGCACAGCGGCTGGCTTGCCTTGGACCGCAGCGGCGATGCGAGCGGCGCGGTCCGCGAGAGCGCCGGCCCGTGCGGATGCAACGAGGTTCAGGAGCGTCGGCAGCAACGGCCGCCGGGCGGCCACTGAGATGAGACAGGCCAGCCCCAATGGCCCTGTGATCGCGCCGCGCCTCAGCTTCAGTGGCAGCGCGCTGCCGCCTGACGCCATCGTCGCGACGAGTGCACAGCCGAGGACGACGACGGCGAGCAGGGTCAACACGTCAAGACGCCGCTTCCGCATCGCCACGGCCAGGCCCCACGTCAACGGGAGCGCGTATGAAACCGCCAGCGCATCCGTGTCGCTGTGCCACAGGCGGCGCAGGGTCAGGTAGGCGGCTACTGGGGCCAGCAGGCCACAGACGATCACGGCGCTCCTCAGCGGCCAGGGGCGCGCCTCTCGCACGCCTTCACCTCGCGCCTCGTCGTTGCCGCGAGTCACGCATCTACGCTATCGCCGTGGCGTGCCCGCGCCAAGGCCGGTGGCACGACGCCGCGGATGCTCGTCGCGCCGAAAAATACCTGGACGATGCAGCCAAATGTGGTAACTCGGCAACCGGACGCGGGTGACCAGATGCCCTACGATCTAGGACATCCGGCGGGGCATCCGAGGCCGGGATAGAGCGAATGCTCGAGGGCAGAAACCCGAACAAACAGATAGTGGTGGTGGTCGTCGAGGAGCGGGAGATGATCCGGCGTGGCCTCATCGCATGCCTGGAGGAGGATCATCGCCTCGATGTCGCGACCGCGGACGCTGAGGAACCGCTAAGTGACGGCGTCGACATCGCCGTCGTCTCCGTCGGAGCCGCACAACGTCGGGCCTTTCCGTGTCCGATCGTCATCTGCGGTCATAGTGACGCGGTTCCGGGGGCGACGGTCAATCGGGTCGTCGGCATGCTCCACCGCGACAGCCTGACGAGCGCGCAGTTGCGCGCCACGGTTTACGCGGCCGTCGCCGGCCTGCAGGTGCACGTCAACGGGGCCAACGGATCGAACGGGACCGGCCTTTCGGCGGCCGGACCGCTCGTCCTCGAGTCACGTGACTGGAGGGTGTTGCACCTGCTGGCGAACGGCCTGAGTACGCGGGAGATCGCGGAGGAGGTGAACTACTCCGAGCGGACCATCAAGAAGGTCATCGTCGGCCTGGAGGAGTTTCTCGACGCGCGCAACCGCACGCACGCGGTTGCCGAGGCGATGCGGCGCGGCCTGATCTGAAGCTCTGCCAGACGGCGATGACCCGTCGTTGCACCATTAGGGCATCACGTCTGCCCTTTCGGGCAGGCACCGTGACCTCTGCGCCCTTGTCGGCGTCAGCGGGGAGATGGGAGGATCGCGCCGTGGGGGCCAATAGTCCTATTGGGGCGATCGTGCGACTGGCGACGCGGACGCCGGTCCTGATCTTCGACGTCAGCGCCCGCGAGCCGACGGCGGGGCTCCGAGCCGCGCGCCCCGCGGAGGTCCGACTCGTCGGCAGCATTCCGGGCGACACCGAGGGTGCACCGCCCGACGACACCGCCTATGCGGTGTTGCTGCTCCACGCCTCGAGCCCGTCGCGGCTGCTCGGCTGCGTGCGCGCCATTACGCGCGACGGCGGCCTGTCCGCCGCCCTCCCGATGCCGGAATCGACCGCAGCCGAGGCGCCTCGGATCGAGGCCCCGCCGCTGACCCGGCGTGAGGAGGACGTCCTGCGCCTGCTCGCCGACGGCGGGACCACCCGTGACATCGCCCAGCACCTCAGCTACTCCGAGCGGACCGTCAAGAACATTGTCCGCTCCGTGCTGGACAAGCTCGGCTGCCGGACCCGCGCGCACGCGGTTGCCCTCGCGGCACGCCAAGGGGTCGTGTGATGTCACGCGTCGCGGTCATCGGCCTGGACTGCGCCGAGCCGAGCCTGGTGTTCGACCGATGGCTGGGAGAGCTTCCCAACCTGCGTCGGCTCGTCGAGGCCGGCTCCTGGGGACGCCTGCGCAGCGTCGATCCGCCGATCACCGTGCCGGCCTGGAGTTGCATGGTCAGCGGCTGCGACCCCGGCGAACTCGGCATCTACGGGTTCCGCAACCGCGAAGCGCACGACTACGACTCGCTGCGGGTGGCCGACTCGCGGGCCGTCGACCGGGACCGGGTGTGGGACCGGCTCTCCCGGGCCGGTCGCCACGTGGTCGTCGTCGGTGTGCCGGGGACCTCGCCGCCGATGGCGGTCAACGGCGAGCTCGTCTCATGCTTTCTCACCGCCGACACGCGGCAGAGCGACTACACGTATCCCGCCGCGCTGCGCAGGGAGCTCGACGCCCTGGTCGGTACCTACCGGGTCGACGTGCGCAACTTCCGCAGCGAGGACCGTGACCGGATCCTCGCGGAGATCTACGAGATGACAGAACAGCGCTTTGTCGTCTGCCGTCACCTGCTCGACACACGCCCCTGGGACTTCTTCATGATGGTCGAGATCGGCTTGGACCGCATGCACCACGCCTTCTGGAGGTACATGGACCCCGAGCATCCGCGCCACGAGGCAGGGCACCGGTACGCAGACGTCATCCGCAATTACTACGGCTACCTCGACGAGCAGATCGGCGAGTTGCTCGAGCGCTTCGACGACGACACCACGGTGATGGTCGTCTCCGATCACGGCGCCCGGCCGATGCTCGGCGCAGTGTGCGTCAACGAATGGCTGGTCGACCAGGGGTATCTGGTGCTTCGCGAGCGGCCGACGACGGTGACGCCGTTCCGCCAGCTGGACGTGGACTGGGAGCGGACGACGGCGTGGGGTGAGGGTGGCTACTACTGCCGCCTGTGCCTGAACGTCGAGGGCCGTGAGCCACAGGGCACGGTCCCACCGGAGCGCTTCGAGGCCGTGCGTGACGAGATCGCCGCGCAGCTCGAGCAGCTTCCGGGACCCGACGGTCAGCCGATCGGAACACGTGCGCTGCGCCCGGAGGATCTGTGGCGCGAGCAGCGGGGGATTCCGCCGGACCTGGTCGTCTACTTCGGCGACCTGGGCTGGCGGAGCAACGGAAGCCTCGGGCACGGGAGCCACTGGACGTTCGAGAACGACACGGGGCCCGACGATGCCAACCACGACCGCGACGGGATCTACGTCATGGCGGGCCCGGGGATACCGGTCAGCCGGCGGGCCGATCTCTCGATCCTCGACATCGCGCCGACGATCCTCAGCTCGGCCGGACTGCCGACGGCAGTGGAAATGCCCGAACCGGCGATGTGAACTCGGGCGCCATCACCCGGGATGCGAATCGCCGCGCAGTCCGGCGCGCACGGTGCTCGACGTCGCCGCTCGCGGTCGGGCACCCGGCGATCGTGATCCTGTTCACGGCGGCCTTTGCCGTGCCGCTGGCGCTGTGGACGCCGGCGGCGCTCGGCGCCCTGCCCCGAATGCCGGTCATCGCCAAGAACGGCTTCGGCGATCGCCAGAACAGCTACGCCTGGTCGATGGCGTGGTTCAACGGCGCGCTGTACGTCGGCACGGCCCGCAGTGCGTTGTGCGTCGAGCGAGCGACAATCGAGTTCTACTTCCCGTGGGGCCCCTACTACTCGACGCAGCCGACGCCGGGTGTGACGTGTCCGCCGAGGATCAGCGAGGCGGATCTGCGAGCGGAGATCTGGCGTTACACGCCGCGTTCACGGCGGTGGACGCTGGTCTACCGCTCGCCGACGATCCCGAACCCCGAGGCGCCGGGGCGGCGGATCGCCCGCGACATCGGATATCGCGGCATGGTCGTGGTGCGTCGGCCGAACGGACGCAGCGCGCTCCTCGTCGGCGGGTTGACCGCGGACGAGTTCGTCCCCGAGCTCGCCCGGCGGTACCCGCCGCGGCTCCTGTACACGACAGACGGGTCGCATTTCCACGCCGTTCGCGGTGGCCCCGGGGTGATCCACACCACCTATGGACCGCAGCGGCCGATCGGCTATCGGGCGCTGACCGTGTTCGACGGGACCCTGTACGCCACCGTGAGCGCGGGGCTGACCGGTGATGGAGTGGTCCTCCGCGTGACCGACCCCGGCGGCGCGTCGCCGCGGTTCACGCAGGTCAGCCCGGGCCGCCTCACCGTGTTCGAGCTGCAGACGTTCGACGGCCGGCTGTACGCCGGCACCGGCGACGCCCAGAGCGGGTATGGCGTGTGGAAGACCGACGGCGGGCGGTCGCTGACGTGGACGCCGGTCGTGACTGGCGGGGCGGGCCGCGGGACAGCGGTGACCTCCGTCGTGTCCATGCAGACATACCGAAACCAGCTGTACGTCGGTGCGAGCGGCTGGGCGACCTCGCTGTTCCCGGCGTCGGAGCTCATCCGCATCAGAGCGGACGGCAGCTGGGATGTCGTGGTCGGCAGCCCGCGCACGGTCGACGGCACGGTGAAGACGCCGGTGAGCCATCTCGGTGACGGCTTCGGCAACCCGTTCAACATCCATTTCTGGCGGATGGCGGTGTTCCGGGGAGCGTTGCTTCTCGGCACCAACGACTGGAGTTGGTCGCTGAACGGGACCTCGCTGGCTGACCGCCAGCTCAGATCGGAATTCGGGTTCGATCTGTACGGCACGTGTGACGGCAGCGACTGGTGGCGCGCCACCGGCAACGGCTTCGGTCGCCCGTACGACTTCGGCGTGCGGACGATGGTCGCCTCGCCGGACGGCCTGTTCCTGGGCACCACAAATCTCGTCCAGGGAGCGACGATCCGGCGCTCTCAGGCCCAGCCGTGCGGGCGCGCCGCGTCCCGGACCGCGGACGCCACCCTGGAGCGGCGATTGCGGTCCAGACACGTTCGGCGTGTGCCGCGTCGGCCCGCCGTAGCGTCGGAGTTCGATACGGGCCTCTCGGCCCTCACGCGGAGTGATCGGCACCAATTGCAGGTGAGGCCAAGATGATGAGAAACCAGCAGGTGCACGCACGAGGATTCGTAGCGCTGCTCGCCGTTCTGGCGACGGTGCTCGTCACGTCGCCGGCGGCGCTCGCCGGGACTGCGACGGACACAACGGCGGCGTCCACACCGACGCCGGCTGCCACGAGCACCGGCGCGTCGACGACCCCGAGCGCCCCGACAACGCCCGCCGTCTCGTCGACCCCGACCGCGCCGGCACCCTCGTCCACGACGTCGCCACCGTCCTCCACCACGAGCCCGGCGTCAACCAGCCCGCACTGCACACTCACCAGCGCGGGCCTGATCTGTCCGGGCAATCCGGGATGCGTGGTGACGAGCGCCGGCGTGAGCTGTGCATCGGGCTGCGCAGTGACGAGCGCCGGTCTGACCTGCCCATCCGGCAAGCCGATCCCCAACCCGCGGATCCTTGGGTCAAAGCGAGGCGGCGTGGAGAAGCACCGGTCACGGCCCTCACCGCCGCGGTTCGTCGTCGTGCGAGGCAGGCCGGTGGTGATGCACGCGCTGCCGTTCACGGGCCTGCCCGTGGCTCTTCTGACGCTGTTCGGCGGCGCGGCGCTCGGCGCCGGGCTGCTCCTGCGCCGCGTGACCCGCCCGGATTGACCTCAGCCCGCGCGGCACACAGTCGTGCGGTGGTTCGACCGCGAGCGATGGCGGGAGCGGCTCGGGTGGCGCTTGCCCGCCGCGCGCGGGCAGCCCCTCGGCTTGCCGGCCCTCACGCTCGTCGCGCGGGGGCGACTGGGGCGACTGGGGCGACTGGGGCGACTGGAGCGACTGGGGCGACTGGGGCGACTGGAGCGACGGGGGCGACGGGGGCGACGGGGCGCCGAGGTTGACGTCGACGTCGCCGGAGCGGGCCGCGACGAGGTGCCAACCGACGCGGTGGAGCTCTTCGTCGTGGTGGAAGTGGTCGTACTGGTGGGGCTCCTGACCGACGCCGTGGACGCCGTCGGTGGCGGCGCCGGCGCTGCGAGGACGGCCCGGAGCTGGGCGTCCGGCAGCGTGTTCTCGAAGCGGATCTCGTTGATGAAATCGCTCATTCCCTGCTGGGCCTCGGTGACCGTCGGCTGGGGGCGGCTGGTGTTGTCCATCCAGTCGATGAGCTTCTGCGCGGCCGGCGAGCTCTGGATGTTCTGCATCGCGGGGAAGCCCGGTGACTGCTTCCAGGTCCATTCGGTCCACGCTGCGATGTTCGGATCGCTGTTGAACTTCGTCACGTACTCGGTGTCATCGGCGTAGGTGCTCTCACCGAACTCGCCGACGTACATCGGAGCGTTCAGGGCCTGCGCGGCGGCGTCCCACGTGGCCATGCGGGCCGAGACGTCCTGGCCGATGAAGGCCCACGCATAGTCGTGAACGCTGAGCATCTCGTTAGCGTCCAGTGGCGCGGTGAACAGGTCGAACGAGCGCGCCATGTTGTTGCCCTCGTAGATGAGCAGGTGGTTGGGATCGACCGAGCGAATGGCGGCGGTGACGCGCTGATACAGGGCCCGCAATTGCGCGTCGCCGATGATCGTCTCGTTGAGGACGTCGTAGCCCGCGATCACGTTGTCGTCCGCGTAGCGTGCGGCGATCGCCTTCCACATCGCGACCATACGGTCCTGGCACTGCGACGAGGACCAGAGGTAGTTGCCGCTGACATAGTCGCTGATGAACGAGTACATCTGGCTGCACGGCGCAACGCTCATGTCGAGGATGAGATAGATGTTGGCCTGCTTTGCCTCGCTGACCACTCGGTCGAGCACGTCCCAGCCGGACTGCTTGTACACGAACGGATGGGCGTCGTCCTCGAGCATGCGGTAGTTGAAGGGCAGCCGAGCGACGTTGAACCCGTCGACCGCCATCGCATGGAAGTCCGACGATGTGATGAAGTTGTTGGAGACGTCGGTCCGGAACTGCTCGGCTTGGGTTGACCCGACGAGGCTCGAGAGGTTGCTCATCATCGCGGACTCTCCGATGTAGTCGAGTCCCTCGCCCCACTCCCAGCCCTGCCATTCAAGCCAGCCGCCGAGGTTGACGCCACGGAGTCGGATCGGATGACCCGCGCCGTCGAGCAATCCCACACCGGCCTGGTGGACGTAACCGGCCGGAATCGGCGGGGTGCTGAGGAGCGGTCCGGAGGCGGTGAACGCCACCGTGTCGAGGTAGAGCGCGCGGCTGCACGACGTGGGGACGGACTGCACCCCCGGGTTGGTGTACGCCACTCCGATCACGTGGGCGCCCGCGACCAGAGACGCCGGAGCGGCGACGGTGCTCCACGACGTGCTCGAGACGGTGCTGCTCGCGACCTGCGCGCCGTCGATCGTCAACGTGTAGGCCGGAGCACCGGCGCACTGGTCGCCGCGGACGCGCAGCGCCACGCCATCGGCGTCTGCGGGAAGCGAGACCGTCAACTGCACGGTGCCAGACCACCCGAATTTGACGGCCGAGCCGGCCGACGCGGACGGATCGACGATGGTCTGCATCATCCAACCGCTCAGCGTTCCGCTCGTTGCCTGGACGACAGACACGGTCGTCGGCGCCGCGGCGGCAGGGGCTGATGACACAGCGAGCGTGCCGAGGCAGACCAGAGCGCCAATCAGCGCATGAACGCGAACACGGAGAGGGTGGGAGATCGCGCGTGCCACTGCGTCGGGTCATCGCCCATCCGGAGCAGCGCGGAGAGCAAACGCACACCGTCATGGACGGACGACCGAGCCGGCGACTCGCACGCGCGGACGCCGGCGGTGATTGCGAGGCCGGCCGATGGAACCAACATTCGCCGGACGGTCACCTGTGCCCGCGTCAGTCAATGTGCACATCCGCAGTGCCTACGGATTATGTGACGCGACCGCGGCTGTAGGATACCTCGGCTATCTCGACCACGACGCTTCCCAATGGACAGACGCTCGAGACATCGAGCTCCCGGGAGGGTGCATTTCTCCTCTCCGAGCTCTTCGAGAGCGACTCGTACACGCGGCATGGAATCGAGCTGGCGGACGGGGCGACGGTGCTGGACATCGGCGCCAACGTCGGCGCGTTCTCGGTGGCGCTGGCGCAGCGGTATCGCGACCTGCGGCTGGTGCTGTTCGAGCCGATACCCGGCACGTTCGCGCTTCTGCAGCGCAATGCCCAGCGGCTGCTCACCGGGGCGCAGGTGACGCTGGTCAACGCGGGCGTTGCCTCCACCCCGGGCCGAGTCACCTTCCACGTGCCGCCGGAGAGCACGATGGCCACGGCATATCCGACGCCACGGGCCGCACCGGGGCCCGGCGGCGAGAAGCCCGGACTGGAGACGTGGGTGCGGGCCGGCCTGGAGGACTTCCGTCGGGCGCGGCAGATACGCCCACGGGTGGCGGCGGTGCTCGAGCGGGCGCTCGAGCACCGATTGCTCCGCCCGTTCGTCCTCGCGGCGATCCTCGTTCCCGTCGGCGTCTCGGCGCTCGCTGGGCGGATCCGAACCAAACAGGTGGAGTGCGAGCTGACGACAATCTCCGCAGCGATGCGCACCTACGGCATCACCATCGTCGACCTCGCCAAGATCGACGTGGAGGGCGCCGAGTGGGCAGTGCTCGAGGGAATCGACGAGGCGGACTGGCCGCGGATCCGTCAGCTTGCGCTCGAGGTGCACAACGTCGACGGTCGGGTCGAACGGATGCGTGCACTGCTCGAAGCCAAGGGGTACCGGGTCATCGTCGATCAGGCTGACTGGGCAACGCACCGGCTGATGGGCGTCCACATGCTGTACGCCTCACGCGACGGACTAATCGCCACCCAGATCGGGTGAGCGCTCGTCGCGCTCAGGCTGCGCCGGCCGGCGCCACGGAGCCGCCGGATGGCGTCGCGGACTCGCCTGCGCTGACCGGCTGCAGGACGAAGCGCAGGTACGTGCGCTTGCCCTCGACGTAGGCCTGGTACATCGGGCTGCCTTCGGCCGCCGCGAACGCGTGGACGTGCGGTCGCAGAAACCTGGGCACACGGCACTCGATCCGCGCGCGGCGGTCCGGCGTGTCGAGCTCGAGCGCCCGCATCACGTTGCGCGTGATGTCCTCCTCCTCGATCGTGCGAAACCTCGCTTGCTCGAGCTGCGTGCGTAGCCGCGCTACGTCGTCAGTGTGAAGCAGTGGCTGATCCTCCGCGCTCAGGGCGGTGACCCGCGCATCGGCGAGCAGCAGCAGGCCGCCCGGCCGCAGCACCCGGCGCACCTCGCCGAGGAACCGTGGCATGTCCGCGTAGCAGTGGGAGGACTCGACGTTGAGGACGACGTCGAACGAGCTATTGGCGAAGGGCAGGTTCTCGGCGTCGCCGACCATGAACTGCAAGCCGGGGCGCGGGTAGGTGGCGCAGCAGTACTCGATCGCTCGGCGGGCGAGATCGACCCCGGTCATCGAGCGCGGATGGAAGCGCTCATGCACGAACGCCGTCCCTCCGCCGCGGCCGCAGCCGACCTCGAGTACGTCCTTACCCGCCATGTCGGCGGAGGCGGCGAGCTTGGCGTAGAGCTGGTATCCGTACCCGACTCCGTCCGCCTGCGGAACCGGAGCCTGTCCCTCCAGCGGCGCATAGCCGTAGTTCATCAGCGACGTCCAGCTCTTGCGGAGGCTCGCGCCCTCGTACACGACCCTCCAGACGAACTTTTCGAGTCGAGGGGCGACCCCCGGCGACATGCGCAATACCGCCCCGTAGATGGCGCGGAACGGCCGAACCTTAGGCAAAACTAGGCCTCCACCACAAGAATCGGGGCCACGCTGACCATGGCCCATCTCTAGCCGGCGATGAACTTGCTGAAAGAGTCCTGCACTCCGCCGATCCAATACGGACCCATGTTGCGCGGGTTCGATGCATACTTGGCGAAGAACCCGGGGCTGTTCTGGTGCGGCCAATCGCGATAGTCGTTGTGGCCGGTGGCCGGGTTGTTCGGGTCCGTCCACGACGGGACTTTCGTCAGCGCACAGCAGAAATCACTGTTCACAATCTTCTGGCGGATCACGATGACCGAAAGCGTGTCACTCGGCCGCCGTGGCGGTGGCTCTTGGAGCACGTTGTAGCGGAGCGCTGAGGCCTTGGCACGAACCTCGTGCTCCTGCTGCGGCGTCAATCGCGGCGCGCTCGGCAGCAGCACGGTGACCCAGGAAGCCTGGCGTGTGAAGATCGCTGAGGTGGCGGGAAGGGCACCCGGGACGGCGCGCGTCGCGTCGCCCGCCACCACCGACATGTACCGGACCTGATACTTGCGCATCGCGGGTTTGCCTCTTAGGTGCTGATTGTCGAAGAACGTGGGCGTCTTATGAATCGTGACCACGGTGATCTTCGAGAGATCGAGCGTCGCGGTTAAGGCGTCGTTGGCACCGTTCACCGGGAAACCGTCTGGAGCGCCGACGAACTGAGAGGGCGCGCGCGTAAAGTACACCGACCGAGTATGGGCAGGCGCGGCTGGGCGAGCGGGCAAGTTGGAGTGCAGCGCGGGCAAGTAGAAGCGCAGCGTGTTCGCAAGCCCTGACCAGGCCAGTGCCGAGAACTCAGCCTGCGTCGTCATGCTGGCTGGGCATGGAATATCCACGCGGGGGTCTGAGGTGCTGACTGCCTGTACCGTTGGCAGGCTCCGCTGCGCCAAGTACCCCGGCTGCATCAGGTACTGACGAAGGACGACCGACCAGCGAATTTGCAGGTCGTACGGTGCTGCCGGCGTGCTCGGATACAGAAGGACGTTCCTCAGTCCCGCCGGGACCGCGACGGTGTCTGGCCAGACCCAGAGGGTGTAGTTCCGGTTAGGAGCGTTGATCGGATTCCCAGGACGGAACGGGTTCACCGACCTCCGGTCAGGCTTGATCTGGAAGTCATCGAGAGTGTACGCCGAAGGCGGCGCCAGGGGCGGCGGCACTCCCGGCGACCCGGGAATGAACGTGTAATCATCCAGGGCGCGCAGGGTATATGCCGCCGCATGCGGGAACCGTCCAGTGAGTTTGTAGGCAATTCTCGGCACTGGTGCGTATCGCCCTCCAAGGAGCGAGTAGGTGGTTCCCGGGTCTCCACGCAGGTCGCCAACCTGCGGCCCGCTGATGGAGATGACCGGGCACGCGCGGGTCGCGGCCGCGGCCGGCGAGGCCTGAACCACACCCAGCACTGCTAGGCCGGTGGTCAGGGCACAGCAATACTTCCTTTGCCCACCGGACTTGTAGGGGTTCTGTCGACGCGTTAGCAAACGCCGACCGAGACTCACTCTGCACAAGCTCATCGCTTCAAGCACGGAATCGGGGTGGGTAGCTGCTGAGTGGGGCTGCCGTCGCGGAACGTCAGCGCGACGGATGACAGCCAGCTTCCGCTGCACGTCGGCGGGTTCCGGATCAGCGTCAGCTTCGTTCTGCGCTTGCCCTTCTTGAGCACGCGCCTGGCGCCGAGGTCCATGGTGATCCGCTTGAGCGTGTAGGAGACGCCGGCGAAGGGCGGGCCCGCCGGAAGCGGATCGAAGCGGACGACGAGGCCGTTGCGGGTATTGAGCGTCGCCGGCACGACCTGCCATCCGAGCACTTCTGCCACGGCCAGGATGCTGTTGCTGGAGTGCAGGTACACGGTGAGCGGGATCGTTACGTCACGCGACCCCTTGCCTTGCTGGTTGACTGTGACGATCAGCTTGCCCTTGCCGAACTGGCTGCCCGCAGGGCACTCATTCAGCTTCGCCGACTCCCCGCTACAGCGCTTCGCGATCGCCTGCAGGTTCACCCGGACGCCGGACGGTGCGGTCAGCTGAAGCGCCTTTGGCAGGCGCCCGCTGATCGGCGCGGCGAGCCCGTTGATGTCAAAGTGGAGCGTGAACGGCTGCCCGGCGGTGGCCGGGGTCGCCGTCGCCGTCGCCGTGGCGTCTGCGGCTGCGGACGGAGCCGCGGCGAGAAGGCTAGCGACCACTATGAGCGTGATTCTGCGCATGGTGACTCCTGGGGAGAGGGGTGGCTGCGGAAGGTCTACGGTGCAGTGGTCGAGGGACGCGACGCTCGAAAGCGGCGACCGCGCGGGCGACGCCGTCCTCGCTGCGAATCCGCTCGCCGAGGGCAGCGGCGCGGTGCCGCATCTGCTCATCCGTGGTCGCGATCTGGATCGCCTCGGCGAGACGTTCGGCTGTGAGCCGGCGGCGGCGGATCGGCGGGGGCCCGAGACCCAGCTCGTTGACGCGGCGTGCCCAATAGAACTGGTGGGTCATGTGCGGGACCGCCACCATCGGAATGCCAGCGCGCAGCGTCGTCGCGATGGTGCCCACGGCCGCGTGATGCACGGCCGCGCTGCAGCGCGCGAACAGCCAGTTGTGGTCGATGCGTTTGATCGCACACAGGTGCGGCGGCAACTCAACGTCGTCGGGTGACTCGGCCCGGCCGACCAGCACACCGCGTCGCCCGGCGCGCGCCAGCGCATCGGAGACGAGCCGGACGCTCGCCGCGGGATCGGTCTCGATCATCGTCCCGAAGCCGATCGCGACGGGTGGCGGACCTGCGGCGAGGAAGTCGACCAGCGCTGGCGACGGCGGCGGGTCGTCGGTGCCGTCGAGCAACCAATAGCCGGTAACCTCAAAGGAGTTTCCGAGACCGGGTGGCGGTGGCAAGACGTCCGCGCTAAACGCGAGCAGCACAGGCTCGCCGCGGCGGTTCAGTTCGGCGAGCGGCTCGCGAATGGGGAGCGGCCCGGCGCCGATCGCGTCCCGCCGCACCGCGTTCAGCCACGGCCGAGCGGCAAACCACCCGGTCTGCCAGGCGAGCGGGACCAGATGCGCAGCCCGCGGGGCCAACACGCACGCCGGCGGCTCGTTCGTCGCGCGCACCAGCGGTATGCCCAGCAGTTCGGCCACCTGCCAGCCGAGCACGATTGCGAGGTTGAACGCCACGACCGCGTCAGCATGCTCGCAGGCGCGCACAGCGTCGGAGAGGCGCTGCCGCGCTACGGAACGTGCGTCGCGGATGAAGCCGACTGCTGCGGGAAGCCGACCGCTGCCCTTCTCGATCCAGCGGCGGCCCTGCTCAGTCTCAAGGCCGCGGCTCACGTGGCCTTCGGCGAGGGGCGCGAACTCGAGACCGTGCCGGGCAACGAGAGGCGCGTAGCGGGGATGGGTCGCGAGCCGCACCTCATGCCCGGCGTCCCTGAGCCCGGCTCCGAAGGCGACGAGCGGCTGAACATCCCCGCGCGAGCCCACGGTGAGAATGGTCACGCGCACGTCAACCGCTGCTCGCCGGGCGCGCTGCCACGTTCGCGTACCTCAGGCGCCGCGCGAGCCGATACGCCAGTTCCGCAAGCTCGTCGTTCCCCGCTGTCCGAGCCAGTCGCGCCAGGCGTGCGAGCACGCCGGCTCTGTCCCCGCGGGCCTGGGCTATCGCGGCCACGGCGACGGACCCGTGGGCGGCACGCGCAAGTTGGGCGAACGTTGCGGGTGGCCTCAGATCGGGGACCTGCTGCAGGTTGGACGGCGCCGACGTCGCGCCCGATGCCGTTTGCGCCACAACCCGGTAGACGTAGCGAGCACCGGGTGCGCGCCGCTGATCCACGAACACGGTGTGCGGCGTGGTCCCGACCGCGTAGAACGGACCGAGGACGGGGATGCTGACGTCAAGGCTGCCCGGCGTCCCCGAGGGGACGGACACGGGCACGGCGTCGTCGAAGGAGAAGGCATTCGGAATCGCGGGCGGCGGGCGCAGACTCAGTGGCGCATCGACGTACTGGGCGCGCTCGACGCGGTACGTCACCGCCCCGGGGGAGGGCTCCCACGAGAGCACCGTCCCGCCGGCCTGGACGTCGGTGAGCAGGTTCTGGGGCGGTTGCACCGAGCCTGCGGTGGCGCGGACCGCCCGGCCGCTCGGCGCTCCGCACGACGAGAGCCCGTGGGCCTGCCAGATGCGGGTGCCATGCGCGATGTTGGCCGTGCCGAGGATGAACCCATCGCTGGAGGGCACGGGCACCAGGGTTCGGACCCCGAAGTCCTCCGAGTCGACACCGAACGCGTTCCTGGTCACCGGGGACCACGTCACACCGTCACAGCTCTTCCAGAGATCGAAGCCGAACCCCGGCTGGAGCACCCGGCTGACCAGCCGCCAGGCCTTGGGGGCCCATGCCTTCGTGTTCTTCAGGTCCCAGCTCCAGTCGTTCGTTCCGACGAACAGCGCGCCGCCCTCGTCGGTGATCCGCCATAGATGCGCGTTGAAGCTGTTGCCAAAGCCGCCGGGCAGACCGCTGATCGGATAGCGCCACTGTCCGTCGGGGCCCTTGCGTGGATCTCCGGCGACGACCTCCCATCCGTCGCGGTGTCCGATGCGGATCAGCTCGGCGGGCGGCTGCGCCAGCCCCGTCCCCGGATGCCACCAGCCGGCCGCGCCGACGTAGAGGTGACCCTTGAACGCGTGCATCGAGACGACCGAGACCTGCTGCGGGTTCCCCGCTCCGCCGGTGACCACCGCTTTGAGTTTCCACGGCGCATGCGACGGCACGCGCGTCGAGAGGGTCCGGTAGACCCCGTACCCGTGGGCGAAGCTCCCCGAGCCGAAGTACAGGCGGCCGTCGAACGTCTCCATCTCGAAGACGTGGATGTTCGGCGGGCTGACCTGGGTGAACTGGGCCTTGTCGGCGAACGGGTTGCGCACCTCGAAGACGGCGCCGTCGCCGGTCAGCGCGGTCGAGGCGAGGACGTACAGCCGGTGGTTCCACACCTGCAGCCCGCGGAACCCGATCGGCCGGTGGTCGAAGAATTCGCCCACGTAGTGCACGATGATCGGCACGGCGATGTCGTGGAAGTGCAGGCCGTCATAAGTGCGCAGCAGACGGGGTGGGTGGCTGTGCGCGAGCTCAGGGAGGTACTCGTCGGTGGTCACACCGCTGATGAACAGTGCCTGACGACCGTCGCTGCCGCGCATCACTGTCATGCCGCGGTAGGCGATGTCGCGGGCGACGTACTTCCCGCGCGCGCGGGGGTTCCGGATGTCGGCGGGCGCGCGGTACACCATCCGCCACGTGCCGGTGTGCGGTGTGTACTGCCAGATCTCCGCCCTCAGGTCGAGGTTGTACGGGTTCCTCGGGCAATGCGTGTCCGGTGCCGGGTTGGTGACGTAGTTGTTCTCAAACGGGAAGTAGAACTGGTCCGTGACGTTCTCGACGCACTTCACGTCGCGGCCGGTGCCCACGTACAGCTTGCCCTTGAACCAGGCCATCGACCAGGCGAAGTTGTTCTGGGGATCGCCGAAGCCGTGCTGCGCGAGCATCGTGACGTACCCCGTTGGCAATGCCGGGGCCGCCGTTGACGATGCCGCGGCCGCCGGAGGCGCCTCCCCGGCGATGGCGAGCGCACCGGCGGCGATGGCGAGCGCGCCGACGGCGAGGGCCGCCGCGACGAGCCGCCGCGGCCACCTCGGGATCCGCGTGGTGATCATGACGCCCAGGCGTCCATGGCGCCACGTGCGCTCGGCTGCCGGGAGCCGGCCGCCAGGTCCTCGATGAGTTCGGCAGCACCGGTCGGTCCGGGGGCAGCGGCGAGAAGCTCCGCGATCCGTGACGCGTTCCGGCGGTAGCGCGGGTCGCGCAGAACCTCCTCGACCGCCGCACGCAGGCGCTCTGGGGTGCATTGGCGCGGTGCGAGCCGGACCGCCACGCCAGCCTCGACGAGGCGTGCTGCATTGGCGGGCTTGTCCCATCCGGTGGGGACGACGACCAGCGGTGCGCCCGCTCGGAGCGCGGCGACGATCGTCTGCGCGCCACCCGTGGTGACGACGGCAGCACACCGTGGCAGCAGTTCGCTGTGGCTGAGCCAGCGCGTCACATGAATGGTGGGGGCGCGGCTCGTGAGCCCGAGGGCCACGGGGTCGCGGTCACTGCCAGTTGTGAGGATGGTGTGCACGTCGGCGCTGGCCAGCCCGCCGACAGCCGCCCGCAGTAGGAACGGCTCCTGGTAATGCGAGGTGCCCTCGGTCACGTGGACCCACGGCAGGTCGGTTCCGACGTTGGCGAGCCATTCGATCGTCGTCGGAGGTTCCGGCGGATGCCACATCAGGGGTCCGACGTAGTGCACGCTTGCCGGCAGGTCGCGGCGCCGCAAGTCGAGTTCGGGGACGCTGCCGATCAGATACAGCGGCAGTTCGCCCATGACCGCGTTGACCGACCCGCCCAGGGGCCCGAGGCCGTGCACGGAACGGATCTCGTCCAGCCGTCTGCGGGTGCCGCGCGCGAGCAGGTCGGTCACTCGCGTGACGCCCCAGGCGAGCGCGTGTTCGGAGAACGAGCGCGGCACCCCCATGCGCGAGCCCGGTGGCGGCGCGTCAGGCCCGGGGATCAGCGCGTAGATCAACGTCGAGGCGAAGGCCACCGGGATCGGTGCGGCCTCGTGGAGCACGAGGCTCGGACCCCACATCGACCCGTCGGTGACGATCACGTCTGGCGAGAAGCGGTCCATCACGGCACGGAGGTCCGCGACCTGCGCGGGAATCGACTCGACCAGCCACTCGCGGAACGCTTCGCGCTGTGTGCGCAGCGACTGGCGCCGCCCGCGTGTCGCCCGTTCGCGATCGTGAACCCGGTTCCACACGCCGTCGACGCGGTCGAACGGGAACAGCTGCACGTCCTGCGCGGCGAGCGTCTGCTGCCAGCGACGCGCCGTGTAGAACGCGACGTCACCGCCACGCTCGCGTTCGGCGAGGGCGATGCTCAGCGCCGGGAACACATGGCCCTCGAACGGCCAGCAGGTGAACAGCACGCGGGGGCTCATGCCGGCGCCCCAGTCGCCGGCCGCACCGCCCCAGGGTGTGCCCGGCCCCCATCGTCACCGGGTCGACTCGTGCCGAGCGCTTCGAGCAGCGCCGCCGCCCCCGACGGTCCGGGCGCCGCGGAGAGGAGGGACGCGATCCGGCGGGCGTTCTCGCGGTAGCGCGGCTCGCCGAGCACGTGCTCAACCGCGCGACGCAGGCGCTCCGGCGTGCAATGCCGCGGCGCGACTCGCACGCCAAGGCCGGCCGCCACGACGCGCCGCGCATTGTCCGGCTTATCCCAGCTCGTCGGGACGACGACGAGGGGGACGCCGGCTTGGAGCGCGGCGAGAATCGTCGCCTTGCCGCCCACCGTGACAACGCAGTCGCAGCGGGGGAGCACGTCGCCGTGGCTGAGCCACCGCGCGACGTGGACGTTGGCCGCGGTGCGGGCCGATCCGAGCGCGGTCGGATCTCGGTCCGAGCCGGTCGTGACGATGACCTCGACCGGTTGATCGGCCAGGGCGGCGATCGCGGTGCGGGAGAGGAACGGGTCGCCGTAGGCCAGCGTGCTCTCGCTGATCAGGATGGTCCGACGGCCGGCAGGGATGCGCTCGAGCCACGTCCGGCTCGCCGGGCGGTCCGGATACCAGATGCAGTTGCCCACGTAATGGACGCTCTCCGGCAGATCGGAGCGGCCATAGTCGAGCGCGCGGATGTTGCCGACGAGATACAGAGGCAGCCGACCGGTGTAGCGGTTGACCGACTCGCCGAGCGGCGGCAGTCCGTACGACGCCCGGATCACGTCGACGCGCCGGCGCATCGGGATGGCGGCGAACTCGGTCAGGGCCGTGAGCCCCTGCATCGCCAAGCGGCCTGCACGGCCGCGCGGCGCGGGCAGGCCGAAGCCGAACGCCGGAGCGTGGGGGCCCGGGATGAGCGGTCCCATGAACGAGTACGAGATGGCGACAGGAATCGGCTCCGTCTCCCACAGGACGAGCATCGGCCCCCACAGCGAGAAGTCGGTGGCGAGCACGTCGGGCTGCCAGGCGTCGATCACCGAGCGCAGGTCGGAGACCTGGGCGGGGATCGACTCGACGAGCCAGTCACGGAGGATCGGCAGCATCCGCCCGCGGCCAGGGCGACTGCGACGGTCTCCGGTGTCGACGGCCCGCATTCCCGCGAATGCCCGCTCCTGGTCGACCTGCTGGAAGCCGAAGAACCGGAAGCCCTCGCCCTCGACGGTCGCCCGGACCGCCTCGCCGCTGTAGAAGGCCACGTCGTGACCGCGGTCACGTAGGGCCATGGCGATGCTCATCTGCGGGAGCAGATGCCCGGTGAACGGCCAGCAGGTGATGAGGATGCGCCGGCTCAACGCGTGACCTCCAGCGGCGGCGGCGGCGCCGGCGCGGTCGCGGGCGGTCCCGCGCGCCGCTCCAGCCTGCGGATGTGGCCAGCGAAGTAGAGCCGTTCGAACAGCGGCTCCGGCATGAACCGCCGGAGCCGGATGACGATGCGGGCGCCGCGGCCAACGACGTAGCGCATCCGAGGCCGTTCCGCGGTGAGCGCCGTGCCGACGGCGGCGGCGACGTCCTGCGGCCGCGTCGGCGATCGCTGGACGATCGTATCCGCAATCGCCTCGCTGGCCGAGAACAGCGCGTGGTAGGGACTCGCCGGATCGCCCGCGCGGGCCGCGGTCCCGCGGTGACGTGACCAGCGCGTCGTCTCGATGATCCCAGGCTCGACGAGCACCGACTGCACGCCGAACGGCGCCATCTCCTGCGCCAGCCCCTCGCCCAGCCCCTCCTGCGCAAACTTCGTAGCGCAGTACATCGTCACGCCCCATCCGCACACGCGACCGCCCACCGAGGAGATCGTCACCACCCGGCCGCACCCGGCCGCGCGCAGGTGCGGCAGGACGGCTCGGGTGACCGCGATCGTCCCCAGCACGTTGGTCTCGAACAACCGGCGGATCTCGTCCTCCGAGCAGTCCTCCGTGCAGCCGCGCAGGCCGATGCCGGCATTGTTGACCAGACCGTAGATGCCGCCTGCCTCAGCGACGATGTGTGCCACGGCCGCGGCGATCGCATCACGATCGGTGATGTCGAGCGGGACGGTCTCGACCATCAGGTCGCGCTGGGCGGCCGCTGTGCCCAGCTCCCCGCGACCGGCGTCGTCACGGACGCCGGCGAACACCCTGAATCCGGCCTGCGCCAGGTGCAGCGCGGTTTCCAGCCCGAGGCCGGTGCTCGCTCCGGTCACCAGGACGGCGTCGCCCGGGCCGCCCGCGCGCCCGCTCCGCGTGCCGAGCATCATCTACTCCCGATCAGTGTCGACTGCTCGTCGAGCAGCGCGGTCATGATCTCCTGGGCGACCAGTTCGGGCTGCTCGAGGGGACCGAAGTGACCCCACTGCGTGCGCGGCAGGAGCACCGGACGCGCCACCGGCAGATGATCGTTGAGATAGTGGAACGTGTCCAGGAAGGCCGACTGCTCCGTGTACATCAGCGTGACCGGCGTCTGGATCGACGCCACCCGCTCGAGCGGCAGCGAGCCGATCCGGCGGTAGTCCTCCGGCAACGACGTCTCGTCGAGCAGGCGCAGGAGCGGCTCGGGCTTGCGGGGCAGTCCTTTGAGCGGCCCCCACTGCTTAGGCAGGTCGACGGTGGCCCGGATCATGTAGCGCAGGTCGCTGCGGCGGTCGGCGGGGACGACGTGGCCGGCCTGCTCCAGCGCCGAGGCCCAGTACGCCCAGCCGACCCAGTCGGGCCCTCGTCGCGCATCCTCCATGGCGGGCAGCGCCGATTCGATGGCGATCACCTGGCGCGTCCGCTCCGGATGCCGGGCGGCCAGATAGAGCGCGACATCGGCACCGAAGCTGTGCCCGATGATCGCCGGCCGATCGAGCTCCAGACAGTCGAGCAGGCCGAGCAGGTCGTCGGCCATCGCGTCAGGGCTGTAACCGGTGGGTGGGGTGTCGCTGTAGCCGTGGCCGCGCAGGTCGTAGGTGAGGACCCGAAAGTGCTCGGTCAGCGCCGGCACGATGTGCAGGTGCCACACCGCCAGGTTGCCGGTGATCCCGTGCACCATCACGACGTCGGGGCCCGAGCCGAGCTGCTGGTAGTGCAGTCGCACACCACCGCTCACGGTGATACGGGGAACGCTCATTCGACGTACCCGAGCGCCCGGAGCCGCTCCATCAGGTTCGCCTGCTCTTCGGCGTCGAGCTCCAGCCCCGGGTCCAGATCCGCGGGCGGGGGCGGTGCGGCGGCTGCCGGGATCGTCTTCGGAGGGTTGCGGAGCAGCTCCCCGGGCTCGAGCACCTCGCCGGGAACACGTCCCGCGACGTCGTCGGGGATCGGGAGCCCGAGGCGGTGCAGGATGAGCGGCGCCACATCGAGGATCGACAGCTCGCCGACCCGCGCGCCGGCGCGGATCCCGGGACCGGCGGCGACGAACATGCCCTCCCAGCGGTGATGGCCGCGGACCTGCGGCCGGCGGGCGACAATCGACTCCGACGGGAGAATCGACATCGTGCCCCCATTGGCGAGGACCATCGAGAGGTCGGGGGCGAGCTGCTCGTAGGGCCCCACGAACGCCTGCTCCCGCGTCCACACCTCCTCCACCAACCGCTCGCCCGTCTCGGGATGGGGCTCTTCAAGCAGCGCGGCGGCGAGCTCCATCGACACCTGGGCCCGCACGTCCTCGGGCAGCGGCCGGTCAGATCCCGGCACCCGCTCGACGATGTTGATCGACTGGCTGGAGGGGGTGGCCGCGTACGCGATCGTCTGCGTCCAGTCGACGGCGTGCACGTGACGTGTCATCTCGGCGAACCCGACGTCGGTCGGCCGGCGGAGCTCGGCGCCCGCGGCGTCACTCCAGCGCAGGTATCCCCTCTGCTCCAGCCACGAGTTGACATGGAACACGTCCTGGGTCGGCCCGAAGCCGTGATCGGAGGCGAACACGAGCGTCGCGGCGGGACCAGCGGCCTCGGTGATCTGGGCGATCAGGCCGTCCAGCGAGCGGAAGTAGCTCTCGCAGCGTCCGATCATCGACCGCTCCCAGTCCGTCGGATGCTCCGGCCGGCAGCTGGGATCGATGAATCGCCAGCACAGGTGCTGCAGCTTGTCGACGCCGTCGAACAGGATGGCTGTCAGATCCGCGGGCTCCTCCGCCATCAGGTACGCCAGGACCTCCGCCCAGCGCTGCTCGCGGCGGATGTGGAGGTCGACCCACTCGGCATACTCGTCCTCCGGGCAACCGTCGATCGCCTTGACCTCCATCTCCATATCGAGCATCTCGCGAGGGTTGAAACCGGGGAGGCTCTGGAGACGGCCGAAGAGGCCCGGCGGATGGCAGCCGAGGCGCAGCTGGCGCCACGGCATCATTCCGCCCGGCACGACCGCGCCGTTGACCGGCGGCGGCGGGAACATCAGGGGGAAGTTCAGCGCCGTGACCCGCCGGCCGTGATCGGAGGCCAGCGTCCAGATCGTCGCGCTGCGGATGTCCTGCGAGCTGGCGTAGGAGAAGTAGATGCTGCCGCGCGCCTCCTTCTGGAAGAAGTCGAAGACACCGTGCTGCCCGGGCCGCTTGCCGGTGACCAGCGACGTCCAGGCGGGCGGCGTCAACGGCGGCATGACCGTGCGCAGCGGCGCGCGGACGCCGCGGGCCATCAGCTCGCCCAGGAACGGCATCACGCCCTGCTCCACGTACGGGTCCAGCACGTCGAATGTCGCGCCGTCGAGGCCGATGAGCACGACCGGCTGGCTTGGCTCCATGTCAGACCTCCTGACCGACTAGGTGGTGGCGGCAGACGAAGTTGACGAGCTCGCCCACCGTGACATCACGCTGCTCCACGGGCCGCTGGCCGATCTCGTCGAAGTACGCGGGGAACGGCAGGCGCCCGTAGCGCTGCTGGATCATCGTCGAGAGCACGACGATCTCCAGCGACTCCAACCCGAGATCGGCGACAAAACGCGTCTGCGGTCCGATCTCGCCGTCGTAATCCCAGTCGCCCTTGAGCTCCTCCAGGAGCCCGAGGACTCCGGCCATCACCTCTTCCTCCATGTCACTCATCTCCCTCGTCGATCATCGCCAGCGCCCAGACCAGGTCCGCCTCGCGCCACGTCGCCACCGGGATCCCCCGGCCGCCGGCGGGCGTGGAGATCAGGACTGCTCCCGCGGCGGGCGTCAGGTCGTCGATCGACGGCCATCCCGCCTGCGACAGCCCGGTGCCGACCGCCTTGGCCGCCGCCTCCCTCGCGCACCAGCAGCGCAGCAGCCATTCCTCGGAGTCGAGCAGGCCGTGCGCCGCCAGCAGGGCTCGCTCCGGCGCGCGCAGGGCGGCGTCGGCGAATCCCGGCCGTGGCAAGCCGAGCGCCTCGATATCGACGCCGATCCGGCTCCGGCCACCGGGGCTCGTGAGTGCGGCGGCAGCGACGGCGCGACCTCCGGTGTGGGCGAGCGAGACGATCGCACGGCAGCCGAGCTGTGCCTCCAGCTCTGCGCCCACATAGGGGCGCCCCTCCTCGTCGGCGAGGATCTCGATCTCGGCCGGCAGCAGCTGCACCCCGCATGCGCGCTGTGCCAGCTCCGCGACGGCCTCCTTGGCCGCGGTCCGCGCCGCCAGCCATTCCAGCCGCCGCCTCGGGGGAGCGGTCAGCGCCTGAAACAGCCGGCGCTCGTGGCGGCCGAGCACACGCAGCGCCCACACCCGCTGCCATAGCGCGCCGTCGGGGCCGAGCGCCGCGTTCAGGTACCGGCAGGCCAGCGGCATCCTGTCGCCGCCGTCTGCCGGCGCCGGGACCGGTGCCGGCAGCGACAGCGGGGCCAGCCGCGCGGCCACCGTCAGCGGCATCATCGGCTGAGGCACGTCGAAGCGCCAATCCCGCCAGCCGCGCACGCGCATCCGGCAGCGACCGTCGGCTCCGGTCAGCTCCATGTCCGAGCTCACGAGCCGTTCGCCGGACGTTGCGATGGCGACGTCGCAGAGCACCGTCTCCCCCTCGGCCGGGGGCGGCGCGAAGATCTCGATCGCGTCACACCCGAACGGGAAGACGATCCGGGCCTGCGCCAGTGTCTCGGCGGCCCAGAAGCCGACGAGCTGACCCGCCGCGTCAAGCAGGACCGGATCGACGAGGAACTCCGGCTGCGCCACGCCGCCGAGCAGGCCGTCCCGGGGAAGGGCGACCAGGCGCCCGCGGATCCCGGCGGCGCCGACGCTGTCCAGCGCCTGGACGCCCTGCCACAGCGGGCCATGGAACATGACGTCGCCGTACAGGCGGGCGGCGTCGCGGCGGGACGGACCGGTCGCTCCGAGACTGAGGCTGCCGGCCGCCGGCGGCACCGGGCGCTGACGCGCCAGCACGACTGTGGCCTCGACGACGGGACCACCGGCTCCGCCGTCGTGGGCGTCGCGCAACTCAACGCGCACGCTCGACGCGCCAGCGGCGTCGCCGACGCGAACGGCGTGCAGCTGCAGGGACAGCGGCGCATCCTCGAGCTCCAGCCACCGGTGGGCCTTCAGGTCATACAGCCCGGTGACCACGAGATCGGGCAGCAGACAGGCAGCCGCCTGCGCGAGGATCTCGACGCTCATCGCCAGCGGCATGAGCGTCAGCGCCGACAGATCGGGATCCGTGCGCGACACGTTCCAGCCGAGCGTGTGGTCGCGCAGGTACCGGTCGTTCTCGGCGTCGACGAGCCGCTGCGCCAGCAGCTCGCGGCCCGGCTCCAGCGCGACGATGTCGCCCACCAGCGGACGGGTGGCCGGCTCGCTGACGAGGCCCGTGGGGACCCCCAGGTATGCCTGGAGCACGTCGGTGCTCACCGTCAGGAAGTGCTCCATCGTCTGCAGATGACCGTTGATCGCGCCATCGAGCTCCCGCGCCACCTCGTCGAGCGGTAACGCCGCCGGTGGCGAGGCCGTGGCCGCCATGCGGGGCAACGCGGGAGCGGGGTCCGGCAGCGCCGGCGCCTCTGGCCCCACGGCATCCCGCCAGCGGCCCGCCGCCTCGTCGCCTAGCCGGATCATCGGCCACGCCGTCCCCAGCGGGATCTTCGCCGGGCGCCGCGCTGGCGTCACCGGCCCCTCCCAGTCGATCTCCCGCCCGCCACGCCCCTCGAACAGGCGGGCGAGGTCGAGCGGCGCGTCGTGCGTGGCGAGCAGCGCGGCGAGGTGGTTGAGCTGCGTCGTCGCGGACCGGCGCGGCGTGTCGGCGGCGACGGCGGCATGCGGCCGGCCCCGCAGGATGTCGGTGACGAAGGCAGTTAGATTGCCGCGCGGCCCCGCCTCCACGAACAGGCGCACGCCGTCGTCGTGCAGCGCTTCGATCGTCTCCCGGAACCGGACTGGGCTGGTCCAGTGCTCGACCAGCAGCTCGCGGATCTCCGCCGGCTGCGACGGGCACGGAGCGGCCGTGGTGCACGACCACAGCGCCGTGGCACCGCCGGCCGCGCGCACCGGCAGTTTGGCGAACACCGCGCGCAGGTCCTCGGCGAACGGCGCGAACAGCGGCGTGTGGACCGCCCGGTCATACGGAAGCTGCTCACACATCAGGCCCTCTGCCCTCGCGATCGCCCGCGCCTGCGCGCCCGCCGCCGGCTCCCCCACAAGCACGACCTGATGGGGGCAGTTGTCCATCGCCAGATAGAGCTCACCGCCGGCGGCCGCGGCGATGCGCGCAGCCGTTGCGGCGTCGGCCCCGAGCGCTAGCAGCACCGCACCCGGCACCTCGTGGCGCGCCGACGCATCCGAATAGGAGTCGTGCAGCCCGTGGCAGAACGTCGCCAGACGCTCATCGCTGTCCAGATCGAGAACGCCGGCTGCCATGGCCGCGGAGTGCTCGCCGGTGCTGTGGCCGACGAGCGCGTCGACACGGGTGACGAGCCGGCGCATGACCGCGTAGACGGCTGCGTTGGCGGTGAGAACCGACTCGACGGCGATGTCCAGCTCCATCAGCCGCGCCTCGGCGTGCGCTCGCTCATCATCTGAGAAGGCCGGCCTCGGGAATACCCAGTCGCTCAGCACGTAGCCGCGCGGATGGTCGACGTAGAGACGGTCGATTCGGTCGAACACCGCGCGCGCCTCCGGAAAGCTCATGCACAGGTCGGCCAGCATGTTGGGGTACTGCGACCCCTCACCGGGAAAGACAAAGGCCAACCGGCCGGTCCGACCGAGAGGGTCGGCCTCGTAGTAGATGCCGGACATCGTCCTGATACGCGCGGTCTCCGAGCTCCGAAGCTTCTCCGCGGCCTGGCCCAGCTTCTGGCACAGGTCCCCAACCGAGCCCGCCACAATCGCCAGCCGCCGGGGTTCCGAAACGCCGCCCAGCTGCCCGGCGAGCGTCTGCGCGACGTCAATCAGCCGGAGGTCGTCGCCCGACAGTGCGCTCGCCAGCTCATCCGCGCGCTCTGCGAGCGCCGCCGCCGACCGTGCCTCCACGACACAGAGCTCGCTCCCCCACGGCGGCCGGTGGGCGGCGACCGCCTCAGGCGCCTCCTCCAGCACGGCGTGCGCGTTGATCCCGCCGAAGCCGAACGCGTTGACGCCCGCGCGGCGGGGCTCGGCTCCGCCGTGGATCCAGGGGCGTGTCTCGGTGTTGATGTAGAAGGGCGTGCGCTCCAGCTCCAGCTGTGGGTTCGGCCGCTCGCAGTGCAGCGTCGGCGGCAGCACCCTCTGGTGGAGCGCAAGCGCGGTCTTGATCAGCCCGGCCACCCCGGCCGCCGGGATCGTGTGGCTGATCATCGACTTCACCGTTCCCAGGGCGCAGCGCGGCAGTCCGCTCTCCCGCTGACCGAAGACACGGGTGAGCGAGCGGATCTCGGCGACATCGCCGACCGGCGTACCGGTCCCATGCGCCTCGATCAGCTCCACGCTCGCCGGCGAGACGCCGGCGCGCTCATAGGCCCGGCGCAGGGCAAGCTCCTCGCCCTCCACGCGCGGCGACATGACGCTCTGGCCGCGGCCGTCGCTGGAGACGCCCACGCCGCGGATGACCGCGTAGACGCGGTCACCGTCGGCGACGGCATCCGTCATCCGCTTGAGCACGATCATCCCGATCCCCTCGCCCAGCAGCGTGCCGTCGGCGTCGGCGTCAAACGCCCGCAGCTGCTCCCGGCGCGACAGGGCACCCAGCCGGCAGAACAGGTTCAGCGTCGCCACCGGCATCCACACCTGCGAACCGCCCGCCAGCGCCAGATCGCACTCGCCGGCGAGCAGGTCCCGCACGGCGTGACCGACCGCCACCAGCGAGGACGCACAGGCGGCGTCGACGGTGTAGGCCGGTCCCATCAGGTCCAGCCGGTTGGCGATGCGCCCGACGATGATGTTGGGGATGAGGCCCGGCACCGTGTCGGGCCCCAGGGGTGGGAGCACGGCCTGCAGCTCCTGGCGCAGGCGGTCGAGCTCAGCCTTGGAATGCTCCGGGTGCAGACGGGCGAGCAGCTCGATCGTCTGGCCGACGACCAGCCCGCGC
Organism: Solirubrobacteraceae bacterium; assembly: GCA_049591655.1. Classification (GTDB taxonomy): domain Bacteria; phylum Actinomycetota; class Thermoleophilia; order Solirubrobacterales; family Solirubrobacteraceae; genus Palsa-465. Next base: position 31,329 of record JBAWFG010000457.1, read on the forward strand.
TGGACCGCGATGGCGTTGCCGCCGTTCAGGTAGGTGCCCTTTCCGAGAACGACCGACGTGCGGGCGCGCACGTCGTCCGGGAGATCGAGTGCCCCGGCATCCTCCAGGGCTGACCGTGCCACATCCAGCGCCAGCCACTGGTCCGGCTCACCCCCGACGGCGATCGGCGGGATCCCGTGCGGCAGCGGGTCAAATGCGGCAAGCGCACCGAGATACCCGCCTCGGCGACAGTAGGTCCGATCCACATCGGCGAAGTCGGGGTCGTAGTAGACGTCGGGATCCCACGACTCCGGGGGAGGCTCGGTGATGCAGTCGACCTTGCCGACGATGTTGGCCCAATACGTGTCGACGTCAGGGCTTCCGGGGAACAGACAGGCCATCCCGGTGATCGCCACGCCGGGCGCCGGGGAGCTCTCAGGCCCGGTGCTCACGCGCGCCCCGCCGCCAGCCGGTTGAGCGCGCGCGTTCCGACGCCGACTACGTCCGACAGCGTCGCTATCAGGCGTCCATCGGATCCGAAGAACCAGTGGTCGGCCCGGCACATCGGCGGACGAGCGTCCGGCCTGATCCGCATCTCGTGCCGCACTGGCTCAAGCGGGCGCACCTCGCCGTCGCGCGTGTGCTGAGCGATCTCCGCGGGCAGCAGCGTCACATCCCACTGCAGGCGGGCCCAGAGGACCTGCACCTGGAGCGCGCTGTCGAGCAGGATCGGGTCAAGCAGCCACGTCAGGCCGTCTCCGCCGCGGACGCACGCGCCCGCATGCGACGCGGACAGCTGCGCCGTCGACCCGCGCTCATCCATCCCGTCGATGCTCTCGATCCGCTGAAACAGCGGCCCATGGAAGAGCAGTTCGCTGTAGGCCGTCGCCAGCGGCATTGGGAAGGGCGCGAAGTCCGAGATCGCGGGAGGAGGTTCCGGACCGGGCCCCGGTTCTGGCTCCACGTGGTCGTTGCGCGGCCGAGGTGGCGCCAGCGCCACCCGCGCCCGGTAGTGCGGCCGGTCGCGGTCGGTGGCGTGGATGACAACGTCGGCGGCGTCCGCGTCGTGAAGGTCCGCGGTCAGGCACACATCGCTCCAGGCGCCGTCGGGGACGACGATGCCCTTGAGCAGCCGGATCCCGCTCAACCCCACAATGCGGCGTTCGGGAGCGGCGAGCGCCGCCATCTCCGCCATCATCTCCATCGCTGCGGCGAACGGAAGCACCGGCCGGCCGTCGACGCGGTGGTGGTCGAGATAGAGGTCATGCTCCAGCGTCAGCGTCCGGCGGGCCCGGAAGGTCGGCTCCGGACCGTCGCCGGGTTCCGGTGGCCCGCTGAGCAACGGGTGGTGCGGGCCCGCGGTCCGCCCGCCGGCGCCGACAGGGTCGGCTGGCTCACCGGCCCCCGCCGGCCCTACCGCCGCTCCCACGACGACCTCCGGCTCCCCCTTGTGGCCTCGAAGGATCTCCTCCTGCAGGCGTCGGCAGCCCTCCTCGGTGTCGATCAGCACGACACCACGCCGCGTGAACTCCCGCTCGAGCGCGGCGGAGACCATCCCCGCACGCCACGGACCCCACTCCACCGCGACGACGCGGCCTGGCCAGCGCCGGTCAAGGTCCTGCGCCAGCTTGTTGAGGATCTCGCTGGCGGCGGCATAGTCGGCCTGCCCCCGGTTGCCGAACCGTCCCGAGACCGAGCTGAACAGCACGAGAAACCGCAGATCCGGCGCCCGCAGCGCCGCCGCGAGCGTTCGGGCGGCCCCCGCCTTGGTCGCCATCACCCGGTCCAGCGAGTCCAGCCCCTTGTCGACCACCAGGCGGTCCTCGATCACCCCTGCACCGTGGATGGCGCCGTCGATGCGCCCGTGGCGCTCGTAGACCTCCCCAACGGCCGCGGCGAGCGACGCGGGGCTCTGCACATCGCACACCCGGTACTCGACGCGGGCACCGGCGGCGCGGAGACGGTCGAGGTTGTGGCGCACCTCCCGCTCGCGCATGATCCGGCGGCACTCGCCCTCGATGACGCTCGGCGTCAGCGGCTCACCGGAGCGGCGGCGCTCAGCGATCATGGCGGAGCGCAGCTCGCCCAGGTCCAGCGCCGCCGTGGTCGGCGGTTCGTCGACCTCGGGAGTGCGGCCCAAGATCACCAGCGTCGGGCGGTGGCGTGCGGCCAGCGCCACCGCCACGTCGGCGGTGATCCCGCGCGCGCCCCCGGTGATCAGGATGACGCTGTCGGGGCCGATCGGTGGGTCGTCGCGCTCCGGCGGCTCCCCCGCGGCCGGCGGTATGAGCGGCCGGGGCGCCAGGGCGACGCGGACACGCGCACCCTCGCGGTAGCCGACCTCAACCAGGCGGTCGGAGGCCGTCATCTCGTCGAGCAGCGCCGCCACGGCCGCGTCGTGCTCGCCGGCCACCGAGGTGGCGGCCTGCGCGGGCTGGTGCGCGGGCAGGTCGACCGCCTTGACCCTCACGTCCGGCCACTCGAGCGCGAGCGTCTTGAGAAGACCGGCCACCGCCGCGGTCGCCAACGCGTCGCCGTCGATAGCCGTGTCGATCCCGAACGTCCCGCCCAGCCGCGTGACGCCGACGACCGCGGCGCCACCATGCGCAGCGGCCGCCGCCAAGTCGCCCTGGAGCGCCTGGCAGAGCAGCAGCAACGGCCGCAGCCCCCCGTCGCGGGCATCCGGCGATGCCAGGTGCACGAGCCCGCACACCCGCCCGAGCTCGCCCGTCAGG
>JBAWFG010000458.1:0-7921 GCA_049591655.1 Solirubrobacteraceae bacterium
CAGTCACGAAGATGGCGACGGTGGCGCTCAGCCACAGGGGCGCGGCGCCAACCGCGATCAACACGACCGTGCCGCCCACGACCACTCCGACCACGATCGCACGGGTGCGGCGGATCGACTCGCGGGCCCGCGAGGTGGCGACCGTGAGTACCAGCGCCCCGCCCACCATCGCGATCGCGATCGCCCGTGAGATGTCGGTGTTGGGAGCGCCGATCAGGAACACGACCGTGACGAACATCAGCGCCAGCACCGCGGGGTACCGGAACTGCGGCTGCCCCGCACGGTCCCCGCCCGCGGCGGGCGTGACGTCGCCGGGAGACGCGGTCGCCATCCGGCCTACGCTGACCGGCGGATCGGCGACCTGAGCCCCACGTTCAGACCGCGAGCGCCGGCACCGGCTCCGGCTCCGTGCCAGCGTGCTCCAGCACGCATCGGTGCGCCCATGCGTAGGGGGGGGCACCCGGCGGGGCGTGCTCGTGGGCGAGGTGATCTCTCAGGTCGGCGAGCTTGATCATCCGCGCCAGGTACCCGGCTTGGCCAGGAGCAAGCGCAATCCGCATCACGTAGGCGTCATAGGAGTCAGCCGGGCCGCGGGTGAGCAGTTCGAGGGTGGTCTCCTCGGTGTCGGTGAGGCCCTGGGCGCGCAATTGCTCGCAATCCACCTCCGTGAGCTCAAAGAGATCGTGCAGCCAGGCGACAGCCCTCGCCTCCGGGGCAACGCCTCGTGCGACGTTCCCGAGATGCTCGATGACGGAGTCCCCGAACCGCGTTCGCTGCCCGGCATGATTGGCCCGCGCGATCCGCCGGGCGACGTTTGAATCCATGCCCCACCTTCTGATCGATCCCGAGACAGTGCCCGGCGCCGTGATTGCAGACAAGAGGGCACGCACCACTTTCACCAGGGTATGCCCCTCCGCATCCCGGTACGCCGTGGCCGGCGCGTTGGGCTCACCTCATCCGGGCGATGCGAGATCGTTGATCGGTGAGAGTCTCCGGCAAGGATGATCGGGAAACCGCCAACCGAGTCCGAGCAACTGCTGCGCGGCCTGGCCGCCGGCGATGAGGATGTCCTGAGGTCGGTGCTGGCCGTCGCTCCCCCGGGGACACGGTCGCCGCGGCCGTCATCCGGGCGCCGGTTGCCGGCCGTGACAAGCGCGCTGGTGCATCTCACTGCGCTGCTGGCGGCCGGTGCGTCGACAACCTCGCTGCGATGGGCAGTCGAACTGGCATCACGCTCAGGTGCCGACGACGAGGAGATCGTCGAGGTGCTCGTCATCACGGCCGCCGTCGTCGGAGCGGCGCGCGTCGTGGCCGCGGCGCCGCGCCTGGCGCTGGCGATCGGATACGACATCGAGGTCGACGGGTGGGACGGCGATTGAGCCGTGACCGGGAACCGCGGCGCCCAGTCTGCCGACCGGTCAGCCGCCGAGGAGTCCAGCCTGAGTGGCGTGGGCGACGGCCTCCGAGCGCGAGGACGCGTCGAGCTTGCGATAGACAGCGTGAACGTGCGTCTTGACCGTGTTGGAGGAGACGTGGAGTCGCTGGGCGATCTCGTGGAACGAGTAATGCGTCGGCAGGAACCGCAGGACCCGCAGTTCCGCCGTGGTCAGTGAGGCAACGCCGGCGAGCGAGCTCTCGGCCCGCTCGTCGAACTGGTCCCAGGCGTCGTCGAACCAGCGCTCGAAGACGACGACGTCGCGGGTGCGGCGAGCGAGACGTGACGCATCGGCGAGCAGCCCACGGGCAGCGGCCACATCGCCAAGGGCCAGCGAGACGCGCGCCAGCACGATCCGGGTCTCGGCGCCGAGCCAGGCGAGTGCATCATCCTGGAGTTCGAGCAGCGTCCGGCACTCGGAGACCGCCGCTTTGGCCTCGTCGACCCGGCCCTCGCGCATCGCGGCCGCGGCGCAGACGGCGAACACCAGTGCCGACGCCGGCGCAATCGTCAGGCCATGTTCGGCAACCATTTCTCGGGCGCGCCCGGCCAGGTCCGACGCCGCCACGGCCTCACCCCGCTCCGCGGCGACAACGGCAAGCTGTGCCAGACACAGCGACGCCGCATCCGGGGCCACGACGGCACCGCGATCGACGCCCTCCTGCAGCCACCACTCGGCATCCGCTTCGGCCCCGGTCAACAGCGCCGAGGACCCGCGTAGCAAGCAGCAGCTCGCTCGCCACGGACTGTCGTCACGCAGCTGCTCATAGGCCTGCGCGGCCAGGTCACCCATCGCGCCCGCGCTCGGGCGAGCCGCCCACGCCTGGATGAGCAACACCCCCGCCCCCTCGGAGGCGGTGGCCCGTGCCGGTGCCTCTGACAGGCGCACCGCAGCGGTCCGGGCCCACTGCTCGGCGTCGGCAAGGCCCCCCAACGCCAGACTGCTGTGCGCCGCCGCCAGCGCGAAGGCTGCGGATCGGCCGACCCGGTCGACGTCGGCCAGGGTCACCCAGCGGGCGACATCCAGGCTGCGCCCATTCCCCAGATAGCGAGGCAGGTGCTTCCAGAGCAGCCGGCCGGCGTAGTCGAGATCCTCGCCGGCCATGGCGTGGTCAAGCGCGCGGTCGACGTCCCCCGCTGCCCGATACCACGCCTCCGCCCGGCCGTGCAGAACGGGCACCATCTCGGGCTCCGAGCGACGAAGCTCGGTGCGGAGCATGTCCCGGAACAGGGGGTTGAGGCAATACCATTCGTGGCTCGGATCGACCGGCGTCAACGGCACATTTCCCCTGACCAGCTCGGCGAGCTGCGTCGCCGACCGCCTGCGACCGAGCACCGCATCGCAGACGGGTCCCGACAGGCGGTCCAGCACCGAAGTGTGGATGAGGAACCGCACCGTCGCGGCCGGGAGCGAGCCGAGGATCTCGGCACGGAAGTACTCGGCGATGACGTGATCGTCGCCGCCCACCCCCGCCGCCGCGTCCGCAGGATCGGCGCGGCGCAGCGACGACAGCCCGGCCAGCTCCAAGGCGACGGGCCACCCCTCGGCACGGGCGACGAGTGCCTGCGCCGGTGCGCCTTCGGTTTCCAGCCCCGCGGTGCGCAACAGCGACGCCGCCTCACGGGGCAGCATCGAGAGGTCGTCGGCTCCGATCTCGACCATCAGCCGCTGGGCGCGCATTCGGCTCAACGGCAGCACGAGTTCATGGCGCGAGGAGACGGCCAGCTGGGAGCCGGAGGGGAGCCACTCAAGGATGCCGAGGACCGCGTCGCTCAGTACCGCCGCGGGCAGTACCTGCGCGTCGTCGAGCACCAAGGCAAAGCTCCGCCGCGCCCCGGGCTGGATCCCGATCGTCGCCAGGGCGCTCATGATCGAGTCCGCCAACCTGTCCGGAGCGCTGTCGGTGCGGTCCAGGGTGACCCACGCGCAGGGATGGGCACACTGGCGGCTCCACTGGGTCAGCAGAGTCGTCTTGCCGTACCCGGCAGGGGCGGTGACGAGGATCAATGGTCGGTCGTGTCCCTGAGCGAGGCGGGCGAGCAGCTCGCCGCGCGGAACCGTCCACGGACGCGTCTCGGGAGCGCGGAGCTTCTCGTAGGGCAGATCGACTCCGAAGCGCAGCCGCGCTGGAGGGACGGCCAGCGGGCCGTCCTGCACTGTGGTTGCCCCGGGCATGATCCAAGCGTCCCGGCGACGCGCGACACCGGCAAGGTGGCGCGCCAGCATCTCGCTGGGATGCGCCTACCACCTTGATCACACGGTCGACACGGGATTTTCGGCCTATCGGGACGGAGCGCCTCATCCGGTTGAGGGGAGGCGCGCCGGGCCAGCGACCCTAGTCTGGGCGACCGTGGACGTGGCCGAAGATCTCCTGCGCCGCCTGGCCCTCAACGACGAGCGGGTGCTCGGCATGGTGCTCACCCATGAGGTGGGTGGCGAGGGCGCGAGCGCGCTGGAATCAAAGGTCGAGCTGCTCGTCCGGTTGGCCGCGCTGCTGGCGGTCGGGGCGCCGACCACCTCGCTACGGGAGGCGGTTAGCCGCGCCGAGTCGGCGGGTGCGAGCACGGACGAGCTGGTCGGCGTGCTCGTGGCGCTCGGCCCGACGATCGGGCTGGCGGGCCTGGTCGCCTCGGCCTCGAGGCTGGCCGTGGCGATCGGCTATGACCTGGAGAACGGGCACGGGCGCTTCCATGACCCACAGCCGGGCAACGCCGACCCCTCGATCCACGAATGACCGCGTCCGGCTCCAGCGGGGCGTTCGCCGAGGCGGTTGCCTGGAGCCCGGCATCACCCAGGTTCCGTCCCCTGCACCTCGCCCTCTCCTGGCTGGTCGGAGCCGCCGCGGTGTCGGTGGCGGCGTTGCTGCTGTCCGGTGTGCAGGTCAAGACCTTCCGCGGCGCACTGATCGACGCCCTCGCCATCGGTGTGCTCAATGCACTCCTCCCCCCGATCGTCGCCGCAATCCGGCTCCCGTTCACCCTGGTCATCGGATTCTTCGCGGTGCTCGCGGTCGACGCCGGGATCCTGCTGCTCGTTTCGCACTTCGCGCCCGGAGACTTCCACGTCGACGGGTTCGGATCAGCCCTGCTCGCCGCCCTGGTGATGTCGGCCGCGAGCATGGTGCTCGAGGTGCTGCTCGGGGTCAATGACGACGACGCCTACTCGCTGCGGGTGATCGAGCGGGTGGCGCGGCGCCACGGAGGGCAGACGCGGACCGATGTGCCCGGCCTCGTGTTCCTGGAGATCGACGGGCTGGCCGCGCCGGTGCTGCGCCATGCGCTGCGCGACGGCAACGCGCCGGTGCTGGCGCGATGGCTCGCCGACGGTACGCACGACCTCACCGAATGGGAGACGGATCTCTCATCGCAGACCGGCGCCAGCCAGGCCGGGATCCTGCTCGGATCCAACGTTGACATCCCGGCGTTTCGCTGGGTCGAGAAGGAGACGGGCCGGTTGATGACCTGCTCGGCGCCCGGGGATTGTGCGGAGATCGAACGGCGCATCACCACCCAAAACGGGTTGCTGACCGACGGCGGCGCGAGCCGGGGGAACCTGCTCTCCGGCGGAGCTGACGAGGTCATTCTGACCGTCAGCCGGATGGACGCCGAGAAGCGCGCCAACGCCGGCTACCGCGCGTTTTTGGCCAACGGCTTCAACGTCACCCGTGAACTGGTGTTGTTCACCTGGGAGGTGGTGCTCGAGTATTCAGCCGCCGCCCGCCAACGACGGCGCAACGTCATCCCCCGTGGCGCGCGGGGAGGTCGATACCCCTTTCTCCGGGCAACGCTGTGCGTGCTCATTCGTGACCTGATCACCTACGGCGTGCTCAGCGACATGATGAAGGGCCGACCCGCGATCTATGCGACGTTCTCGAGCTATGACGAGGTGGCGCACCATTCGGGGCTCGAGCGCGTGGACACCCTCGAGGCGCTGCGCAAGCTCGACCAGCAGTTTGGGCGGATCGAGCGGGCCCGGCGGTTCGCTCCGCGGCCCTACAAGCTCGTCGTGCTCTCCGATCACGGCCAGACGCAGGGGATGACCTTCAAGCAGCGCAACGGCTACGGACTCGATGAGCTCGTCCAGCGCTCACTGGCCACCGGCAGCGTCTCGCAGGTCGGCGGCGGCGATGAGCACAACGCCGCGGTCGGGCAGGCGCTGCAGGAGGCGACGGGCTCACGCTCCGCCCGCACTGAGGACGGGCTCGGCGCCCCCCACGCGGTCGTGCTGGGGTCCGGCAACCTCGGTCTCATCTACCTGATGGAGGAGAAGCGGCGTCTGACGATGGAGGAGATCGAGCAGCGACATCCGCGGCTGCTCGCCACGCTGGGCGAGCACCCCGACATCGGCTTCCTGCTCGTCCGCTCCGCAGAGCACGGCCCGCTGGCGATGACGGCACGCGGTGTCAACTACCTGGCGCAGGGACGGGTGGAGGGCATCGATCCGTTGGCGACATTCTCGGCAAACGCCCCGGCCCACCTCCTGCGCTCCGACGGCTTTGAGCATGTGCCGGACATCATGGTGGGCAGCTTCTATGACCCCGACCTGGAGCAGGGCTGCGCGTTCGAGGAGCTGATCTCATTCCATGGCGGCCTCGGCGGACCCCAGACCCGGCCGTTTCTGCTCTACCCGGTCGAGCTGCCGATCCCCGAGGATCCGATCGTCGGCGCCGCCCGTGTTCACGAGGTGCTGAGCGGCTGGCGACGTCTCCTGCAGCAGGAGCCTCAGGCGCGCGCCGACGCACCGGTGAGCGCGCTCTGAGTAGGTGTCGGGCGCGGTCAGCGAGATCACGTACGTCGGGCACGCGACGGTGCTCATCCAGGTCGCCGCAACACGTCTGCTCACCGATCCGTTCCTCAGCGAAGGCGTCCTGCACGTCCGCCGGCGGGTGCCGGCGCCGGATGCCGGCACGCTGTGGCCGCTTGACGCGGTCCTCATCTCGCATGCGCACCACGACCACCTGGATCATCGCTCGCTACGCCGGCTGCCGGGCCGGTGCCCGGTCGTCGTGCCGCGTGGTTGCGCGTCTTCGATCCGGCGCATCGGGGCGGGGGCGGTGACCGAACTCGGTGAGGGCGATCGCATCGTCATCGGCGGTGTTGCCGTCGAGGGCGTGCGCGCCGCGCACGACGGACGGCGCCACCCGTTCGCCCGGCCTACCGGATCGCTCGGCTACCTGATCGAGGGGCCGCCGAACGTCTACTTCGCCGGCGACACCGACCTATTCGACGCGATGTCCGGGTTGGCAGGACGCGTCGACGTGGCGCTGGTGCCGATCTGGGGGTGGGGCCCACGGATTCCGGCTGGACACCTGGACCCGGTTCGTGCCGCCGAGGCGGTGGCCCGGGTGCAGGCGAAGATTGCCATCCCGATCCACTGGGGCACGCTGCGGGCATGGGGCGCGCAGCGCGGGCTTGACCCGGTCGCCCCAGCGCGCGCGTTCGCGGAGGCCGTGGCGCACGTCGCGCCCGACACCGAGGTCCGCATCCTCATGACCGGCCAGCGAACCGCGCTGTGAACGCGGCTCCGGCCGAGCGGCTCCAGGTCTACGGCGCAGGCTTGGCCCGGCGCTCGGCCTCCAGCGCAGCGAGCCGGCCGGAACCGGCCGCCCGGGAGATCGGGTCTCCACCCTGGCCGCGCAGAACGACGGCGCAGCCGACCGCGATCGCCGCACCGATGAACGGGCCCGCGACGTACACCCAGTACGCAGTCCAGTCGCCGCTGACCAGCGCCGGGCCGAACGAGCGAGCCGGATTCATCGACGTGCCGCTCACCGGCGCCGCCCACAGGCCGGCCAGGGCGATGTAGCCACCGACGCCGAGCGCGCCCATCGCGCCGACGTTCTGGGCGGCCGACGCTGTGCCAAGGATGACGCTGAGCAACCCCCCGGTCAGCGCGATCTCCATCAGAAACGCCTGCCAGTCGTGGTAACCGGGGCCCGGGAGGGTTGCGCCGAGGTGCTCGACGTTGCCGAATACCGCCAACAGGAACAGACAGGCCAGCGCCGCTCCGAGGAGCTGCATGACGATGTAGCCCGGCACCCGGCTCCAGGGGAAGTCACGACGGGCGGCGAACGCGATCGACACGACGGGATTCAGATGCGCGCCGGAGACGGCGCCCATGAACAGGATGATCGCGAGCACCGTGAGCCCGGGGGCCACCACCGCTGCGGAGAGGGTGATCTGTCCCTTGGCGTGCAGGATCCCGCCCCCAGCGGCCGCCAGCACAAGCAGGAACGTGCCGAGAAGCTCTGAGAACAGGCGACGGTATTCGAGCTTGGGGTCGTCGAACTCGGCGCGTGAGCCGAACACCATCTTCAGGTGGTGTTTGGCCCGTTCCGGCTCGTCCGGGATCGCCGGCTCTCCGAGGGGTTGCAGCTTGGTCGGGTGCAGCGTGGTCGGTTCGTGAGGGTTCATGGGATCAGCTCCACCAATGGTGTGCGGGAAGTGACTTCAGCGCCTCGACATCGTCGACGCTGAGGGTCACCA
>JBAWFG010000459.1:0-2698 GCA_049591655.1 Solirubrobacteraceae bacterium
TTGTTGCGGCGGTCTTGGCGGGCTAGAGGCGGTCGAAGCGGCCGCGGGAGGTGAGCGGCGTGCTCTGCGCTACTTCCGGGAGGTACTCGTCGAGGAACACCCGGGCGACGAGCTCTTGGCGCGAAGCGACGGCGACCTTCTCGTAGAGGCTTTTGGTGTGGTCCTCGACTGTGTGCGGAGAGAGGACGAGCGAGTCGGCGATCTCGGAGCGGGACAACCCTCGCGCGAGGAGCGTGGCGACCTCGCGCTCGCGGGCGGTGGCGCCGAACGCCTCTAGGCGGACGGTTGCCGAGCGGGCCGCGCTGGCGCGCTCGATCACGATCGCGATGCGGCCGTCGGACTCTGAGCCCGGGCGCGACGCGTGGAGGGTGACCCAGCCGTTCTCGGCGGGTACGGTGACGACGTTTGCGCCTCCCTGTGCCGCGTGGGGCGCGCTCCGGACAAACCCCGCGAGTGAGAGCACCGCGGCGGGCATGTCGTCGTCGGCGTACGGGATGTCGCTGGCGGCGATCGACGCGAGCAGTTCGCGGGCCGGCGGAGTGATCATCTCCACCTCGTCACCGGGGCCGAGGACGACGAGGCCGGGCGCTTCGAGCCCGTTGACACGCCGGGCGGCGTCGAATCGGAGCGACGTGCGGATCCCGCGCGCGACCGCGCCGGTGATCGCGGCGAGGGCGTCGGCGTCCTTCGGTTGGAACGGTCCGCTCGACGCGCGGCGGGCGATGTGGACCGCGCCCCAGACCCGCCCGCGGATCACGAACGCGGCACGGAGCTCGTGCGGGATGTCTGATGGCAGGAGGAGATCTCGGTAGCGCGGGCTGCTCTCAGGCTTGCCGCGGGTGGCGTGCTCGAGGATCCCGACCGGCACCCGCTTGGCAGCGAGCCCGGCGAACGTGTTGACATCATCGATCATGTATTCGCTGCGGATGATCAGCTCGCCCGCACCCGGTGTCTGCTCCGGGGTGTAGATCCCGCGGCCGATCAGCTCCGCCGGGTCGTCGCTGGTCAACAGACGCGTGTGCGGATCGAGCGTGTGCCAGCAGCTCGCGTCGTTATCGACCACCGCCCGCACCCGCGGAGCGAGCTCGGCGAAGAACTCCTTACGCGGCAGTCCCCTCGACGCGAGGAGATCGATCTCGTCGATCAGCACTTCGACACGCCCGGCCACCGCCCCAGTCTCCCACCACGTGCAAGAAACATCCCCGCGCGCGGGGGATGGTCACGCAGCGCCGGTCGGAGCATGCTGCGCACATGACAACACTCACCCCCATCGCACAGCAGCCCGGCACCGGCGAGCACCTCTGGTTCTTCGGCGGGCTGACCACGATCAAGGCGGCCGCCGACGGCGTCATGGTCACCGAGCAAACCGCGCCGCGTGGAAGTGGTTCGCCGCTCCACGTCCACCGCAACGAGGACGAATGGTTCTACGTCCTCGACGGCGAGCTCACGATCTGGGTTGACGGCGAGACCCACGTCGCACCAGTCGGCTCGTTCGTCCTCGGACCGCGCGACATCCCGCACACGTTCATCGTGAGCTCCGAGCTGGCGCGGTTCCTCCTCGTCACCGAGCCGGGCGACTTCGCCGGCTTCGTCCGCGCGCTCGCCGAGCCCGCCCCGGGGCCAGAGCTCCCGCCCGGTCCGCCAACGCCGCCCGACATGGAGCTGGTGATGAAGACGGCCGCCGAGTACGGCCTGGAGATCCTCGGGCCTCCCGGGATCCCCGCCTGACCTCTCACGCTCACCGCCAACTCAGAAAGAGACCCCATGCCGACTCAAACGCCCCAGCTTGACAATCTCACCCGAACCCGCGACGCGCACGTCACCGCCCTGAACGCCAACGACGCAGACGGATGGGTGGCATGCTTCGCGCCCGACGCCGTCCAGATGCCGCCCAACGACCCCGCCAACGTCGGCACCGCGAACATCCACGCTTGGTCAGCGGGCATGCTGTCCGCCTTCAACGCCGAGTTCGCCCTCGACGTCGACGAGACCCAGCCGGCGGGCGACGACTGGGCGTTCGAGCGCGGCGCATACAACATCACCCTGACGCCGAAGACCGGCGGGGAACCGATCCGCGATACCGGCAAGTACATCACGATCTACAGTCGCGCAAACGACGGCCAATGGCTCATAGCCCGGGACATCTGGAACAGCAACAACCAGCCAAGCCCTCACAACTGATCAGCCATCACGCGCACGCCGACGCGCCGAACATGGGCGCGCCGGCGTCGCCACGCCAGTGGCCGGCGACCGCTCCGCGACACGGCAGCCACGCGCCACGATCGTCGCCAAACACCCGCCCGAACACCAAAGCAGCACTCGCCGCCCGAGAAGCATGAGACCCCGTATTCGCCAAAACGGCGCCTCGGTGCTTGCAGGGTCGCCGCTAGCACCCACGCCGATCCAGGTGTCTCGACCGGAGCGGTCTGGCTCCCGCATCCACGCACAGGCAGCACTCTCGACAGCTCCTAATCGAGCACACCAGACTTCTCCTCGCGACCCGCCCTCGTGCTGACCCGCAACGACGCGGTCGATCACCTGAACGAGGTCTTCGTCGTGCTCGCGACCACGAACATCCGGGGGATTACCGACGGAGGTCGAGCTCGGGCCGGGAGACGGCATGCCCCGGTCCTGTGTTCTGAACGCCGACCACGTCGCCTCGCTCCCGAAGGGCTATCTCGGCGACCTCATCACGTCG
>JBAWFG010000460.1:0-9929 GCA_049591655.1 Solirubrobacteraceae bacterium
CGGTGACCATTCCGGCCGCGAAGCCGCTCCGCAGCTCCAGCACGGAGTCCTCGTCAAACAGGGTGCTGATCACGTCACGGACGGCATACACGCGCTTGCGGTTGGCGGGGATGAGCTCGCGCAGTCGATCCTGGTCGGGCACGCGCGGGGGCTCGGCGGGCAGCGAGCGGGCGAAGTAGCCGAGGTAGCGCTTGGCCGCGGCGACCGCCGACGCGTCGTCGGCGACGCGGAGGTCAACGACCCCGTTGCCGTATTGCACGTCGATCGGCCCCACCTCGCCCGGCGCGTAGCGGCCCAGGCCGCCGCCCTCGATCATCGCCGGGCCGCCCATCCCGATGCTGGCGTCTTCGGTGGCGATCACCACATCACAGCATCCGAGCAGCGCCGCGTTGCCGGCAAAGCAGTTGCCCGAGGCGATCCCGATCAGCGGCACGAGCCCGCTCAGCTGCGCGAACAGCCCGAACGCCCGGCAGTCAAGGCCGGCGACGATCGGCATGTCGACATCCCCGGGGCGCCCGCCGCCGCCTTCGGCGAACAGCACCACCGGGAGCCGGCGGCGGTGCGCCAGCTCGAACAGGCGGTCCTTCTTCTGGTGGTTGCGCATGCCCTGGGTGCCGGCCAGGACCGTGTAGTCATAGGACATCGCCACGACGCGCTCGGCATTGATCTCCCCGACCCCCCCGACGAGGCCGTCGGCCGGGGTGCGCTCGATCAGCTCCTCCCGCGGCCGGCGCTGCTCCTGGGCGGCGAACATCAGCGGCCCGTACTCGACCAGGGACCCCGGATCCAGGAGATCGGCGAGGTTCTCCCGCGCAGTGCGGCGCCCCCGATCATGGCGCCGGCCAACCGCCTCGGGACGGCGATGGTCAAGCCCGATCTCGTGGCGCTCGTGGACGGCGCGCAGGTCGTCGCGCTCGCCGGGCGCGGGATTGGCCACCGCGGTCACGTTGTCGGCGGCCTCGTCGGCGGGGGGCGCCCCATCGGCGGCGCTGTCCACCGCGCCGGAGCCCGCGACCAGAACGACGAGCAGCTGGCCCTCGATGACCGCATCGCCAGGTGTGACCGCCAGTTCGGCGACGACCGCATCGCGCTCAGCGACGATCTCGTGCTCCATCTTCATCGCCTCGATGACGACCACCGGATCGCCTGCGCTCACCGTCTGATCGGCCGCCGCGGCGGTGACCACGGTCCCTGCGAACGGCGCCAGCAGCCTCATCAGGCCGGCACGGCTGCGCCGAGCAGTGCCTCCGGGGCGGCGTTGTCGCTGGCGTCGTGCGCGATGTGGTGAAAGAGCACCTCGCCTCCGGGAGCGATGACGGCGCTTGCGCCGAGCTGTGCCGGATGTCCGACCGTTCGTCCCTGGCGGACCTGGCCGCGCAGCATCGTGGGCACCGCCCGCAGGAGCACCCGGGGGGAGGCCAGGCCGGTGATGCCACCCATCCGGGCCCCGACGACGCCGTAGCTGACACGCCGCCGATCGGCGAGCACCGGCAGGTCGAGTTCCAGATGGCTGCGGAACTCGGCGGCGTTCTCGGCGGTCCCCATTCCGATCAGCACCGGGTCGATCCCGGCCGCAGCGAAGTCGTCCGCTGCCCCCTGGATCGCCCGGGCATGCGCTCGGCAGTACAGGCAGCCGTAGTGCCGCAGCCACACGATCGCCGCCGGTCGCACCGACCACAGCTGCCCGAGTGCGACCGGACGGCCGTCGTGGTCGGGGAGGGTGATGTCGGCCAGCTCGGTCGAGACCATCGCCGCGAGTCTATTGTTTGCGGGCGTGAGCGAGGGCCCGGTGAAACTGTGGGAGCCGACCGAGGAGCGGGTCGCCTCCTGCACCCTGACGCGCTTCGGTGAGTGGCTGGCGCGCGAGCGGGGGCTGCGCTTCGACGACTACGCGGAGCTGTGGCGGTGGTCGACTGACGATCTCGACGCGTTCTGGAGCGCCGTCGTCGCCTTCTGCGACCTGCGCTTCTCCGAGGGTGGGGAGACCGTGCTGGGGGATCGCACGATGCCGGGCGCGGAGTGGTTTCCGGGCAGCCGGATCTCCTACGCCGAGCACGTGTTCCGGGGCAAGGCGGGCGACACGATCGCGATCCGGCATCGGTCAGAGGCCCGCCCGCAGCTGGGGGAGTGGACGTGGGGGCGGTTGCGATCGGAGACGGCGCGGATCGCCGCCGGCCTGCGGGCCCTCGGCGTGGGGGAGGGCGACCGGGTCGTCGCCTACATGCCGAACATCCCGGAGACCGTCGCCAGCTTCCTCGCCTGCGCGTCGATCGGGGCGGTGTGGTCCTCGGCGGCGCCGGAGTTCGGCGCCCGCAGCGTGATCGACCGGTTCGCGCAGGTCACGCCGAAGGTGCTGCTGACCGTCGACGGCTACCGCTACGGCGGCAAGGACTACGCGCGTGATGACCTGGTGGCGCGGATCGCGGCCGAGCTTCCCGGGCTCTCGGAGGTGGTGCGGTTCGGCTACCTGGACGGCGGCGGCTGGCCCGACGGATTCCTGGGCCCCGAGGACGCCGAGCTGGAGTTCGTCCCGCTGGCGTTCGACCATCCGCTGTGGGTGCTCTACAGCTCCGGGACGACGGGGCTGCCCAAGCCGATCGTGCACGGGCAGGGTGGTGTGCTGCTCGAGCAGGCCAAGCTCATGCACCTGCACCTCGACGCCCAGGCCGAGGACCGGGTGTTCTGGTTCTCGACGACCGGCTGGATGATGTGGAACTTCCTCGTCGGGGTGCTGCTCACCGATGCCTCGATCGTGCTGTTCGACGGTAACCCGGGCCATCCCGACCTCGGGGTGCTGTGGGACCTCGCACAGGACGCCGGGGTCACGACCTTCGGCACCAGCGCGGCGTTCATCGCCTCGTGCATGAAGGGCGAGATCGTCCCCGCCAACGGGCGGGACCTGTCGGCGCTCCAGGCGGTGGGGTCGACCGGGTCACCGCTGTCCCCGGAGGGCTTTCAGTGGGTCTATGACGAGCTGGGATCAGACACCTGGCTGTTCTCCACCTCCGGCGGGACCGACATGTGCACGGCGTTCGTCGGCGGGGTGCCGACCCTGCCGGTGTACCTCGGAGAGCTGCAGGCGCGTTCGCTGGGGGCGGCGGTGGAGGCATGGGATCCCGACGGCCAGCCGCTGATCGACGCGGTCGGCGAGCTCGTCGTGACCCAGCCGATGCCGTCGATGCCGGTGTTCTTCTGGGGCGACGAGGACGGATCGCGGCTGACCGACGCCTACTTTGCGATGTACCCGGGCGTCTGGCGCCACGGCGACTGGATCGAGATCACCTCCCGGGGCACGGCGATCATCTACGGCCGCTCGGACTCGACGATCAACCGCGGCGGAGTGCGGATGGGGACCGCCGAGATCTACCGCGCGGTGCTCGACGTCGACGCCATCGTCGACGCGCTCGTCGTCGACCTCCCGCGGGAGGGCACCGACGGGTGGATGCCCCTGTTCGTCGTGCTGCGCGAGGGCGACACCCTCGATGACGCGCTCATCGCCGAGATCCGCCGGCGGGTCCGCGAGGACTGCTCGCCCCGCCACGTGCCCAACGAGATCCGCCAGATCGCCGCGGTGCCGCGGACGCTGTCGGGCAAGGTGCTCGAGGTGCCGGTCAAGCGGATCCTGATGGGCACCCCGGTGACCGAGGCGGCCAGCCGCGAGTCGCTGGCCAATCCCGAGGCACTCGACTATTTCGTGGAGATCGCCGGCAGCGACGGGTGATCGGCGCCCCCACGGGCCGTCACAAGCTGCGAATTGCGCCATATCCGCCCGGCCCCGCTGGATTTGGCGCAAACCGTGCGCTGAGCCATGCGTCTGCGACAACAGGGTCGGCGGACGCTGGATTTGTCGCGATCGGTCGGGTGGTGGGCTCGCGGGGCCGGCTGTGCCACGATCAGGAGTCAACCTGGGAAGCGGCGCGGCGCGTAAGCGGGCCTCTTACGGACTTCTTCCCGAACTCTGAAAGCCTTCACACGGGTAGCTGTTGACATAGGACCCACGCAAACGAGATGTTCAGGAGAGACACATGAGCAGTATGAGCCGATGGATCCCCATCATCGGCGGCGCCATTGCGGGGGGAGTGATTGCGCTGGTGATCGCCAGCAGCAGCTCGTCAAACCATTCCGTGACGACGACCGTCTATCAGAACAACCCGGCGTCGGCCCAGGGTGAGCCGACGGCGTTCAAAAGCGGCGGCGGGATGACGATCAACCAGATCTACCGGAGCGCCAGCCCCGGCGTGGTCGACATCCTCGTGACCTCGCAGAGCCAGTCCCCGGGCCTCAACCTGTTCGGCGGCGGCGGCGGTGGCGGGCAGACGCAGAAGACCCAGGGCGAGGGTGCCGGCGTCGTGTATGACTCAAACGGCGACATCCTCACCGACGAGCACGTCGTATCCGGCGCAACGTCGGTCAAGGTCAACTTCCAGAACGGCCAGTCCGCGACCGCCAAGGTGCTCGGCACCGACCCGTCGACCGATGTTGCCGTGATCCACGTCGACGTCCCCAGCTCCCAGCTCCATCCGATTCCGCTGGCCGACTCCGCCGGCGCCCAGGTCGGCGACCCGGTGGTTGCGATCGGCAGCCCGTTCAGCCTCCCGGAGACGACCACGACAGGGATCGTGTCCCAGACCGGACGCAGCATCACCGCGCCCAACAACTACACGATCCCCAACGCGATCCAGACCGACGCGGCGATCAACCCCGGTAACTCCGGCGGCCCGTTGCTCGATGCCTCCGGCCACGTGCTGGGGCTCAACGACCAGATCGAGACGAACAACACCACCGCTCAGGGCCAGGGCTCGAGCTCCGGTGTTGGGTTTGCGATCCCGTCCGACACGGTCAAGCGGATCGCGGCGCAGATCATCGGCGGCCACAAGATCCAGCACGCCTACGTCGGCGTTGAGCTGTCGGGTACCTCGGCTGGTGGCGCGCAGATTGGCGTCGTGCAGCAGGGGACGCCGGGAGCGGCCGCGGGCCTGAAGTCCGGAGACCTGATCACGGCGATCGACAGCAAGGCGATCAGCTCGACCGATCAGTTCATCGCGACGATCGACACCTATTCGCCCGGCCAGGTCGTGACCTTCACGGTCAAGCGCCAGGGTCAGAGCAAGCAGATCAAGGTGACGCTCGGCACGCGGCCGAACGCGCCGTCCACCGGCGGCTGATCACCGGCAGCATCCGGCTCGGGCCTGGAGGGCTCGGGCCGGACGTGTGCGGTATCCCGGCTCGGGCCCATGGCCCGGGCCGGGTGTCGTTCAGGCACCGACGGATTGGGTCAGGCCCTGACGGTCGGAGTCACGCGCCCGCGGTCTGGGTCACGCGCCCGCGGTCCGGGTTCACGCGCCCGCGGTCTGGGCCACGCGCCGGCGACGGGCGCCGATCACCGCCGCCAGCGGTCCCCCGATGACGACGATCACGATCAGCAGCGGTCCGAGCGCCCCATGTCCGAAGGCGGTGGCCAGCTCATAGGCGCCGGCCCCGAACAGTCCGGCGATCGGCAGCGTGATCACCCAGGCGGCGGCGATCGTGCCGGCCACGCCCCAGCGCACCGCCGACAGCCGCTTGGCCGCCCCGGCGCCCATCACACCGCCGGAGATCACGTGCGTCGTCGACAGCGGATAGCCGAGGTGGGAGGAGCCGAGGATCACCAGTGCGCCCGAGGCCTGGGCCGAGAATGCCTGCGCGGCATCCATCCGGATGATCCGGCTGCCGACGGTGCGGATGATCCGCCAGCCGCCCGCGTAGGTGCCGAGGGCGATCGCGGTCGCGGAGATGACCACGACCCAGGCCGGGACCTGGGTGTTGTGAGGACTGAGCGAACCGTGGGCGACGAGGGCCAGGGTGATGACCCCCATCGTCTTCTGAGCGTCGTTGGTGCCGTGGGCGATCGCCAGCGCAGAGTTGGAGGCGACCTGCCCCAGCCGAAAGCTGCGGGTCACCGGGCCGGGGCGGCGGCGGCCGAACAGCGCGTAGATGACGACGATGCCGAGCCCGGCAACCGCGAACGCGGTGACCGGCGACAGCAGGGCGGGCATGATGACCTTGTCGAGGAGCCCGCTGAAATTGACCCCGGATGTGCCGACTGCCGCCAGCATCGAACCAACGACGCCGCCGATCAGCGCGTGGGACGAGCTCGATGGCAGGCCATAGGCCCAGGTGAGCAGGTTCCAGGCGAGCGCGCCGATCAGGCCGGCGAAGGCGATCGTCTCGGTCACCTGGCCGGTCTCGACGATCCCGGTGGCGACGGTGGCGGCGACCTTCAGCGACAGGAACGCCCCGACGAAGTTGAGCACCGCGGCGAGCGTGATGGCACTGTTGGGGGACAGTGCGCGCGTCGATATCGAGGAGGCGACGACGTTGGCGGTGTCGTGAAAGCCGTTGGTGAAGTCGAAGGCGACCGCCGCCACGACGACGATCACGAGCAGCAGGTCGCTGTGCACGCGGGGGGAGGCTACTTCAACTGGCAGCGTTGGCGGCCCACGCCAACGTCCGTTCCATCAACTCGTTGTGCACACTGCGGGTTCGTCCGTCGCGGCGGGTCCAGGCTCCGTCGGAGGCCATGGTCCAGGCGTAGGTGTCGTCAGCCAGGCAGCGGTCCAGCGTGTCCTGGATCTCGGCCTGCAGCTCCGGGCGCTCGATCGGGGTGAGCAGCTCGACCCGGGTGTCGAGGTTGCGCGGCATCAGGTCGGCCGAACCGATGTAGTACTTGTGCTCGTCGCCGCGGTGGAAGGTGTAGACGCGGCTGTGCTCCAGGAAGCGGCCGACGACCGAGACAACCTCGATGGTGTCCGACACCCCCGGGATGCCGGGGACCAGGCAGCAGATGCCGCGTACATTGAGCGAGATCGGCACCCCGGCGTGGGACGCGCGATACAGCGCCTCGATGATCTTCTCGTCGACGAGCGCGTTCATCTTCATCACGATCCGCGCGTCCTCGCCATTACGGTGGGCCTCGATCGTGCGGTCGATCTCGTTGATCAGCGGCCGGCGCAGCCAGGTCGGCGCGACGAGCGTCTTGCGCTGGGGTTCGGGGTGGCCGTAGCCGGTCAGGGTGTTGAACAGGTTGGCGACCTCGTCGCCGATCACCCGGTCGGTGGTGAAGAGGCCGAAGTCCTCGTAGAGCCGGGCGTTCTTGGCGTGGAAGTTGCCGGTCCCGATCATCACGTAATTGCGCACCGTGCCGCGCTCACGGCGGACGATCAGGATCGCCTTGGCGTGGGTCTTGAGCCCGGGAATGCCGTGCACCACGTGGGCCCCGACCTCCTCCAGCGCTCGGGACCAGTGGATGTTCTGGCGCTCGTCAAAGCGGGCCTTGAGCTCCACCAGGCAGACCGCCTGCTTGCCCTTCTCGGCGGCCTCGATCAGCGACGGGACGAGCGCCGAGTCGTCGGAGGTCCGGTACACGGTCATCTTGATCGCCAGCACGTTGGGATCGTCGACTGCCTGCTTGACGAACCGCTCGACGCTGGTCGTGAACGACTGGTACGGGTAATGCACGAGCACGTCGGAGGCGCGCATCATCGCGAACAGGTCCGGCTGTGCGTCGCCGTCAGACGGCGCCGTGACCAGACCCGGCTGGGTGACCGGCGTCCACCCCGGCCAGCGCAGATCCGGGCGGTCCTTGATCGACGCGATCTGCCACAGGTCACCGAGATCGAGCAGGCCGTCGACGTCGTAGACCTGGACCTCGTCGACGTTGAGCCACTCGATCAGCCGCGTGCGCAGCGCGGGGTCCATGCCGGCGCCGACCTCGAGCCGGACGACCTCGCCGAAGCGCCGGCGTCGCAGCTCGTCCTCGACGGCCCGCAGCAGGTCGTCGGCCTCGTCGGAGACCTCGAAGTCGGCGTCGCGGGTGACCCGGAACAGGTCGTGGCTGAGGATCTCCATCCCCGGGAACAGGGTGTCCAGGTGGCGGGCGATGATGTCCTCCAGCGGGATGAAGGTGTCCTTGGAGATCTCCACAAAACGGGGGAGCACCTCCTTGGGAACCTTGACCCGGGCGAACGCCTCCTGGTCGGAGTCGGGGTCGTGCAGGCGCACGATGAGGCTCAGCGACAGATTGGAGATGTAGGGAAACGGCCGCCCGGCTCCGACCGCCAGCGGTGTCAGCACCGGGAAGATCTGCTCACGGAAGTGGCGCTCGATCGCATCGGCGGGCGCCCCCGAGTCGGCGCAATTGACGACCCGCACACCGTGCTCGGCCAGGCCCGGCCGGACGACGCGGGAGAACTGCTCGGCGTGCCGGCGGTCCTGTTCACGGACCTGGGCCTGGATCCCGTCGAGGACCTCGGTCGGGGTGAGGCCGTCGGGACCTCGGGCATCGATCCGGGCGTCGACCTGGTCGTGGACCCCGGCGACGCGGATCATGAAGAACTCGTCGAGGTTGGTGACGAAGATGGCGAGGAACTTGAGCCGCTCGATCAGCGGCAGGGAGTCGTCCTCGGCGAGCTGGAGCACCCGGTCGTTGAAGTCCAGCCACGACAGCTCCCGGTTGATGTACAGCGAGCGGTCGGTGAGATCGGGCAGGTCACCGTCGTTGCCGGAGTCGGCGGCCGTGTCGTGGAGTTCGGAGCCGAGTTCGGTCACGTGACTCGCTGTCCGGCGATGGCACTCAGCTCGGTAGGTCTCAACAGGACGACGAGCTCACCCTTGGCGATGCCGGCCAGGCCGCCCTTCTTCATCCGCGCCTGCGCGCCGGTGAGATCGTGGAGGGTGAGCGTGAACGAGGGGTCGTGGCCGACGAGCAGCACGTCACCGAGCCCGGCGACGAGGTCGTTGGCATCGAAGGGCTCGCCGCCGAGGCGCCGGTCGACGGTGACCTCGGTGCCAAGCGGCGCGCACGCGTGCTGGGCGGTCTGCACGGCGCGCAGCTTGGGGCTCGACAGGCAGGCGTCGAGCGTAACGCCGAGCGCCTCCAGTGCGCTTCCGGCAGCGCGTGCCTGGTCGATGCCGCGCTCGGTCAACGGACGCTCGTCATCCGGTGTCCCATCCACCGCCTCGGCATGTCGCAGAAGCCACAGCATCGACCACACTCTACGCCGCACGCGAAGGGGAGGAGGGGGCACGGTGAAACGGTGGAGGGACACCCACAGCAGGCGTGCTGCGCATCACCTGAATGGGGTGAACGAGTTGTGAAGGCCGGTCAGCCGAGTTGTGAAGGCCGGTCAGCCGACGGCGACGCCAGTCAGCGCCAGAACCACCCCGACGAGCGCGGCGGTCAGCAGCGTGGTCACGACACTGCGGCCGAACCCCAGCAGCGCCACGATCGCCGCTGCCAGCACCCCGAACTGCCAGGCATGGCCGAGCGCGAGCGCCAGTGTCACCGCGGCGCCGGCGATGGCGCCGATCGCCGCTGGTCCGGCGCCGTCGAGAAACGCGCGCGGTCCGGGTCGCTCGCGCAGCGTGTCAAAGCGACGTCCGGCGAGCAGGACGAACGCGAACGAGGGGGCGAACGCGATCGCCGCCGCCATCACCGCGCCCGGCAGGCCGTGGGCCGCGTAGCCGACCGCGGCAACCGTTGCCACCACCGGGCCGGGGGTGACCTGCCCGAGCGCCACCGCGTTGAGGAACTGCGCGTTGGTCATCCAGTGATAGACGTGCACGGCATCGCCCTGCATCAGCGGGATGATCACGAAGCCCCCGCCAAACGACAGGGCGCCGACCTTCAGCGCGGTCCAGGCGAGGGCGCCGAACCCTCCGGGTGCGATGAGGCCGATCGGACCGAACCCGAAGCAACCAGGCCCGCGTGCACCGAGGCCGCCCGCACCGCGGGCCCGGCGGCGCGCCAGTTCGGCAGCGCCGCAGACGACGAGCACGATCGCCAGCCACGGCCCGGCGAACACCGCGCCGAGCAGTCCGGCGATCACATACGCCAGCCAGGGCCCCACGCCGTGACGAGCCCGGGCCCGCTCGAGGCTGGGGCGCAGCAG
>JBAWFG010000461.1:0-16950 GCA_049591655.1 Solirubrobacteraceae bacterium
GTTCGACGTGGATGAAACCGTCGGCGCAGCCGAGCCGGACGAGCCCGAGCCGGCGCTCGAACTCGAGCGCCTGGCGACCCGGCTGGAGACATGTGTCGTCGATGCGTGCGCGGGTGCCTTGGCGGGCGCGTGAGCGCGCACCGGACGCGACGTGTGGGTCCGCACCGGCTTCACCTTGGATGTCGCCGTGGTGTGCCGTGAGGTGTCCGACCTCGTCGACGGCGCGGAGCCCGCCGCCGCGCGCGCAGTCGGCCGCCCGCTGTCCGCCAACGAAGCGTTGGGCGTCGGAGGCGTCCCGGCGGTGATCGGGAGGGAGCGCGCGAGCAATGTGCCCACGACGACTGCCGCTGACGTGGTGAGGACGAGCATGGCGCGTCTCCGCACGACCCACCCCGCGGCCCCGGACGCACCTGCACGAGGCTCGGCCGAGCTCCCGGCGCGGACGGCCTCGTCGCGCTCCTGCGCGCGCCGTCGTGCCGCGCGCGCGCCGTCGACGTCACCGCCTGCCGCGAGGATGGTCGCGAGCCGGCCCGCTGCCCGAGCGTGGCCGGCCGAGTCCGCGAGGCCGTAGGCGCGCTTGGCGCCGGCCAGGTCTCTGCGCTCTTCGAGCAGGGCCCCCAGGTTGAAGGCCCCGTTCTCGTCGCCGCGTTCCTGCGCGCGCTCGTAATGGGCCTGCGCCGCGCGGAGGTCCCCGCGCGCTTCGCAGAGGACACCGAGGTTCAGCGCGGCGCCCGCGTGGCCCAGCGCGTCCGCTTGGCGATAGGCAAGTTCGGCGCTGGCCGAATCACCTCGCGCTTCGAGCAGCACGCCCAAGCGGAACTGCTCAACGGCAGCACGGGTGCCATCGACCAACGTGTTCGCCCCACTCGCCATCTGCCCGCCTTCCCAACCATCCTTAGCCATCACCAACCTCGACAAGAGTCGATTCCGTCAGTTTAGACCCCTTTGGGGCCGAATTGTGAAGTTCGGTCCCCGGAATATGCGAACTAACCGAGGTTCCGGCACCAGCCCCCTCGATCAGTAAACGTCCTTTCAGGCTCTTCTTTTGCGGCGATCGCCGCGACATCGCGGTTGGCAACCTGGCCAGAGCGAGGAGTAATCTCGCGCGTCAGTGCAGCGGCGAGCCGCTTCCGGAGATCCCGGAGGGCTCGAGAAGCGGTCCGGACGGCGATCCCGCGCCGGGCCCGACGAGGAAAGAGAGACACCACAGAGATGGCGACCGAAACGGCTCGGCCGGGTGGCGGCGTAGCCGCCGCGGCAAGCGAGCACGAGCACCTGCAGCTCGACGATCGGGTCGAGCTACTGCGCGCGATGCTGCTGATGCGGGGCATCGAGGAGCGCGCTATGAGCCTGTACCGCCAGGGCAAGGTCCCCGGCTCGTTCTATGACGGCTTCGGACAGGAGGCGGTATCGGCGGGCGCAGCGTTCGCAATGGCACCCGAGGACCGGCTGTGCATCCTGCATCGCGACCTTGCCGCCCACCTCATCCGCGGCGTGACGCCGGTACGGATCCTGGCCCAGTACATGGGACGCGCCGGCGGGATCACCGCCGGGCGCGACGGCAATGTGCACTTCGGTGACCGCCGCCTCGGCTGCGTCGGCATGGTTTCGATGCTTCCGGACATGATGCTCGTCGCCACCGGGATGGCGATGGCGTTCAAGCTGCGCGGCGAGCCACGCTGCGCACTGACCTGGTTCGGCGATGGGTCGACCTCCCGTGGCGACTTTCACGAGGCGATGAACTGGGCCGGGGTCCAGAAGCTCCCGGTCGTGTTCGTCCTGGAGAACAACCAGTACGCCTACTCCACCCCGCTCGACAAACAGTTCGCGGTGGACCCGGTGGAGCGCGCAGCGGCCTACGGCTTCGCCGGGGTGACCGTCGACGGTAACGACGCCGAGGCGATGTTCGACGCCACCCGCGAGGCTCGGGAGCGGGCGGTGGCCGGAGAGGGCCCGACGCTGATCGAGGCGGTGACGATGCGGATGCACGGCCACGCCGCCCACGACGACATGAAGTACGTCCCCAAGGAGCAGGTCGAAGAGTGGCGCCGCCGGGATCCGGTCGAGCGCCAGGAACAGCGCCTGCGCGGGCTCGGCGTCGATGTCGATGCGCTGCGCGCGGCGGTGACCGCGGAGATCGACGCGGCGACCACCGAGGCGCTGGCCGGACCGATGCCCACCGCCGACCACGTCCTGCGCGGCGTCTTCTGCGAGGGCGAGGCCGAGCCGCTCGGCGACGGACACGCCCCGTGGAGCGGCTATGCGCGCAAAGGGGGCGACGCCTGATGGCCACCATGACCTACCTGCAGGCGATCTCCTCAGCGCTGCGTGACGAACTGCGCGCCGACGAACGGGTGCTCATGATGGGCGAGGACATCGGCGTGTTCGGCGGGGCCTTCAAGGTCACCGACGGCTTCATCGAGGAGTTCGGCGCCGACCGGGTGATGGACACGCCGCTCGCCGAGTCGGCGATCATCGGCTGCGCAGTCGGCGCCGCGGTCGTCGGGCTGCGCCCGGTGTGCGAGATGCAGTTCTCCGACTTCATCTCCTGCGGCTTTGATCAGCTCGTCAACGTGGCGGGCAAGATGCACTACCGCCAGGACCTCGCGGTCCCGCTCGTCGTACGCCTGCCCTCGGGCGGCGGTTTCTCCGGAGGACCGTTTCATTCCCAGAATCCCGAGGCGCTGTTCATGCACTCGCCCGGGATCAAGGTGGTCGCCCCGTCGACCGCTGCCGATGCCAAGGGCCTGCTGCACGCGGCGATCCACGACCCCAACCCGGTGTGCTTCATGGAGCACAAGCATCTCTATCGCCGGGTCAAGGGCGACGTGCCCGACGGCGTGTACGAGACGCCGTTCACCGCCCGGGTGGCCCGGCCCGGGTCCGACCTCGTGGTGATCGCCTACGGGGCGATGGTCGACGTGGCGCTGAGCGCCACCGAGGATCTCGACGGAGCCTCGGTCGAGGTGCTCGATCTGCGCTCGCTCGTGCCCCTCGACGAGGAGGCGATCCTCGACTCGGTGGGCCGCTGCTCGAAGGTGGTGATCGTCGACGAGGCGAACATGACCTGCGCCGCCGGCGCCCAGGTTGCCGCGCTCATCGCCGAGAAGGGCTTTGAGGATCTCGACGGGCCGGTGGTGCGGGTGGCAACGCCCGACGTGCCGATCCCGTTCTCACCACCGCTGGAGCAGGCCGTGCTCCCCGGCGTCGACCGCGTGAAGGAGGCCTGCCGTGAGCTCCTCGCGTACTGAGCCGGCCGCCGGCCTGGTGGACGTGACGATGCCCCAGATGGGGGTGTCGGTGGCCGAGGGCACGGTCGTGGCCTGGCGTGTGTCCCCCGGAGACCGGATCGAGGCCGAACAGACCGTCTGTGACATCTCGACCGACAAGATCGACACCGAGGTCCCGGCGCCGGTGAGCGGCATCGTGGCCGAGATCCTCGTCGACGTCGACCAGACCGTCGAGGTGGGGGTCGTGATGGCCCGGATCGCCACCGGCGATGGGGCAGCCGTCTCGCCGGAGGTGCCCTCGGCGCCGGCGGAGCCCGCGCCGGCGGAGCCGTCTGCGCCTGCGGTGCCGTCCGAGCCGGCGGGCACCGGTCCGGCGCGTGCCCCCGGCGCCAAGCGGTTCTCGCCGGTCGTCTCTCGGATCGCCGCCGAGCACGGCATCGACCTGAGCACGATCGCCGGGACCGGCCGGGGCGGCCGGGTCCGCAAGCAGGACGTTCTCGCCCTCGTCAACGGGACCGGCAACGGATCGGCCAACGGCGCAGTCGCCGACCCGCCGTTGCATATCGAGAGCCCGTACCGGCCCGACCCGCCCGCGCCACCACCAGCTGCTCCGGCAGCGCCGATCGGAGCCGGCGGTGACGGGTTGTCACGCATGCGGCGCCAGATCGGCGAGCACATGAAGCGCTCGCTCGACACCGCCGCCACGTGCACGACCTGGGCCGAGGTCGACATGACCCGCGTGCAGGCCGCCCGGGCCTCGCTTGGCGTGACCGCGCTGGCGTTCGTGGCCCGAGCGACGATCGACGCCCTGCGCGAGCACCCAGCGCTCAACGCTTGGCTCGACGGCGACGACTACACCCAGGTCGACGACGTCAACCTCGGGATCGCGGTGTCGCTCGGTGATGACGGGCTCATCGTCCCGGTCATTCACCGCGCTCAGGAGCTCTCGGTGGAGGGCCTGGCGGCCCGGATCAGGGACATCGCACGGCGCGCCCGCTCACGTCAGCTGACCGCCGACGACGTCCAGGGGGGGACGTTCACGATCACCAACCCGGGCCAGTACGGGTCGATCATGGCCACGCCGATCATCAACCAGCCCCAGGTCGGGATCCTTGACCTCGAGGCGATCGTCAAGCGGCCGGTCGTCGTCACCGACGGCGACGGCAACGACTCGATCGCGATCCGGTCGATGACCATCCTCGGCCTCAGCTGGGATCACCGCGCGCTCGACGGCGCGCTCTCGGCCCAGTTCCTGGCCACGGTCAAGCGGAGGTTGGAAGCGGCGTAGCATCAGGGTGGAGATGGACGAGCTCTGGGTGTGCCAGCTGGGCACGGTCGAATATCGCGAGGCGCTCGCGCTTCAGGAACGAGTGCGAGCGGCTCGCCAGGCCGACGCGGTACCCGACGTGATGCTGATGCTCGAGCACTGGCCGGTGTACACGCGCGGCCGTCGATCCGGCGTGGGCGAGCTGCCGATGGGCGAGGACTGGTATCGGGCCCAAGGGATCGACATCGTCGATGTCGACCGCGGCGGCAAGATCACCTACCACGGCCCCGGCCAGCTCATCGGCTATCCGATCGTCCGCGTCTCCGACGTCGTCGAGTACGTGCGCACGCTCGAGCGCGGCCTCGTGGCGGCGCTCGCCGGCGAGGGGGTCACCGAGGCCCGGGCCCGGCCGCAGGACGGCCCCGACTACACCGGAGTGTGGGTCGAGGACCGCAAGATCGCCTCGCTCGGCGTGCACGTCGCCCGCGGGGTGACCACCCACGGCTGGGCGGTCAACGTCGAGAACGACCTGCAGCCGTTCGGCTGGGTCGTCCCCTGCGGCCTGGACGGCGTGCAGATGACCTCGCTCATCCGTGAGACCGACCGCGGCGCCGGCCAGATGCGCTGCTTTCGCAAGCGGGCCGCCTACGAGGTGGCGCGCGCGCTTGATCGCCGCCAGCGGATCGTGTCCGAGGCCCGGCTGCTGGACGCCGTGGGCGCGGTCGGCGCCACCGCCTAGAGCTGCTCCAACAACCCGGCGAGCAGCGCCACCACCGTCGCCGGGCTGTCGGTGATCTGGCGCCATGTGACCCGCACCACCCGCCACCCGGCGAGCGTCAGCCGCTGGTCCCGGCGGCGGTCGTCCTGCAACGATCGCTGAGTCCCGTGCGACTCGACGCCGTCGGTCTCCAGGACGAGCCGCTGCGCGCGCCAGACGAAATCAGCGCGGATCCCGGGCTCGCCGTCGCCGAGTTCGAGGTGGACCTGACGCTCGGGCTCCGGTAGACCGGCGGCGCGGACCAGTTCGACGAGTGCCTCCTCCAGTTGACTCTCGGTGGGCGCGTCTCCGGGGCGGTAGATGGCAAGCCCGGCGCCCAGGGCGGTCGCGGCCCGGGTCTGGCGGTTGCGGGTGATCTGGTCGGTGATCGCCGTGTAATCGAACACCCGCAGCATCTCTGCCTGGTTGAGCGCGCGCTCGATTTGGGCGGCCGGGACCACGCCGGCGAGGTCGAGCAGGGTCCGGGCGACGGTGGTGCATGGGATCGCGTCGACCCGGGTGACGTCGGCGGTGGTCAACGTGGTGGAGCGGTGGACGGTGACGCCGGCGGCCTTGCGGATCGAGCGGCCCGGGAGGACGACCTCGATCCGCGCCGACACGGTACGCCTGAGCCCATGGAGGTCGGCGGCGGAACGGTGGGAGAGGGCCGCCCCGTCGCCGCAGGCCAGCACGGCTGCCAGAAGGCGCCCCCGGTAGCTCAAGAGGGCCGGCGGGACCAGGGCAAAGACGCCACGATGGATGCGGAACAGGCGACCAGCGGTCGCCCGGTACTGGACGGCTCGGGTGGTCAGGCCGAGCCTGAGGAGCTGGGGCAGCTCGATAACCCCGTGCTGGTGCGCGGCCAAATCGGCCACCTGGGCGTCTAAACCACGCTCATCGTCGTTTAGACGCCCAGGTTCCCCCATGCCCCCAAGCGTGGCCGAAAAAGTGTGCCGCGTGGGTGGAGCACCGTGGCGGAGTAGCCTTAATTTCGTGACCGAACGCCAACACCAGACGCGGTCCCGGGCCAACCCGGGTGGGATCAGCGACATCCTGACCGTGCTCGGCCCTGAAACCGAGCCGTTCAGGGGCCGCAAGCCGCCCTGGTTCAAGGTCCCGGCGCCGGGGGGCCAGCGTTACCGCGAGCTCAACGAGCTGATCGAATCCGAGAACCTGCACACGGTCTGCCGTGAGGCGGCGTGTCCCAACATCGGCGAGTGCTGGCAGCGCGGGACGGCGACGTTCATGATCCTCGGCGACACCTGTACGCGGCGCTGCGGCTTCTGCAACGTCAAGACCGGCAAGCCGACCTGGAACGATCCGCTGGAGCCGGCCCGGGTGGCCCGCAGCATCGCCCGGATGGGCCTGCGCCACGCGGTCATCACGTCCGTCGACCGCGACGACCTCCCGGACTACGGCGCCAGCGCCTTTGTGGGCGTCATCCGCCAGATCCGCCGGCAGTCCCCGTCCACCAAGATCGAGGTGCTCACCCCGGACTTCCGCGGGTCCGAGATGCCCCTGGCCAAGGTGATCGCCGAGCGGCCCGACGTCTTCAACCACAACGTCGAGGTCGTCCCCCGCCTATATCCGGTGGCGCGCCGTGGCTCGACCTGGGAGCGCTCCAAGCGGGTGCTGCGTAACGCCAAGGAGTACGGCGGTGACGAGGTCACCACCAAATCCGGACTCATGGTGGGGCTCGGGGAGACCTTTGAGGAGATGGTCGACGCGCTCGGCCAGCTGCGGGAGAACCACGTGCAGGTCCTCACCGTCGGCCAGTACCTGCGCCCGACCGAGCGTCACCTGCCGATCGTCCGCTACTGGCATCCCGACGAGTTCACCGCCCTTGAGGCTGCCGCCTACGAACTCGGCTTCAACCACGTCGCCGCCGGGCCGCTCGTACGCTCCAGCTACCACGCCGACCAGCACATCGTCCAGACCGAGCCCGGCGTCGGTCCGCTGCGGGAGATCGCATGACCCGCCGTCGCGTGGTGCTGCTGGCGGTGGCGGTTACGGCGCTCGTCCTGGTACTCGCGCCCGCGGCGCTGGCCGGCGCCGGCGGAGGATCGGCCGGATTCAGCGGTGGCGGTGGCGGTGGCGGCGGTGGCGGGGGCGGCGGCCACGGCAGCGGCTTTGCGATCTACATCGTGCTGGACCTGCTGTTCCACATCGCCCTGCTCGGCCATGGCCTCGGCGCTCTCGTGCTGATCGCGCTGGCCCTCCTCTACCTCTTCGTCACCCGCGTGGCACCGAAGATGCAGGACGGCTGGGCGACTCGCGCAGCGCAGCGTTCCGGCGGCCGGCGGCGCCCGTCCGAGCGTGAGCGCCGGGTCGAGCTGGCGGCTGCCGAGGCGGCCGATGAAGATCCGGAGTTCGCGCCCGACGCCGTGCGAGCGACCGCGACCAAGCTGTTCATGGACATCCAGCATGCCTGGGACGCCGACGATCGCATGAAGCTGCGCGGCCTCGTCGCTCCCGCCCTGCTCACTGAGTGGGAGCGCCGGCTCGATGACTTCCACGGGCGCGGCTGGCGCAACCACGTCGAACCGATCGGCAACCCGCAGATCGAGTACGTAGGGTTGACGCACAAGGGCGACCGTGACACCGACCGGGTCGTGGTCAAGATCGAAGCCCGCCTGCGCGACTACGTCGTCGACGGCTATGGCCGGCACCTCAAGCGGACCGGCCGACTGGGAGAGGTGGTCCGCGTCCGGGAGTTCTGGACCCTGCAACGGCGTGGCCCGCACTGGGTGCTGGCCTCGATCGAGCAGGACCGCGAGGGTAAGCACGCGCTCGGTGACGAGATCATCGCCACGCCGTGGTCAGACGAACGCGGGATGCGTGACGAGGCCCTCGTCGAGGGCGCGGTCGCCGACCAGATCCCGGAGGGCACCCGTGTTGCCGAGGTCGCCGACCTCTCCTACGAGGGCGACGCCCACGCCGCGGCGCTGGACCTCAGCCTCGCCGACGGACGGTTCGCGCCCGACGTGCTGGAGATCGCCGCCCGGCGCGCGGTCAACGCCTGGGCCCAGGCGGTCGACGGAGATGACGCTCTGCTGGACGCGATCGCCACCCCCGCGGCCAAGCGGGCCCTGCTCTATGCCGGGGACACCAGCGGCACCGTCCGGCTGGTCGTGCGGGGACCGGTCGTCAACCGGATCCGGATCCTCGCCCTCGATGCCGCCGCCGAGCCGGCGACGATGACCGTCGAGGTTGACATCAGCGGCCGGCGCTACGTCGAGAACCGGGACACCACCGCGGTGCTCGCCGGCAGCCGCACCCGTAAGGCGAGCTTCACCGAGCACTGGACGCTGGCTGTGACCGGCGACGAGCGGCAGCCGTGGCGGATCACCGCCGCCGCCGAGCCGGTCGGCCTCGCCTGAGCCTGAGCCTGAGCCTGAGCGGCACCGCACGGCCGATGGCCACGACGGTGGCCTCCCATAAGCTCTCCGGGCGCGTGATCCCGATCAAGGACAACATCCCCACCGATCGCATGCCGGTGGTCACATTGGCGCTCATCATCGTCAACGTCGTCGTCTACCTGCTGGCGGTGGCGAACTCCGGCTCGTTGATCAGCGGCCCGGCGCCGCACGAACTGGCCGCCGTCCCCAGCGGGCTGACACCGGGGGCCTCGATCACGAGTCTGTTCGTGCAAGGGTCGATCGTGCAGCTGTTGGGCAACATGCTGTTTCTGTGGATCTTCGGCTCAAGCCTCGAGGACGCGATGGGCCCCATCCGCTTCCTCGCCTTCTACCTTGTGGCCGGCCTGATCGCGCTCGGGATCCAGGTGGCGCTTGACCCCGGGACGTCGGCACCGACGGCCGGGGCCGCCGGGGCGATCGCCGCCGTGATCGGCGGCTACCTGCGGATCTATCCGCGGGGGCGGGTGCTGTCGCTCGTGCTGATCGTGTTCTTCTTCGGGGTGCTGGAGGTGCCGGTGCTCGTCATGCTCGGGCTGTGGCTGGCGATGCAGGCGGTGTTCGGAAACGGTGCGCCGGCCTACGTGGCCCACGCCGTGACGCTCGGGCTCGGGTTCGCCACCGCCGGCTGGCTGTGTCCGCGGCGTAAGCCGATGCCCCCAACCGCCGCTGCCTATCGATGAGGTTTCTGCTGCTGCCGATCGTGGTCGTCTTCACGGCGTTCATCGCGGTGCTCACCGTGCTCGACATGACCCGCCACGGCGTCAGCTGGCTCGACGTGCTGGCGCTGCTCATCGTCCTGCTGTTCGCCACCGGGGTGATCGGAGCCCTGATGTCCCGTCCGCGTCAGTGAACGACGACGGGCTCCATGCCCTCGCGCCGCTCGGTGCTCGCCGATGCGGGCATCAGCACGGTCAACAATGAGTGCAGATCGACGTCGCGCTGGTCGGGAAGCGTGATCGAGAGCTCGGTTCGCACCGCGTAGACGTTGCGCCGCCCCAGCCGGGTCCGGTCGACGTAGCCGGCATCGATGAGGTCGGCGACGATCCGCTGGGTCGCCCGCTCGGTGATCCCGATCCGTTGCGCGATGTCACGCACCCGCATCCGGGGGTCTCCGGCGATGCAGAGCAGCACGGAGCCGTGGTTGGTGAGAAACGCGAACGGGGGCACGCCGGGCATCGTACCCCGCACGGCAATTCGCGAATCGCAATACGCGACTCAAAAGTCGTGTAATATGAGCGACATGAGCACTTATTCCGGCGGATTGCGTAGCGAAGCCGTTCAGTCAGGGGCGACAACCATCCTCCGTCTCGACGGCGAGCTCGACCTGGCCACCGAGCCCGAGCTCGACGCCTGCCTCCAGCACGTGCTGGCCGGCGGCGCGCAATCGGTCGCGGTCGACCTGCGCCGGCTGACGTTCATGGACTCCAGCGGGATCCGGGCCTTCATCAGCGCCGAGCGGACCTGCCGGGAGCGAGGCGTGCGTTTCGTCCTGATCCGGGGATCGGCCGCGATCGACCGCCTGCTCGCGCTGTGTGGGCTGGACAGCTTCTTCACCCTCGTCGGCGAGGCCGACGACCAGCTGTCTGCGGTTTCCCTGGCCGCCTGAGCAGGCTAGACCGGGCGCACCAGCCAGGCGACACCGATCGCCGGATCACGCTTCAGCGTCCCGACCTCGCCGGTGCGCACGAACCCAAGCCGCTCATAGAAAGCGGTCGGATCCTCGTGGCCCCGGACCACGCCGAGGCGCAGGAACCGCGCGTTGCGGTCCGCCGCCCAGTCACGGACCGTCCGCACGAGGCGCTCGCCGACGCCCCGGCCGCGCAGGGACGGATCGACCCACATGCCCCACAGCCCAGCGATCCCGCGGTCACGCTCATACCAGCGGCCGGCGGCCATGCCCAGCCAGCGGCCGTCGTCGATGGCGACATAGACCACGGTCGCGTCTCCGACCGCGCTCAGGCGGGCCAGGTCAAGCCAGTGCTCGGCCGGATGGGCCTGCTCCTCGTCCACCGTGGCCCCGAACGCCTCCGGGGCCTGGGCGAGCGCGCGCAGGCGCAGCCGGCGCAGCGGCTCCGCATCGCCCTCGCGCACCGCCCGGATCGTCAGCATCGCGACCGACCGGCGGACTAGTCGATCAGGTCGACGTCGATCGGATCGAAATGGGCAAAGCTCCACAGATCCCGGACGCGCTCGCGCACGGCCGACACCTGCACCGCCTCCAGCCCCTCGGTCCCGAACTGCTCGACGTTGAAGGAGGCCAGCGCGGTTCCGTAGGTCATCGCGTTGCGCAGCACCGACATGGACAGCTCTGAGCCGATCTGGCTGGCGATGAACCCGACGAAGCCCCCGGCGAACGTGTCGCCGGCGCCGGTCGGATCGACCACTTCGTGCAGGGGATAGGCGGGCAGGGCGAAGAAGCCGTCGGCGGTGATGAGCGCCGAGCCGTATTCGCCCTGCTTGGCGACGACCATCGACGGGCCCCACTCCAGGATCTGATGGGCGGCGGAGATGAGGTTGGGCTTGCCGGTGAGCTGGCGCAGCTCCTCGTCGTTGAGCACGAGGCAGTCGACGCGCCGGATGATCTCCAGCAACTCGTCGCGGGCGATGTCGATCCACAGGTTCATCGAGTCGAGCGCGACGAACTTGGCCGCCTCGCACTGCTCGCGGACCTGCAGCTGCAGTCCGGGCTGGATGTTGGCCAGGAACAGCACGTCGGATGCGCGCGACGGCTCCGACAGCTTGGGCGCGAAGTGTTCGAACACGTTGAGCTGCGTGTCGAGTGTGTCGCGCGTGTTGAGGTCCCAGCCGTAGCGGCCCTTCCAGAAGAAGGTCTTGCCCCCTTCGATCCGCTCGACGTCGTCGATGTTGGAGCCGCGGGTCTGCAGCACCGAGAGCTCACGCTCGCCGAAGTCGTCGCCGACCGGCCCGACGATCCGGACCTGGTCAAGCAGCGAGGCAGCGAGGGCGAAGTGGGTCGCGGCACCCCCGAGCATCCGCTCGCGGGTCCCGAACGGCGTCTCGACGGCGTCGTAGGCGATCGATCCGACGACGGTGATGCTCACGCGGGCACCTCTTCCACGGCACGCTCGCCAAGTCCGGCGGCGGCGCGCAGTGCGTCGGCCTCATCGGTGCGCTCCCAGCTGAAAGCGGCCTCGTCGCGGCCGAAGTGGCCGTAGGCAGCGGTCTGCTGGTAGATCGGACGGTGGAGGTCCAGGCGCTGGCGGAACGCCGCCGGTCGCAGATCGAAGTGATCAGAGATGATCGACTCGATCCGTTCGGGCGTCAGCCCCTCGGCCTCGGTGCCGAACGTCTCCACCATCACCGACACCGGGCGCGCGACGCCGATCGCATAGGCGACCTGCACCTCGGCGCGCTCGGCAAGACCGGCGGCGACGACGTTCTTGGCCACCCAGCGCGCGGCGTAGGCGGCCGAGCGGTCGACCTTGGACGGGTCCTTGCCGGAGAACGCCCCGCCGCCGTGACGGGCCATGCCGCCATAGGTGTCGACGATGATCTTGCGGCCGGTCAGGCCGCAGTCACCGACCGGGCCGCCGATCACGAACCGGCCGGTCGGATTGACGAGGAAGTCGGCGCGCAGAGCTGACTCGTCGAACAGCTCGGCGGGCAGCACCGGCAGCACGACGTGCTCCCACAGGTCCTCCTTGATGCGCTCCTCAGCCCCCTCGGCGTGCTGGCTGGAGATGAGCAGTTTCTCGATCCCCACCGGACGGCTGCCGGAGTAGCGGACGCTCACCTGGGTCTTGCCGTCCGGGCGCAGATACTCAAGCGTGCCGTCCTTACGGACCTCCGAGAGCCGGCGGGCAAGCCGGTGAGCCAGCGCGATCGGCACCGGCATGAGCTCCGGCGTCTCGCTGGTCGCGTAGCCGAACATCATCCCCTGGTCGCCGGCGCCGGCCGCATCGAACTCGTCGCCGGCGGCGCTGTGCTGGCGGCTCTCGTAGGCGGTGTCAACGCCCTGGGCGATGTCGGCCGATTGCTTGTCGATGGCGTTGAGCACCGCGCATGAGTCGGCGCTGAAGCCAAGCCCGGCGTCCACGTAGCCGATCCGGCGGATCGTCTCCCGCGCGACGTCCTGGACGTCGAACACCGCCGTGGTCGAGATCTCGCCGGAGACGACGACCAGCCCGGTGTTGACGAGCGTCTCGCAGGCGACACGCGCCTGGGGGTCCTGGGCGAGGACCGCATCGAGGACGCCGTCGGAGATCTGGTCGGCAACCTTGTCAGGGTGGCCCTCGGTCACCGATTCCGATGTGAACAGGTACTGCCGGGAGGGAGCGGCCATCGTCGGGCCTCGCTTTCTCAGTGTTTCAAGCTCGTTTCGCGCGGCCGCGCAGGTTAGCGGGATCGCGGCGCCCGGCGGCGTTCCGACCCCGACGGATACGCTGATTACCGGCGTCTTGACGCTGCTTTTTGGCGCGAGTATGTTCGCCACATAGAGGGAGGCCGGTAGGCCTGGAGCGTGTCGTCACGCGCTCAGGGCACGGACGCCGCGCTGCAGGCAGCGGTCCGCATTCATTCCACGAGGAGAGGACAGAGCGTGCCCATTCCCACCGAGCTGGTCGGGTCGCTTCCGCGCCCGATGCGCCTTCAGGAGGCCTATGCCGACTACGACGCCGGCCAAATCGGCTTTCCGGAGCTGCAGGCGGCTCAGGACGCCGCGGCCGCGGACTCGATCCACCGCCTGGAGGAGACCGGCGAGCCGATCGTCACCGACGGGGAGCAGCGAGAGTCGAGCTTCGCCACCTACAACCTCACCGACACGCTGGCGGGCACCGGGCTCGCCGACGGACTGGCCGGTGACGGGCAGTTCTTCGCCATCTTCGACGACGGGCACAACCGGCAGCTGCCCCGCATCACGCAGGGCCCGTTCCACTACAAGACCTACGCGTCCGAGTTCGTGACCAAGAACCGCCGGATCGCGACCCATCCGGTCAAACAGGCGGTCATCTCCCCCTCGATGATGATGCTGCTCTACCCGCTCGACGGCGAGATCGACGGCTATTCCCGAGACCAGTTCCTCGCCGACTGCGTCAACGAGGCCGAGAAGGACATCCGTCAGTGCTTCGCTGCCGGCGCGGTGCGGGTCTCGATCGACTTCACCGAGGGCCGGCTCGCCAATAAGAACGACAGCCGTAACCCATGGACCGGCCGCAACATGCTGCAGGAGTTCATCGACCTCAACAACCAGCTGCTGGCACGCTTCAGTCCGCAGGAGCGCAAGAACATCGGGATTCACACCTGCCCCGGAGGCGATTGCGACTCGGTGCATTCCAAGGAGGTCCCCTACGAGCTGCTGCTCGAGCACATGTTCGACATGAACGCCGGCTACTTCCTGATCCAGTGCGCGTCAGAGGAGGACCGCGAGTCGGTCTACGCGATGTGCGGGCGCTACCGCCGCGACGACGCCGACGGCGTGTCACAGATGTGCTTCATGGGCGTCATCAACCCGCTCAATCCGGAGGTCGAAACCCCCGAGCACGTCCGCGACGAGCTGATCATGGCCGCCGAACACATCCCGCCCGATCGTCTCGGCGCAACCGACGATTGCGGCTTCTCGCCGTTCAGCCGCGACGTCAAGCCCAAGCACGGCTCGCCGGACTTCGCCCGGGACGTGGCGATGCAGAAGATCTCAGCCCGGCTGCAGGGCGCCCGAATGGCGTCGCAGGCACTCGGTCTCTAACGGGGCACGGGCGCAGGGGGTGACCACCGGATCCACGGGATCCGGTGGTCGCCCTGCTATCACTCGCCGGGTGCCGCTGCGCGCGATGCCACAGGTGGGTGGCCCGGTACTAATCGATTATCTGGGGAGCACCGTGCGCGGAACCGTGCGGTCGGTTGCCCCCGGCGGCCGGGAGCTGGAGGTGGTCACCGAGGAGGGCGCCTCGCTGACCTTCGCGCTCAATCGGGCGACGGCGACGTTCACAGTCGAGGGCGGCCAGACCGCGCCGCGGCTGCGGTTCGCCGCGCCGGACGGACCCGACGCCGGTTAGGCTCACGCACGTGATCCTCTACACGTGTCCCATCCGTAAGTCGGGGGCCCCGCTGCATCCGTGCGCCCGCGCTGCCAAGGCGCTCGACGGCGCCGGGCACGCCTATGAGCTGCGCACCGTCGCGGGCGGGACACTCAAATTGTGGACCTGGCACCGGCGCGAGCGCGACCGCGCCGAGATCCGTCGCCTCAGCGGTCAGCTCGCCGTGCCGATTCTCGTCCTCGGGGAGGGTGACGGCGAAGTCGTCGTCGGATCGGCTGACATCGTCCGCTGGGCCCGCGAACACTCCCCACAGACGACCGCGGTCAGGTAGGCTCCCCGCCGCGGATGGCGAACCGGCGCGTCGCCACGCACATCAACGGGATCACACAAGGGGGCGCAGATGAGCGGTCGGCCGCTGGTTGTTCAGACATCCGGGACACGCCGGATGATCGTCGGGCTGCTCGGTGCAGTGCTGCTTGCCGCCCTGACGATGCTCGGGGCAGCGGCCGCCGCGCAGGCCGCGGGTAAGCCGATCAACGTGGGGACACCGTCGGAGAGCGGGGCGCCCGCGGTGGCAGTCGACGCCTCCGGCAACGCGCTGATCGCGTGGGCCAACACCAAGGACCTCAACGGCGCCTACAACTTCGTGCAGTACTGCGTGCTGCCGGCGAAGGCGACCGCCTGCGCCCACAGTGGCTCGCTCACCCCGGCCGATTCGGCGCAGTACATCGACAACGTCCAGGTGCTGAGTGAGGGCAACACACTCGTGATCCTCGCCGACGTGTTCGGAACCGGCGGTAACAACCAGGGTTATCTACCTGAGCAGGAGTGGCAGTCGACCGATGGGGGCGCCACCTTCTCGATCGTCAACGGCGGACTGTCGGTGTCCAGCGGGATCATCGACGCCGATACCGTGCCCCTGAGCGCGGTCACCGTTCCCGGCACGGGCGTGCTCGGCTACGGCTGGGATACCGCCGCCGGACCGCCGACGTTCAACGCATTCCCGCTCAGCTCGCCACCCGAGTGCTCAAGGCAGACGTGCCCGACGGGCTACGCGACGCTCGAGCCGTCCACCAACCCGGACACGCTCAGCAACGAGCCCGGTCGGTTCGCCGCGCAGGGTGGCGCCGCCCCCGGGGTGATGGGGGTCTTCGACACGCTGTTCACCAGCGGCCCGCTCGGCTGTGCCCAGAGCTTCGGCACAGCGTTCGTGTACGGCGCCGGCAATCAGAGCGCCACCAACGACTACAACATCTCCCCCGGCTCCCCGAACAGCGCCTGGCGGGATCCGGTCACGCAGCTCGATTGCAACGTCGAGTACTCGACCGTCGGCGGCGGCCCGAGCGGGTTCGGCGTCCTGGAGGACAATCTCGGCACCTCGACCACCGTCTATCACCGCTTCAACCAGGCCACGGGATCGTTCAGCACACCGCCGGTCACGGTCGCCGGACACGGCGAGCTCGACCCAGCGCTGTCCCAGGATGGGTCAGGCGGCATCTACGCCACCTACCTGCTCGGCGGTGGCGGCGGCCCGATCAACCTGTCCTACAGCGCCGACGGCGGCAAGAGCTTTGCGTCAGCGCCGATCAACGCCGACCACGACGGGTCGATCAACAACGTCACCAGCGCCGTCAACGGTCAGGGCCAGGGCTGGGCGACGTGGATCGATAACGGTTCGGTCTACGGCGAGCCGTTCCAGGCCTCCGACGCGATCGTTCCGCCCGTCGCCGGAGGCAACGCCTCTAGCAACGGCCAGACCGTGAGTCTCAACGTCAGCTGCTCGTCGTACCCCTGCACGATCACGATCACGCTCACCGCACCGTCGACGGTCGTCATCCACGCCGCAGCGGCCCGCAAGGCCAAGCGCCGCGTGCGGACGCTGACCCTCGGCCGGGAGCGGTTCCTGCTCACCAAGGCCGGGAGTCGCAAGCTGACCGTCAAGCTCTCCAGCACAGGGCGGAAGTTCCTGGGCTCACGGTCGGGCCGGCTGAAGGTCAGCGGCGTGTTCACCGAGCTGCTCGAACATCACACCGCAGTCACCAAGCGGACGCTCACGCTGACCGTCACCCACCGCCACCGGCGTTGAACCCGGCGCGGCGCGACCGCCGGGCGCGCCGACGTGCAAGGCTGTAGCGATGCACAGGCGGGTGGTGATGGCCGTTGCGGCGATCGTGATGGTAGTGGCAGCGGCCGTGGCCGGCGCCTCGGCGGGTGCCCGCG
The DNA here is from genome assembly GCA_049591655.1 of Solirubrobacteraceae bacterium. Classification (GTDB taxonomy): domain Bacteria; phylum Actinomycetota; class Thermoleophilia; order Solirubrobacterales; family Solirubrobacteraceae; genus Palsa-465. Next base: position 16,887 of record JBAWFG010000461.1, read on the forward strand.
ACAGCGGCCACCGCGGGCTTCACCACGTCAGCCCCCCGACGCGCCCGACCGCACGGGCCCGGGC
>JBAWFG010000462.1:0-6609 GCA_049591655.1 Solirubrobacteraceae bacterium
GCCCCGGCCCCGGCCCCGAGCCCAGCCGGCGCGTCCGCCCCCACCCCGGCCCGGGTTCCGGTCACCGCTGCCTTCCGAGCCATGCCAGGAGCTCCCGCGCCGCTCGCCCGCGATGGCTGATGAGGTCCTTCTCGGCATCGGCCAGCTCGGCCATCGTGCGGCCGCCGAAATCGCCCTCGGGCAGGAACGCGGGGTCATAGCCGAAGCCGCGCTCGCCCCGCGCCTGTGCCGAGAGCGTGCCGCGGCACTCACCGAAGAAGATCCGCTCGGTCTGACTGGCCGGGTCGACGTAGGCGAGCGCGCACACATAGCGCAGGCCACTGCCGACCGGAGCCTCCTCCATGAGCTTGCGCAGATTCTCGTGATCGCCCGCCGTCTCGCCCGCATAGCGCGCCGAGCGCACCCCCGGCCGGCCGCCGAGCGCGGCCGCCTCGATCCCCGAGTCGTCGGCGATCGCCACCCGTCCGGTCGCCGCCGCGGCGGCCCGCGCCTTGGGGAGCGCGTTATCGGCGAACGTGTCGCCGACCTCGGGGGGAAGCTCCACCCCGGCGGGCAGTGCCAACACCGCGATCGGGGCGAGCAGCCGCTCGAACTCGCGCACCTTGTGCGCGTTGCGCGTCGACAGCATCAGCGTCGTGTGGTTCTCGCCGGGGCGGTCCATCCGGACGTCCTAGCCGATCGTCTGACGCTGCAGCGCCAGCAGGGACTCGATCCCGCCCGCGGCCAGCGCCAGGAGGTCGTCAAGGTGCGCCCGGGACAGCGGCGTGCGTTCGGCGGTCGCCTGCACCTCGACGAGCCCGCCGTCGCCGGTCATCACGACATTGGCATCGACCTCGGCGCTCGAGTCCTCGGGATAGTCGAGGTCGAGCAGCGCGACCCCGTCGACGATCCCACACGAGACCGCCGCCACCGAGCCGGTCAACGGCGAACGCTTGAGCAGCCCCCGGCTGACCAGGCTCTCGCAGGCGAGCGCCAGCGCCACCATCCCGCCGGTGATCGAGGCACAGCGGGTCCCGCCGTCGGCCTGAAGGACGTCGCAGTCGATATAGATCGTCCGTTCGCCGAGCCCATCGAAGTCGACCACCCCGCGCAGCGAACGGCCGATCAGCCGCTGGATCTCGACGGTCCGCCCGTCTGGGCGGCCCTTGGTGACGTCGCGCTGCTTGCGCTCGCCCGTCGAGGCGGGGAGCATGCCGTACTCAGAGGTCACCCAGCCGCGGCCCGTGCCCGCCATCCAGCGCGGGACGCTCTCCTGCACCGAGGCGGTGCAGATCACGCGGGTCTCGCCCATCGAGATAAGCGCGGATCCGGTCGCGGTGCGGACGAATCCGGGCTCGATGGTGACCGGCCGCAGCGTGTCGGCGGCGCGGCCATAGCTCCGCTCCCGGCTCATGCCGGCAACCCCGCCGGCAATTGGACCTGGGTCACCTCGCCGAGCGGCATCTGCAGAAAGCGGGTGCCGAGCGCCTGAAACGCCGGAACGTCGCCGGTGCAGTGGAAGCGGTAGCTGCCCTCGTCGGTGCGGGGATTGGTCAGCTCCCGGGCCGCCAGCGCCCGCTCGACGCCCCGAGCCACGCCGGGACCAGAGGTGACCAACGTCACCCCGCGCCCGAGCATCCGGCGGATCATCGGGGCGATCAGCGGGAAGTGGGTGCAGCCGAGGATCACGGTGTCGACCTCGGCCCGGCGCAATGGGGCGCAGTAATCGCGGACGGTCGAGACGAGGTGCTCGTCGAACGGAAAGCCGGCCTCGATGATCGAGGCGAGGTCAGGGCAGGCGACGCTCTCCAGGTGGACGTGGGGGTCGGCGATCCGGACGATCCGCTCGTAGGCGCCGCTGGCGACCGTCGCCGGGGTGGCGAGCAGGCCGATCCGGCCGCTGTGGCTGGCGGCGACCGCCTGTTGGGCGGCGGGTCCGAGCACCCCGATGACGTCGACGTCACGGCCGTGGCGGTCCAGGTGCTCCTGCAGCGTGTCGAGCGCCGCCGCGCTCGCCGAGTTACAGGCGACGACCAGCAGCTTGGCGCCCCCGTCGAGCAGGTGGTCGGCGATCTCGACCGCGAACGTCCGCAACTGCTCCGGGGAGCGATCGCCGTAGGGAAGGCGAGCGGTGTCACCGAGGTAGACGTAATCCTCGTTGGGCAGCGAGACGAGCAGCTCGTGCAGGACGGTGAGGCCGCCCACGCCGGAGTCAAAGACGGCGACGGGCAGCGTGGGGTCGGGGAGCATCATCTCCATGGTGACAAAGCCGGCGGCGCCGCCGCGTCCCGTGGGCGGGCCGCAGGTCGCCGCGCGGGTACAGTCGCGCCAGCCGTGCGTGCCCTGATCGTCACCAACATGTACCCGTCGGCCGACCGGCCCGCGCTGGGCAGCTTCGTCGCCGATCAGGTCGCCGCGCTGCGGCGCACCGCGGCGGCCGAGATCGAGGTGTTCTCGTTTGCGCCCGGGGGGATCAGCGCCTACACCGAAGCGGCGCGCGCGCTGGCCCGGCGACGGCGCGCCGGCCGCTTCGACATCGTCCACGCCCACTTCGGGCTGACCGCGTGGGCGGCCCTGGCGGCGCCGGCCCGCGCGCGGCTCGTGACCCTGCACGGGACCGATCTCGCCCACCCCCGCTCGCGGCCGGTGACGCTCGCGGGGCTGCGGCTCCAGGATCTTGTCGGCGTCGTTTCGCAGTCGCTGGCCGCAGCGGTCCCCCACTGGGCCTCGGGCGGGCGGGTGGCGGTCCTGCCCTGCGGGGTCGACCTGCACCGCTTCGCTCCGATCGACCGTGGTGAGGCCCGCCGCGCGCTCGGGCTCTCACCCGAGGGCCCGTATCTCCTGTTCGCCGCCGATCCCGCGCGGGCCGAGAAGCGCCACGACCTCGCGCTCGCCGCCGCCGGCGACGTCCCGCTGCTGACGCTCGGCGACGTCGCACCCGCCGAGGTCCCGCTGTGGGTCAACGCCGCCAACGCGGTGCTCGCGCCCTCTGACCGCGAGGGGTATGGCCTCTCGGTGCTCGAGGCGCTCGCCTGCGACGTGCCGGTGCTCGCCACGCCGGTCGGGATCGCCCCGGAGGTCCTCGCCGGCCTCCCGGGGACCCTGTGTTCACCGTTTGACGAGACGCAGTGGCGGGCGGCGCTCGCCCCGCACCTCGCCGCCGCGGACCCCCGTGTGGCCGGTCGCGACCGGGCCCGCCCCCAGTCCTCGGATGTGATGGCCCTACGCGTGCTCGAGGCCTGGCGGGGACTACTTGGCGATGGGAGTCGCAAAAGCGGCGCCTGACGCCACTTTTGCGACTCGCATCACGCCAACTCGGGCCAGAACTCGGCCTGCCCGCGCGCCGCCCACTCGGCGACCGGGGCGACCGGGACCGCCTCAACTTCAACCTCGGCCTCGGACTCGGTCTCGGTCTCGGTCTCGGCCGACTCGGATGAACCCGCCCCCGCAGCCAGCGCCTCCATCGTCGCCGCCACCGACCGGCCGAGGGCACCGAGCGCGTAGCCGCCCTCGAGCACGGCACCGACCGGCGCCCCGACCGAGGCCGCGAACCTGGTCAGCGAGCGGGTCATCGCGCTGTAGCCGGCCTCGGTGACCCGGCAGTCGGCGAGCGGGTCCTCGTGGTGGGCGTCAAAGCCGGCCGAGATGAGCACGAGCTGCGGCGACCAGGCGCGGCCCATCGTCACGACGACGTGGTCGATGAGCGAGCGGAACTCGGCGTCGCCGGACCCCGGTTGCACGGGGAGGTTGACCGTGAACCCCCGGCCCGGCCCCGAGCCGTGGTCGGACGCCGACCCGGTACCCGGATACAGCGGCGACTGGTGGATCGAGGCGAACAGAACCCGCGGCTCCTCGTGGAAGATGTCGTTGGTCCCGTTGCCGTGGTGCACGTCCCAGTCGACGATCAGGACCCGTTGCAGTCCGTGCGCATCGAGCGCGTGCTGCACGGCGACCGCCATGTTGTTGAACAGACAGAACCCCATCGCGCGCCCGGACTCGGCGTGATGCCCGGGCGGGCGATGGACGCTGAAGCCGGTCGGCGCCGACCCCGCCAGCAGACGGTCGACGAGCGTCACCGCCCCTCCGGCGGCATGCAGCGCCGCGTCGAATGACCCTGCCGAGACGATCGTGTCGGCGTCGATCTGGGCGCCACCCTGCGCAGCGGCCCGGCGGATGAGCTCGATGTGGCGCTGCGGGTGCACGGCCGCCAGATCAGCCTCGGAGGCCGCGGGCGAGCTCACCCGCTCAAAGCCCAGGTCGCCGCGCGCCGCGAGCTCCCGTTCGATCGCCACGATCCGCGCCGGCTGCTCGGGGTGCGGGCCGGTGTCGTGCTCCAGCGATGACGGATGCGTCAGCAGGATCGGGGGGGCGGACATCGCCAGGTACCGTACCTGCACGTGAGCGCAGCGCAGACCGAGGTCGCGGTGGTGGGGGCGGGCGCCGCCGGGCTCTACACCGCGCTGAGCGTCGCCCGGCTCGGGGCACCGGTCACGCTCATCTCCGCAACCCCGCTCGCGGGTGCCTCCAGCTACTGGGCCCAGGGCGGGCTGGCCGCCGCGCTGGCCGACGACGACAGTCCCGCGCGCCACCTCCAGGACACGATCATCGCGGGACGCGCCACGGTGCGGGCATCTGCCGCTCGCGTGCTGTGTGATGAGGCGCCGGCGGCGGTCGCCGACCTGTCCGCGCTCGGGGTCAGCTTCGACGCCGACCGGGAGGGGCGGCTCGCACTCGGCCTGGAGGGTGGTCACTCGGTGCGGCGGATCGTGCACGCCGGCGGGGCGGCGACCGGCCGGCGGATCATCCGCCAGCTGTCGGCGCTCGCCGCCGAGGAGGAGCGGATCGCGGTGCTCGAGGGACGCCGGGTGGTGCGGATCCTGACCGCGGACGGCCGGGCCGTGGGCATCGAGCTCGACGACGGGACCCGGGTCAATGCCCGCGCCGTGATCCTGGCCACGGGCGGCGCGGCGGCGCTGTGGTCACGGACGACCAACCCCCCGGGGGCGATCGGCGGCGGCCTGCTGCTCGCCCACGCCGCGGGCGCCACCCTCGCCGACCTCGAGCTCATGCAGTTTCATCCGACCGCCGTGGTGGGCGCCAACGGCGGCGACGGCTTCCTGGTCACCGAGGCAGTCCGCGGCGAGGGCGCCCGGTTGCTCAATGCCTCCGGCGAGCGCTTCGTCGACGAGCTCGCCCCCCGCGACGAGGTCGCCAAGGCGGTCCAGCGCCAGATCGACGCCAGCGGGCAGAGCTCGGTGGGGCTCGACATGCGCGATGTCGACCCAGCCCTGTTCCCCAATGTCGTCAGCGCGCTGCGCAGTGCCGGGATCGATCCCGAGCGCGAGCTCGTGCCGGTCGCCCCGGCGGCGCACTACATGATGGGCGGCGTGGCCACCGACCTGGACGGCCGCGCGTCGATCCCGGGGCTCTACGCGGTCGGCGAATGCTCCTGCACCGGTCTGCACGGGGCCAACCGGCTGGCCTCCAATTCGCTGAGCGAGTGCTTCGTGTTCGGCGCCCGCGCCGCCCGGGCGTCGCTGCACGAACCCGAGCCCGACAGCGCGCCGGCGCTCGATCCCCCGGCCGAGATCCCCGCGTTCGCCATCTCCGAGCAGTCACGCCTCCAGCTCTGGCGGCTGGCCGGCCTGGAGCGTGACGGCGACGGCTTGACTCAGCTGATCGACGACCCCCACCCCCTGGTCTCGCTGATCGCCCGGGGCGCGCTCGCCCGGCGCGAGAGCCGCGGCGCGCACCAACGGCGCGACTTCCCGGCGCTGGACCCGGCTCTCGACGGACGCCACGTGACGGTCGGGCGCACCACGGAGCCCCAGCTCGAGCCATGGGACTGAAATCTGGGGCCTAGTTAATATCAAGTTAATAAATTCTGTGTGACCAACTTCACAAGATCGGGGAATACTCGCCAGTAGGCAAGGCACGGCCACCCGGAAGGGAGCCCTACGGATTGGAGAGAATCCCCATGTATCGGTTCAGTAGAGCGATCTACCGGGAGATCGCCGATGAGATCATCGAGGACCCCCACGGCATCTGCCCGCACGCCAATCACGAGCGCGTCCTGCGCGCCTGTGAAGCGGCGGTGGAGCGGATGGCGACCGACCGGCATTACTTCGCCCGACCGGCACGGACGCTGTTCACCGACATTCGCGCGTATTTCCCGATGAGCGCACAGCCCCGTGTGCTCCGGATCGTGGAGCGCTACCTGGCCTGCGCCGATGAGTTTCTGCGCAGCCAGCCCCAGAACGGGTTCGACCTCTATGGCAACCCGCTGCAGTGCCGAGCGAGCACCCGCAAGGGCACCCCGTGCCAGCGGATGCCGCTGCCCCAGAACGGCTACTGCCCGTCGCACCAGCACCTGGCGGAGACCGAGCAGGAACTCGCCTCGCCGCTGGCCGCCTGACGCTCGATTATGTAGAAACCCGGGATGCTCCTGGGCGTCGACGTCGGCGGAACCTTCACCGACGCGGTGCTCGCCCACGAGGGCCGCGCGCTGACTGCCAAGGCGGCGAGCCCCCCCGAGGACCAGTCGGCTGGAGTGCTCGAGGCCGTGCGCGCCGTGCTCGAGCGTGCCGGCGCCGGCGCCGGCGCGGTCCGGGAGTTCTCCCACGGCATGAC
>JBAWFG010000463.1:0-13534 GCA_049591655.1 Solirubrobacteraceae bacterium
GCCTGACCCCGCGCGCCGCCGGCTGAGCCCGCACGCTGAGTCGACACTAGACTGCGCGTCCTCATGACGACTCCCGTGTGCATCGTGGGTGGAACCGGAGCGCTCGGCTTCGGCCTCGCCGTCCGGCTCGGCCGGGCCGGCGTGCCGGTGATGATCGGCTCCCGTGACGCCGCTCGCGCCGCCGAGGCGGCCGACAAGGCCGCAGCCCGGGTGCCGCAGGGCACGTACACCGGCGCCGAGAACGCCGAGGCGGTCACCGGCGCCGAGCTGGTCATCCTCAGCGTGCCGTTCCGCTCCCAGTCCGAGACGCTCACCAACCTCAAGCAGGCGCTGCACGAGGGGCAGCTGGTGATCGACGCAACGGTCCCGCTGGCGGCCGCGGTCAGTGGCAAGGCGACCCGCACCCTCGGCGTGTGGCAGGGGTCAGCGGCCCAGCAGGCCCAGGAGATGGTGCCGGAGGGAGTCCGCGTGGTGTCGGCATTTCATACCGTCAGCGCGGCGCTGCTCACCGATCTCGACCACGCGCTCGACGAGGACGTGCTCGTCTGCGGCAATCGCCGGGAGGACAAGGCGAAGGTGGCCGAGCTCGTCGCGCAGATCGATGGGTTGCGGGCGGTCGATTGTGGCCCGCTGGAGATGGCACGGATCGTCGAGCAGTTCACCCCGCTGCTCATCTCGATCAACGTTCGCAACAAGGTTCGCGCCGGCATCAAGATCACCGGCCTGCCGGAGTGAGCAACTCCGGGCCGGTCGTCGTCCTGGCGGGCGGCACCGGCGGCGCCAAGCTCGCCCGCGGCATGCTCGACGTCGTCGGCCCTGAGGACCTGGTGGTGATCGCCAACACCGGCGACGACATCGAGATCTACGGCGCCTACGTCTCACCGGACCCCGATCTGGTGACGTTCTGGCTGGCCGACACCATCGACGAGCGCGGCTGGGGGATCGACGGCGACACGTTTGCGGTCATGAACGGGCTGCGCGACTTGGGTGTCGAGATCTGGTTCAACCTCGGCGACCGGGACCTGGCGATCGGGCTGGAGCGGGCGCGGGCGCTCGCCGGCGGTGAGCGCCTCACCACGGCCCATGCCCGGATCGCGCAAGCGCTCGGGGTCCGGGCGCGCGTCCTGCCGATGACCGACGTGCCCGTCCGGACCCGGGTGCTGGCCGGCGGCGAGTGGAGCCCGTTGCAGGAGTTCATGATCAAGCGCCGCGGCGCGGGGCCAGTCGACGACGTCCTGTTTCGCAACGCCCGCGCCGCCGCGCCGACCCCTGAGGTGCTCGACGCGCTCGCCGATGCCCGGGCGATCGTCATCGGTCCCTCCAACCCGGTGATCTCAATCGGTCCGATCCTGGCTGTGCCCGGGATCGCTGAGGCGATCGCCGACAGCGCGGCGCCCGTCGTCGCCGTCAGCCCGCTCGTGCGCGGCGCCGTCGTCAAGGGCCCGACCGAGGCGTTTCTGCACTGGACGGGGCGCCCGGTGAGCAGCGCCGGGATCGCCGCCACCTACGCGGGACTGATCGATGGCCTCGTGGCCGACGAGCGCACCGCGGCGCTACCCGTGCTGGAGACCGACGTGCTGCTCAGCACGCCAGACCAGCGCGCGGCCGTCGCCGAGCAGGCCCTCCGTTTCGCCCTCGGCCTGGCCCGCTGACCCACCAACGACCAACTAGCGTGTAGCCGCCATGAGCACCCTTGCCATCCTGCCGATCAAGTCGCTGGACGCCGCCAAGCAGCGATTGCGCGACGAGCTTGACCCCACCCCCCGCCGGGCGCTTGTGGAGGCGATGTTCTCCGACGTGCTCGTCGCACTGCGCCGGGCAACGCGCGTCGACCAGGTGCTCGTCGTCTCCCGTGACCACAACGCCCAGCGGATCGCCGGCGGCTATGGGGCGATGGTGATCGACGACGAGGACGACGGTCACAACGCCGCCGCCCGGCGCGGCGTCGCCCGGGCGCTGGAGCTCGGTTTTGACCGCGTGCTGCTCGTTCCCGGCGACTGTCCGCTGCTGGACCCAGCCGAGGTCGACGCGCTGATCGACCGGCGGGTCAGAGCCCCGTCGCTGTTGATCGTTCCCGACCGCCACGGCACTGGTACCAACGCGCTGCTGATCACCCCGCCCGCGGCGATGGACCCGTCGTTCGGGCCTGGCAGCCACGAACGCCACACGCTCAACGCCGCCGCGGCTCAGATCCACGCCGAGACCGTCGAGGTGCCCTCGCTGGCGCTTGACATCGATACCCCCGAGGACCTGTCGGTCGTCCAGGACACATTGGACTCCAGCCGGGGCGGTGCCGCCCACACCCGGGGCATGTTGCGCCAGCTCGCCCGCAGCCGAAGCTGAGCGCGCCGCCGTGGCCAACGCCATCACCGCCGTCGCGCTCGATGGGCTGCCCGAGGCCCGGGCCGGCGATGATCCCGCGCAGCTGATCGCCGCGGCTCTGCCCGCCGCCGCACTGGGCGCCACCGACGTGCTCGTCGTCGCCCACAAGTTCATCTCCAAGGCCGAGGGGCGCACCCGCCGTCTGTCGGAGGTCGCCCCGGGGGCCGAGGCGCAGCGGCTGGGCGCCGAGCTCGCAAAGGATCCCCGTCATGTCCAGGTCGTCCTTGACGAGACCCGGGAGGTGCGCCGCGCCGCCCACGGGGTGCTGATCAGCGTCACCCACCACGGCTTCGTGTGCGCCAACGCCGGGGTCGACGCCTCCAACGCCCCCAACGATGACACGGTGATCCTGCTCCCCACCGATCCCGATGCCTCCGCCCGGCGTCTGCGCGCCGGCCTGCGCCAGCGCACCGGGGTGGCTCCCGCCGTGCTGATCACCGACTCCTTCGGCCGGGCCTGGCGCCACGGTCAGTGCGACGTGGCGATCGGCGCCGCCGGTCTGGTCGCCCTGCAGGATTGGCGCGGGCTCACCGACGCACGCGGACGGGAACTGCGGGCGACGTGGATCGCGGTCGCCGACGAGTTGGCGGCCGCCGCCGACCTCGCCCGGGCCAAGGACGGGATGCAGCCGGCGGTGATCATCTCCGGCGCCGGGCGTCACGTCATCGCGGAGGACGGGCCGGGCGCAGCCCCGCTCCTGCGCGGCGACGCCGAGGATCTGTTCCGCTAGCGCTGGCTACGGCAGCGTCGGTGCCCCGACGGCGTGGAAGCCACCATCGACATGGACGATCTCGCCGCTGATCCCCTGCGAGTAGTCCGACAGCAGCCAGCAGATCGACTTGGCGACCGGCACCGGGTCTGAGGTGTCCCAGCCGAGCGGCGCCTGCCGGCGCCACAGCTCGGCGAGCTGCTCAAAGCCGGGGATCCCCTGAGCCGCGACGGTCCCCAGCGGTCCGGCGGAGATGAGGTTGACGCGGATCCCGTCAGGGCCGAGATCCCGGGCCAGGTAGCGGGCCACGGACTCCAGCGCCGCCTTGGCCACGCCCATCCAGTCATAGATCGGCCACGCGACGGTGGCGTCGAAGTCCAGACCGACCACCGACGAGCCGGCGCCCATCAACGGCGCCAGCGCCGCGGCGAGGGATTTGAGCGAGAACGCGCTCGTCTCAAACGCCTGCTTGGCGCTGTCGGCGGGGGCGGTCATGAACTTGCCGCCGAGCGCGTCCTGGGGCGCGAAGGCGATCGCGTGCAGGACGCCGTCGACCGCTCCCCACCGCTCGGCCAGCGTGGCGGTCAGCGCCTCCAGATCCTCGGGACGGTTGACATCGAGCTCCAGCACGTCGGCGGGCTCGGGCAGCCGCTGGGCGGCGCGCTCGGTCATGCGCTTGACGCGGCCAAAGCTGGTCAGCACGACCTCGGCGCCCTCACGCTGGGCCTGCTCGGCGGCGTGGTAGGCGATCGAGTCCTTGGTGATCACGCCGGTGATCACCAGGCGCTTGCCCTCCAGGATCACGGAATCGGCGGGGTCGAGAGCAGCTGCGCATCCAGCAGCGCGGCGTCGAACCCCGTCTCGCCGACCCCGGCCGAGAACGAACGCAGCGCCCAGGCAAGGCGATCCCGGGTTTCGACCGGCTCGATGATCTCGTCGACGAAGCCCTCGGCAGCGGCGCTCTGGGCGCGCAGGTGCTCTTCGGCGTAGACGTCGGCAAGACGGTCGCGCTCCGCCTCGGGGTCCTCGGCGGCCCGGAGCTCCCGGCGGTTGACGATCCCGACCGCGGCCCGGGCGCCCATGATCCCCAGCTCCGCGTCGGGCCAGGCGAGCACGAGGTCGGCGCCGAGATCCCGGGAGTTCATCGTGATGTACGCGCCGCCGTAGGACTTGCGCAGCACGACGGTCAGCTTCGGCACCCGGGCGGCGGCGAAGGCCCGCACCAGCGACGCGCCGTGGCGGATGACGCCGGCCTGCTCCTGCTTGGAGCCGGGCATGAAGCCCGGGGTGTCGACGAAGGCGATCAGCGGGACCCCGAACGCGTTGCAGAAGTTGACGAACCGCGCCGCCTTCTCCGATGCCTCGGCGTCGAGCACGCCGCCCAGGTACCGGGGCTGGTTGGCGACGATGCCGATCGGGCGCCCGTCGAGGCGGGCCAGCGCGGTGACCATGTTGCGCGCCCAGCGGGGGCACAGCTCCAGCAGCGAGCCGTCGTCGATGATCGCGCTGAGCGCCGTCCGGATGTCGTAGGCGCTGCGCGACGCGGCGGGCACGAAGGCGGCCGGATCGGGGGCCGCCGGAGCGGTGACGGTCGCCCGGGGCGGCGCCTGACCGGCCGACGAGGGCAGGTAGCCGAGCAGCTCACGCACGCGGGCGGCGGCGCTGGCCTCGTCACGTTCGACGAGATGGCAGACGCCGTTGCGGTCGTGCACGTGGGGGCCGCCGAGCCCGGCGGCATCGATCTCCTCGCCGAGGGCCTCCCGCACGACGCCGGGGCCGGTGAGGAACATCGCGGCGTCCTCGGTCATCACGATCAGATCGGTGAGCGCCGGCGAGTACGCGCCGCCGCCGGCCGAGGCCCCGGAGACGACCGAGATCTGCGGGACGACGCCGTTGAGCGCCACCGTCTCCCGGAAGATCCGCCCGTAGCCGGCCAGGGCAGCGGTGCCCTCCTGCATCCGGGCCCCGCCGGACTCCACGAAGCCGACGACGGGGATCCGGGCCCGCTGGGCGAGCGACAGGACGCGGACGATCGTGTCGGCGTGACGCTCACCGAGCGAGCCGCCGAGGAACGCGCCGTTCTGCGCGTAACACGCGATCGGCCGGCCGTTGACCGCGCCGGTCGCGCCCACGACGCCGTCGCCGGCGATCGCCCGGTCACCGAGGCGCGAGGAGCGCGCCAGCGAACGCAGGACCCGCAGCGAGCCGGGGTCACACAGCGCCTCCAACCGCTCCAGGGGTCCGAGCCGGGGCGCGGGATCAGACAGTGTGGTGGCGCTCACGCCGCGACTCCGCGGAGGGCGAGCGCGACGTTGTGACCGCCGAACGCGAACGAGTTCGACAGCGCCAACGGCAGCGCCCCCTTGTCGGCGACCAGCGGCCGGGACTCGCCCGGGACGTAGTCCAGATCGCAGTCGGGGTCGGGCACCTCGTAGCCGAGCGTCGGCGCGATCACCCCGGTGATCAGGGTGCGCAGCGTCGCCACCGCCTCGACGGCGCCGGCGGCGCCGAGCGTGTGGCCGATCGCCGACTTGGTCGAGGAGATCGGGATCCGCCGGGCCTCCTCGCCGAGCGCCAGCTTGATCGCCGCGGTCTCGGCGGCGTCGTTGAGCTGGGTCGAGGTGCCGTGGGCGTTGATGTAGTCGATCTGCGCGGCCACCGCGCCCGCATCGCGCATCGCCAGCTCGATCGCCCGGGAGGCGGGGCCGCCGGTCGGCTCGGGGGCGGTGAGGTGGTGGGCGTCGGTCGTGGAGCCGTAGCCGGCGATCTCACCGAGGATCGTGGCGCCGCGCGCGCGGGCGGCCTCCTCGTCCTCGAGCACGAGCATGCCGGCGCCCTCGCCCATCACGAAGCCGTCACGGCGGGCATCGAACGGCCGCGACATGCCGGTCGGCGACAGCGCCTGCATCGAGTTGAAGCAGGCAAAGCCGAACTCGGTCAGGGTCGCCTCGGCGCCGCCGCACACGACGGCGTCGGCGTCGCCGTACTGGATCATCCGCATCGCCGATCCGATCGCGTGGCCGCCGCTGGCGCAGGCCGACACCACGCCGTAGCTCTGGCCCCGCAGCGAGTACTTCATCGTCACCGCGGCGGCGCCGGCGTTGGGCATGTACTGCGGGATGCCGAGCGGGGAGACCATCTTGGCCCCGCGGTCGCGCATCACGTCATGCTGCTTCTCGACGGTGTCGATGCCGCCGATCCCGGTGGCAATGATGCAGCCGATCCGCAGCGGGTCATAGGGCGCGTCGCCCTCCCAGCCGGCCTGGGCGATCGCCTCGCCGGCGGCGATCACGGCGAGCTGAGCGAACCGGTCAAGCCGGCGCGCCTCCTTGACCGACAGATGATCCTTGGGGTCAAAGTCACGGCAGGCGGCGGAACCGTCGGCGATCCCGACCTCGCCCGCGGCCCAGCGGTCGTGGAGCATGTTGGCTCCGATGCCCAGGGGCGTCACGGCACCCATGCCGGTGACGACGACCTTTCTGCGGTCAGGCACGGGTGCCACTTACTCGGCCCGGGCCACGATGAGGTCGATGGCGTCGCCCACGGTCTTGAGCTCCTTCATGTCCTCGCCCTTGAGGACCACTCCGTACTCGTCCTCGACGACCTGGGCGAGCTCGACGAGATCGAGCGAGTCGATGTCGAGCTCCTCAAAGGTCGCGGTGCGGGTGATCTGGCTCGCGTCGGGGCCGAAGCTGGCCAGCGTCTCCACCACGCGGCTCTCAACCTGCTCCGTAGTCACTGACATGTGCTGCTCCTCTTGGTCGTTATAGGTGTCACGCGGCCAGGCCCCCGTCCACAGATAGCACCGCTCCGGTGACATAACTGGCTGCGTCGGACGTGAGGAAGCGTACGCAGGCCGCCACCTCCTCCGGAGTTCCCGCTCGGCGGGCCGGGACCTGCGAGAGCAGGTCGGTCGACACGTCGGCGGTCATGTCGGTCTCGATCCATCCCGGGGCGACGGCGTTGATCGTGATCCCGCGGCGCGCCACCTCGACGGCGGCGGTCTTGGTCAGCGCGATCAGACCGGCCTTGGCCGCCGCGTAGTTGGACTGGCCGGGATTGGCGCGCAGCCCCACCACCGAGGAGATGTTGACGATCCGTCCCTGGCGCGCCCGCATCATCGGCCGCAGGGCGCGGCGGATGAGCCGGAAGGCGGCGGTGAGGTCGGTGTCGATGACGGCATCCCAGGCCTCGTCGGACAGCGTCGGGGTGAGGTCGTCGACGCTGATCCCGGCGTTGTTGACGAGCACGAGCACCGGGCAGCCAAAATGGGCCTCGAGCTCGGAGAACAGCCGGTCGGGCACCGCCGGGTCGGCGACGTCGCCGCCGAGCGCGAGCGCCCGGCCCCCGTCGGCCTCGATCCCGGCCACGATCGCATCCGCTCCGGCCTGGTCAGAGCGGTAGTTGACGCCCACCGCCCAGCCGTCGAGCGCGATGGCGCGGGCGATCGCGGCGCCGATCCCGCGGGAGGCGCCGGTGACCAGCGCGCAGCCGTCCTGGCGCGGCTCAGACATCGCGCCCCGTCCCCCACTCCACAACGCCGGCGCCCCACACGAATCCAGCCCCGAACGCGCTGAGCAGGACGCGGGCACCGGGCCGAAGCCGGCCGTCGTCGGAGGCGGTGGCCAGGCCGATCGGCAGCGTCGCCGCCGACGCGTTGCCGATCGTCTCGATGCACTCCACCACGCGCGCGGGATCGAGCGCCAGCCGCTCACCAAGCGCGCGGGTGATCCGGGCGTTGGCCTGATGGAAGACGAACAGGTCGATGTCGGCCAGCGTCAGCCCGGCTCGCCCGACCGCGGCAAGCGTCACCTCACTCATCCGCGCCACGGCGTGGCGAAACACCTCCGGCCCGTCCATGCGCACCTTGCGCTCGGCGATCGTGGCGAACAGGGTCTGGGCGTGGGAGCCGTCGGCGCCGAGCACGATCGGTCCGATCCGGCCCCGTCCAGCGCCGGTGTCGCCCGGGCCGAGCACGACGGCGCCGGCGGCATCGGCGAACAGCGGCGCCGAGCGCTTGTCGGTGTAGTCGACGATCCGCGTGACGAAGTCGGCGCCGATCACGAGCACGTGGCGGGCGCGGCCGCTCTCGATCTGGGCGCTGCCCTGAGCGACCGCGGTGAGAAACGACGTGCAGGCCGCCCCGACGTCGAAGGCGCCGGCGTGGGTGGCGCCGAGGTTGTGGGCGACGATCGGTGCGGTGTTGGGGGTGAGCTCGTCCTGGCTGAGGGTGGCGACGATCACGAGGTCGAGCTCGATGGCATCGACGCCCGCCGCCGCCAGGGCCCGCGCTCCGGCGCGGGTGGCGTAGTCGCTGAGGCGCTCCTCTGGCCGGGCGCGGCGGCGCTCGCGGATCCCCGTGCGGGCCACGATCCACTCCTCCGAGACGTCGAGCTGGGCGGCGAGCTCGGCACTGGTGAGCCGATCCTCGGGCAGCTCGACCGACACCGACAGGATCGCCGCCGGCGTCAGCGCTCCCATCACCGGGGCGCTGATCGCCTCGGCGACCTCGAGGACCGTCTCAGGCATTGACGAGCTCCACTCCGGTCAGGGTTCGCTTGGCCAGACCGCTCAACACGCGTCCGGGCCCGACGTCGACGAACCGCTCGGCGCCGAGCTCACGCAGGGTCAGCAGCGTCTCGCGCCAGCGGACCGGCATCGTCAGCGCGTCGGTGAGCTCACGGCGGGGATCGGTGAACGGCTGGGCGGTGACCGCCGAGACGACGGTGGCCGTTGTCTCGCCGAACGTCGTCTGGGCCAGCGCGCGCTCGAACTCGGGCACCGCGGAGGCCATCATCGGAGAGTGAAACGCGCCGGTGACGTCGAGTTCCATCGCCCGCAGGCCGAGCTCCTTGGCGTGGCTGAGCGCCGCGGGAAGGCGCTCGGAGGCACCCGAGATGACGACCTGCATCGGTGAGTTGTCGTTGGCGACGACGAGGTCATGGGCCTGCGCGATCTCCGGCGCGCGCTCCGAGGCGCCCGCGCCGAGCACGGCGATCATGCCACCGTCGCCGGCGGCCACACCAGCCTCGTGCATGAGGCGCCCGCGCAATGCCACCAGCTCCAGGCCCTCCCGCTCGTCCAGCGCGCCGGCGGCGACGAGCGCCGCGAGCTCCCCGAGTGAATGCCCGGCCATCAGCTCGGCGTCGGGGCGGCCGAGTGCCTCCCAGCCGGCCAGGCTGGCGCAGAAGATCGCCGGCTGGGCGTAGTTGGTGCCGTCGTCGGCACGCGGGAACGGATCCTCGCCGACGGCGGTGATGGCGAGGTCGATGAGATCAGGGCGGACCCGCGCGACGAGATCGCGCATGTCCGGCGTCTGGCTGCCCTGGCCGGGGAACAGGATGGCGGTCGACGTGCTCATGTTCGCTGGAACGTACGCCGACCGCACGCACGGGATACAGGCCCACGGGCTCGTTCCCCCCGTTCGGGGGGCGGGGGCGGTAGTGCACCGCCCCCGAGCCCAAAGCCGGTAGGGTCCCGGCTGAGCCCCCGTGAGCCTGCCCGAACCGACTTCCAAGACCGCCGCGCTCGTCACCGGGGCGTCGGCCGGCATCGGCGCCGCGATCTGCCGTGAGCTCGCTGAGCGGGGCCATTCGCTCGTGCTCGTCGCCCGGCGCAAGGACAAGCTCGACGAGCTCGCCGATGAGCTGATCGCCGAGTTCGGCATCCGCGCCGAGGCGGTCGGATGTGACCTCGGCAAGGCCGCCTCACGCCAGCGCCTGCCGGCCCGCATCGAGTCGCTCGGGCTCGAGATCAGCGTGCTCGTCAACAATGCCGGCTTTGCCACCGGGGGACCGTTTCACGAGGCCGACCCCGCCCGGGAGCTCGAGCAGGTCCGCGTGCTCGTCGAGGCGCCGATGGCGCTCACCTCCGCATTCCTGCCCGCGATGGTGCGCCGCGGGCGCGGGGCGATCCTCAACGTCGCCTCCACCGCCGGCATGCAGCCGCTCCCCTACTCAGCCGGCTATTCCGCCGCCAAGGCCTACGTGCTGACGTTCTCCGAGGCGCTGCACCAGGAGGTCCACAGCGCCGGGGTGACGGTCACCGCGCTGGCTCCCGGACCGGTGTCGACCGAGTTCTGGGACGTTGCCGGCTGGCAGGTCGGCAGCGGTCAGTCGTTTGAGAAGGCGGTCCCGCGGCCGGCCTGGGTGACCGCCGAGGAGGCGGCCTCCGCCGGGGTCAAGGGCCTGGAGGCGGGACGGCGCGTGGTCGTTCCCGGCCTGCCGATCCGCGCGGCGATGCTCGCCTCCCAGTACCTGCCGCACGCGTTCAAGCTGCCCGCCATCGAGTGGGCAATGCGCCGCCGCTGAACCACGGCCTCGGTCGCGCGCCCGCGACCCGTTCAGGACAGCAGCCCGATCCGCTGGGCTCGCTGGACGGCCTCGGCGCGGTTGCGGGCCTGAAGCTTGCGGTAGACCGCGCTGGTGTGCTCCTTGACGGTGTGGGGCGAGAGATAGAGCTGCTCGGCGATCTCGCGGTTGGTCGAGCCGGCGGCGATCAGGTCAAGCACCTCCCGCTCGCGCTCGGTCAGCAGCGGCGTCGGCTGGTCGGCGGTCGGCTCAAACACGGTCATCCCGCTGCCGACCATGCGCACGGCGCGCGCCACCTCGCGGGCCTCCCAGTCCTTGGAAACGAAGCCGGACGCGCCGGCCGCCCGCGCCGCCGCCGGCGACATGCGCCCGGCGCCGGAGATGAGCAGCACCCGGGTGGCGGGCGAGGCCTGGAGGATCGAGGCGCAGACGTCGGCGCCGGACTCGCCGGCGAGGAACAGATCGACGAGCGCCACGTCGGGGCGCAGGCTGTCAAGCAGGGCGAGGGCCTCGGCGCCGGTGCGGGCGGCGAGGCAGCGCTCCACCCACGGTTGCTCGCCGAGCAGCACCCGGAACCCCCAGTGCACGACGTCGTGATCGTCGACGACGAGCACCCGGAGCCGGCGCTGCGCCGCCGCTCGCACCGTCGGGGCCGCCGGGCTCACCGCACTCCCGCCCCGCGCGGGACCACGAGCCGGACGCGCCAGCGACCCGGCTCCGGCGCCCCGAAGTCGAGGACGCCGCCGAGCTGCAGCGCCTCGAACGCGGCGATCCGCAGTCCCATACCGACCCCGCGCGCGCCCGGCGCCACGCCGTCGTTTCTGACTTCGAGCGTGAACGTGTCGTCGTCGCCGGAGACGACGACATCGACCTGCGCCGGGGCAGCGTGCTTGGCGATATTGCGCAGCGCCTCGGCGAGCACCGACTGGGCCAGCGGCTCGGCCCCGTCGGGCACGGTCACCCCGTCGGGCCAGGCGACCCGCACCGGGGGCCCCGGCGACTGGACGACGCGCGCCAGCTCGGCGTCAAGCGTCGTGCCGGTCTCGTGGGCCAGCGGGGCCAGTGGCCGCTCAAGCGCGGTACGCAGGTCGCTGAGTGCCTCCTGCATCTCGACCCGGCAGCGCGCCCGCTGATCAGGGTCAAGCGCCTGTTCGGTGCTGAGCGCCAGCGAGACGCCGAACAGCCGCTGCATGACCCGCTCGTGGATCTCCCGGGCGAGCTCCAGGCGCTCCCCGAGTCGCTGGTTGCGCTCCTGCTGGCGGGTGGCATTGCGGGCGGTGGCGACCAGCGCAGCGGTCTTGCCCAGGGTCCAGAGCAGATGGCGCTCACCGTCGCTCAGCTCAAAGCGCCCGCCGCCGCGGTCGGCACAGATCACGCCGTAGGCGCGGCCCGCGGCGCTCAGCGGCGTGCACACGAGCGTCGTTATCCCGAGCAGCTCGGCGTACTCCGGGGGCAGCTCGGACTCGATCCGGTCAGAGACGACCACAACCTCGTCCTCGAGCAGCGCCCGCTGGGCGATCGGCGTCGAGATCAGGGTCGGGGACGGCCGCAGCGTGGCCAGCTGGGCGAACGAGGTCCCGTGTGAGCCGACCACCCGGACCCGGCGGCGGCCCGCATCGGCCATGAAGATCGCCGCCCGGCGCATCGTCGTCAGCCGGCAGATGGCCTCGCAGATGCGGTCATAGAACTCCGTCGAGGTGGTGTCGGTCTCCAGATCGGCGAGCAGCTCGACGAACACCTCCAGCGGCTCGACCCCGGCAAACAGCGACGGTGGCCGCTCGACGCTCACCGTCTCCCCCGCCCCAGCGCCCTACGCGGCCAGTGGCAGGGCGTAGCGCTGCCGGATCTCATACAGGGTCGAGCGCTCCGCGGCCGGGCGACCCGCCCGGTGGGCGGCGGCGATCAGGTCCTGGGGCTCCAGGCGGACGCCGTGGTAGCTGCCGGCCATCCGGCTGATCGATTCCTCCATCAGCGTCCCGCCGAGATCGTTGACGCCCCAGCGCAGCGCCTCGGTGGCGACATCGAGGCCCATCTTGACCCAGCTCGCCTGCAGATTGGTGACGGTCTCACCGAGAGCGAGGCGGAACACGGCGGTGTGCTTGAGGTTCTCCTCTCGGGAGATCTCGCTGACCCCGTGAGCCCGCCCGAGCAGAGTCTGAAACGGGATGAACGACAGCGGCACGAACTCGGTGAAGCCGCCGGTGCGCTCCTGCAGGTCGCGGACGACGCGCATGTGCTCGGCCAGCTCGGTCGGCTCCTCGATGTGGCCGAACATGACCGTCACCGTCGAGCGGATCCCCTCGGCGTGGGAGGCCTCGATGATCTCCACCCAGCGGGCGACCGGAAGCTTGTTGGGCGAGATCCGCTCCCGCACGCCGTCATGGAGCACCTCGGCAGCGGTGCCCGGCGTCGAGCCCAGGCCGGCGTCGCGCAGGCGGCTGAACACCTCGCGCGGGGCCAGGCCGCTGACGTCGCACATGTGGGCGATCTCCATCGGCGAGTACGCGTGCAGGTGGATGTCCGGCGCGAGCTCCTTGGCGAAGCGCAGCCACCCCAGGTAGTCCTCCAGCCCCCACGCGGGATGGATGCCCGACTGGATGCACAACTCGGTGGCCCCGGCCTCCAGCGCGTCGGCGACGCGCTGGGCGAACTCGTCGCGGGAATGCTCGTAGGCGTCGGGCGAGCGCCGCGACTGGCCAAAACCGCAGAACGCACATCCGACGATGCACACGTTGGAGACGTTGATGTTGCGGTTGACGACGAACGTGACCGTCTCGCCGGCCAGTCCTAAGCGCAGCTCATCGGCCGCGGCGCGGATGTCCTCGATCACCGCCGGGCGCTGCTCGGCGAACAGCGCAGTCAGCTCCTCGGCGGTGAGGCGGGCTCCGTCACGCGCCCGCTCAATCGCCTGCGGGGCGACGTCGGGAGCGATCCGCAGATCGGCGCGCCGCCCGCTGCCCCGTCGCGGGATGAACGACCAGTAACGGCTGGTGATGACGTCTAGGACCGGCGCTGCCACCCACTCGGGGTCGATGTACTCCGGGTAGACGCACAAGCGCTCCGACAGCGCGTAGCCGTCGGCGGCAAGTCGCTTGCGCACCTGGGCCGGTGACGGGAACGGGTGCTCCGGGGA
>JBAWFG010000464.1:0-3019 GCA_049591655.1 Solirubrobacteraceae bacterium
GTCCAGTGCGTCGTGGACCAGGCGTCGGTCGAGCGCGCGGTGGAGCACGAGCGCCGCGAGATGGAGGAAGAGGAAAACCTGCGGACGGCCTGAGCCGCCTAAGCCGCGCTTGCGGCCAGCTTCGTCGCCCGTCACCGTTGCCGGTGGCGGGCCACGCTGCGTTCGGTAGGTCAGCCGACCAGCTTGGCGATCCGCTCGACACCCTCAGCGAGGTCTGCATCGCCGAGGGCATAAGACATCCGCACGTAGCCGGGCGTGCCGAAAGCCTCACCCGGGACCACCGCCACCTCGGCCTCATCCAGAATCAGGTCCGCGAGCTCGGCGCTGGTGTTGGCAACGCGACCTGCGATCGGGCGCCCGAGCAGCCCCTTGACCGACGGGTAGACGTAGAACGCGCCCAGCGGTTCCGGGCACAGGATCCCGTCGATCGCCGAGAGCCGGGTCACGATCGCCCGGCGGCGCCGGTCGAACGCTTTCCGCATCTCGGCCACCGCCTTCAGGTCGCCGCTCACCGCGGCCAGAGCGGCCGCCTGGGCGACGTTGGACACATTCGAGGTGGCATGCGACTGCAGGTTCGTCGCAGCCTTGATCACGTCCGTCGGCCCGATCATCCAGCCGACGCGCCACCCGGTCATCGCGTAGGTCTTGGCGACCCCGTTGAGCACGACGACCTTCTCGCCAGCGTCGTGGGCGATGCTGACATTGCGGGCGTCGCCATAGACCAAGTGCTCATAGATCTCATCGGTCACCGTCCATAGCCCATGCTCGGCGGCCCAGCGACCGATCGCGGAGACCTCCTCCGCCGGGTAGACCGCTCCGGTCGGGTTCGACGGGGAGACGAACAACAGCACCTTGGTGCGGTCGGTGCGCGCCGCCTCGAGTTGCTCAACCGTCGCCAGATAGCCGGAGGTCTCGTCCGTGATCACCTCGACCGGTACGCCCCCGGCGAGCTTGATCGACTCCGGATAGGTGGTCCAATACGGCGCGATCAGCAGCACCTCATCGCCCGGGTCCAGCAGGGTGGCGAAGGTGTTGTAGACGGCCTGCTTGCCGCCGTTGGTGATCAACACCTGGGCTGCGTCGACGGCGTACTGGGTGTCTCGCAGGGTCTTGGCGGCCACCGCCTCCCGCAGTTCGGGCAGGCCCGCGACCGGGGTATAGCGGTGGAACCTGGGTTCACGGGCGGCCCGGATAGCGGCTTCGACGATGTAGTCCGGGGTGGGGAAGTCCGGCTCGCCGGCGCCGAAGCCGATGACCGGGCGCCCGGCGGCCTTGAGTGCCTTGGCCTTGGCGTCCACTGCCAGCGTGGCTGACTCGGCGATGGCGGCTATCCGGTCGGAGATACGTTGTCCCATGCGTTCATGGTTCCAGATGGCCGCACCCGGATTTCGGCGGACTGAGTCTGTCCCGGAGGTTGGGACGGCTCGCATCCGGCGATGGCAGCCCACGGGCCGCCGGGCGTCCTTTTGGCGGTAGCGGGGCTACCCCCTACACTGGCATATCGGGTCCGAGTCGGCCGTGCGCCAGCATGCGCGCATCCCGGGCGTTGTGATGGCGTTCCGCTGTCCTGACGGCGGGTAAGCCATGATTGCCGTGGTCGTCTCAGATCCGTCTTCGGCATCGTCCGGTGGCCGCCAGCCGCCGGGTGCTGACGAAGGGGCGTGGCTCAATTGGTAGAGCACCGGTCTCCAAAACCGGCGGTTGCAGGTTCGAGTCCTGCCGCCCCTGCGCCATTCAGCGCCGGCACGCGTTCACGAGAGTGGGCGCGATCGGTGCCCGAGAGGAGTGACGGTGACTGATACACAGGCCGCGCCTGCGCCTGCCTCGCGACCCAGCCGGGAGACGAGCGGTGGCGGGCCGGGTGCCTTGTTGCGTTGGCTGCCGGCACTGCTGCGGGCTCTGCAACGGCGTACTCGGGAGACCGTGTCCGAGATGCGCAAGGTGCTCTGGCCCTCGCGCAAGGAGATGACGACCTACACGATCGTGGTCATGGTGTTCGTGGTGATCATGGTGACGGTAGTGGCGCTGCTCGATCTGGGGCTGGCCAAGCTCGTCATCTTGGTGTTCGGTTAGCCGGCCACGATCGCGCCGGCGCTTGCCGGGGCAGTGGCAATCAGTAGGACAAGAAACCAAGGAAGAGAGCCTGTGACCGAGTTCGACAACGACGCTACGCCGACCGGCGGCCCGGACGACGAAGCCGCTGAACTGACCGTCGGGGCGCTGCCTGCCCTGAACGTCGAGGACCAGGTATACGGGATCAGCGCCGAGGAAAAGTACAACGAGGCCGCCGAGGAGAACGCCGACGCCGCCTGGGCGGAAGCGGCCGCCGAGGTCGGGGCCGAGCTGGCTGAGGGCGGTGAAGCCGAGGGCAGTGAACTCGCCGGCGGCGAGTCCACACAGCCAGAGATCGAGCTGGACCCGATCGAGGAGCTGCGCGCCGAGCTGCGCCGCGCTCCGGGGGACTGGTTCGTGGTCCACTCCTACGCCGGTTACGAGAACAAGGTGAAGACCAACCTGGAGAGCCGGATTTCCTCGCTCGACATGGAGGACTACATCTACCAGGTCGAGGTGCCGACCGAAGAGGTCGTCGAGATCAAGAACGGCAAGCGCCAGCAGGTCAACCGCAAGGTTTTCCCGGGCTACATCCTGGTGCGGATGGATCTGACCGACGACTCATGGGGCGCGGTTCGCAACACGCCCGGCGTCACCGGCTTCGTCGGGGCAACCTCGAAGCCGTCGCCGCTGTCGATGGACGAGGTCATCAAGATCCTCGCCCCCGCCACCCAGAAGGCGGCAGCGATCGGCAAGGGCAGTGCGGGTGCGGCCGGCGAGGCCGGCGGCAGTGCCGCGGTCGAGGTGGTCGACTTCGAGATAGGCGAGTCGGTGACCGTGATGGACGGCCCGTTCGCCACGCTGCCGGCGACGATCAACGAGATCGATCCGCTGCATTCCAAGCTGAAGGTGCTGGTTTCGATCTTTGGCCGCGAGACACCCGTCGAGCTGTCGTTCGGCCAGGTCT
>JBAWFG010000465.1:0-3051 GCA_049591655.1 Solirubrobacteraceae bacterium
GCCCGCCAAGGCACCCGCGCACGCATCGACGACACATGTCTCCAGCCGGGTCGCCAGGCGCTCGAGTTCGAGCGCCGGCTCGGGCTCGTCCGGCTCGGCTGCGCCGACGGTTTCATCCACGTCGAACGTCACGCCAACCCAGACCCACGTAACCCCGCCGGCCCCGGTGACCCACGTAACCCCACCGCCCCCGGTGACCCACGTAACCCCACGGCCCCCAGTGACCCACTCAGCGCCCCCGGTGACCCACTCAACGCCCCCGCCGGCGACTCATCCGAGTGGCGGAGGATCGGGAACTGGGGTCTCCAGTGGCGGGGGCCCGCCCAGCGGCGGCTCGTCGGGTAGCGGCGTTGTCAGTGGAGGAGGACCCCCGGCCGGCGGCGGGAGCTCGGGCAGCGGGATCTCCAGCAGCGGCTCGGTGAGCGGCGGAGGCTAGACGGCCGATTCGGACGCCGGTTGGTCCGGCGAGTGAGATGTGAGTAGCTCGGTCAGCGCCGCGTGCAGGCGCTCCTGGTCGTGTGTCCCAGGTTCGGACGCGCTTCGAAGCGGGCGGGTCACGGACTCCACGCCGATCGCCGACAGCTCGGAGGTGTCGAACACGAGCGCGGCCGAGGGATCGTGCAGCACGGTGTCGACGCGAACGCCATGCAACCGAAGTGCAAGCACATGATCCATCGCGCTCAAGTTCGGCGCCTCGTGTGGGTCAGGCTGGAGATTCGCGATCCAGACCACCCGTGCGGAGGTGCTGGTGAGCGCAGCTGCGAGATCGGGGACCGCGCACGTCGAAAGGATGTGGCGGAATAACCCCCCCGGGGCGAGCAACACCCATCGGGCGTTTCGGATGGCGGCGACCGCAGCCTCGGGAGAGTCGGGCCGGCTGTCGGCGAACCGGAGCCGCCTGACTCGGCGGCTCGATTGACCCGTCGCCTCTCCCGGCGCCGTCGTGCGAATCTCCTCGATGTGGCGTCTGGCCGGCTCGACTGTCGCCGGCAGTACGGCCCCGTTGATGCCGAGCTGATCCCCGAGCCATATGCTCGCTCGCCCGTAACCCCCCAGCGCGTCGGCGGCGGCGGTCAGCGTGAGATCTCCCAACGGGTGCAGTCCGACGCCATCGACGGTCAGTGGCCGCCGGATGGCGTGCAGGAGCGCGTCATCCTCGTCGCTCAACGCCTCCAGCGAGCGTCGCAGATCTCCGACCGGGCCCGTGAGGCGCTGTCGCACGTCGCACTCCCCGTCCGCCTCGGCGGCGATGCTGGTGATCACCGTCAGCTGCCAATGCGCATTTCTCAGTGCGGGTAGCACGCACGCCAAGCCGCGCCCGCCCCCGAGAGTCACAACCCGGTCGTTGGATCCTCCGTGTTCTGCCAAGGCTGTCCCCACGCCCCTTCCGAGCTGGGTTTCGGCGGGATTACTTCACGAGTGGGGCAGCCACGTCAACAGGGTGGCCGAGCCATCCCGCGTTCATCGTTGATCAGACAGCGCCGGCTGGGCTTCGCGCCGAGTCAGGTCGTGCAACTCCGCAACGGACCTCCGGAACGCCTGGCGCGCGGCCTCGAGTTCGTCACGCTCGCGCAGCACGGTGCTGACTTCCTCGGCCGCTGCCGGTCCACCCCTGAGGAGTTCAAGCAAACGATCGTCCAGCCGGTGATATTCGAAGTCGAGCCTGAGGGCATACGCGCTCAGGTTGGTGATCGCGTCGTCTGCCCGCTTGCCGGCGCGGTCGTCGCACGCGGCGGAGCCGAGCGTCGTACGACGGCGCAACCGTCCGCTGCGGTCCTGGTGAGAGTCGATGTTCGTCGTCATGTTTGAGCGCGCGGCGCACTCCTCATCCTGGCGTTAGTCTGACTGCCTCGTCTGCCGAGGTAAATAGGTCAGTCCGGGAAAAAGAGTTCACGACTGTGAACTCTCGTTGCCGTCGAGGATCGGCCACCCGGCCCAGTCATCGTTCACCAGTGAACGCAGGACGGGAGAGAAGGGCCCTTGGCGGACTGCCTGCCACGCAACACACTCCCCGCGTGGGGAATAAGGCGGCGAAGGAGCCTGCTGCGGCGGGCCTGGCGCATTGCGGGGACGGAGTGAATCACACACGCATCGGCGGTACGGCGCCATGAGGCGTATCGGGGCAATCGCGCTGGTGCTCTGGGCCGGGCTGGTGTTCGTTATGGGCGCACAGGCGAAGGCAAAGCATCAGCCGCTGGCGTGCAAGGCAGGCTATACGCGCGGCACCGTGTGGATCCGTAAGCGCGTCCACGGCCGGATCGTGCGCCGGCGAGGCCGCGTCGTCTACATCAAGGTCCAGGGCTGCGTCAAGACGCCCAGGCCGAAGCGGTTGTCACCCGCGTCGCCACCGGTCGGCACCGCCACGACGCCAACGACTTCGCAGCCTCCGGTGACCCCGACCGTCCCGTCGCCGTCGCCGTCGCCGTCGCCGTCGCCGTCGCCGTCTCCCTCACCCACACCGCCTCCGCCTCCGCCTCCGCCTCCGCCTCCACCTCCGCCTCCGCCCCCGCCGCCGGCGAATACCGCGGTGCCGGCGATCACCGGCACCGCAAAGGAATACGACACACTGACCGCCTCAACGGGCAAATGGACGAATGCACCGACGAGCTACGCCTACCAGTGGCAGCGGTGCAACTCGGGCGCCAGCGCCTGCAGCAACATCTCCGGCGCGACCCATTCGACGTATCTCCTCCTCCCGGGGGACGTCGGCGCGACCATCCGGGCGTCGGTGAACGCCGCCAACGTCTCGGGCTCGGCGTCCGCAACGTCAGCGGCCACCGGGACCGTTGGCGCGGTCACCGGCGACCCAATCGTGGTGGCGGTGGGGGATATCGCACAACCTCCCGGCTGCAGCGCCCCCTGCGAACAGTCCGCGACTGCGGCGCTCGCGCGGACCTTCAATCCCGCCGCAGTCTTCGTCCTTGGCGATAACCAATACGACTCGGGCGCCTACAGCGAATACACGGGCTCCTATGACCTCAGCTGGGGGCAGGACTTCAACTCGATCGTGCATCCCGTTCCGGGCAACCACGAGTACCTCACCTCCGGAGC
>JBAWFG010000466.1:0-1521 GCA_049591655.1 Solirubrobacteraceae bacterium
TCCCCATCGCGCTGGTCGCCTTCTATGAACCGTGGTGGGTGCAGATCCTCAAGGCGCTCGTCATCTTCGGCGTGATCTTCGGCGTCCTGCCGGTCCTCGTGGTCTACGAGCGCAAGCTGCTCGGCCGCTTCCAGGGCCGCTATGGCCCCAACCGCGTCGGCCCCTACGGGCTCATGCAGCCGCTGGCCGAGATCGTCAAGTTCGCCACCAAGGAGGCGTTCCGTCCGACGACCTCGGTCGGCTACCTGTTCCGGATCGCGCCGATGATCGCGATCCTGACCGCGATCGCCTCGCTGGCCCTCGTCCCGTTCGGCGACGTGCAGAACATCTTCGGCCAGCCGGTGGGCCTGTACGGGATCGACGTCTCGGTCGGTCCGCTGTATGTGTTCGCCTTCGGCGGCATCTCGTTCTACGGGATCATGCTCGGCGGCTGGGCCAGCGGCTCCAAGTACTCGTTCCTGGGCGCGATGCGCGGCGCCGCGCAGCTCATCTCCTACGAGGTGTCCCAGGGCCTGGCCCTCGTCGGGGTGATCATCACCGCCGGCACGCTGTCGCTAACCGGGATCGTCCATGCCCAGGCCGGGATGTGGTACATCATCCCCCAGTTCGCGGGCTTTCTGATCTTCATGACGGCGTCGTTCGCCGAGACCAACCGCGCGCCGTTTGACCTCGTCGAGGCCGACGCCGAGCTGGTCGGTGGTTATTTCACCGAGTACGGCGGGACGGCGTTCGTCGCCTACCTGTTCGCCGAGTACGCGAACATGATCGTGGTCAGCGGCATCGCGACCACCCTGTTCCTCGGCGGCTGGCTGCTCCCGTTCGGCATCAACCCCCCCGGCTGGGTCGACCCGTTCGTCGTGCTGGCGAAGATGATGATCTTCATCACCCTGTTCGTCTGGGTGCGCGCCACCCTGCCCCGCCTGCGCTATGACCAGCTGATGTCCTTCGGCTGGAAGATCCTGCTGCCGCTGGCCACCCTGAACCTGCTGGTGACCGCGATCGTGGTGGTTGGATGACCGCGCGCCAGCCATTGCATGAGAGGAGCGGCCGATGAGCCCCTACGATCCCGGCACCGACGTGGTTGAGGTGATGCGCGCGCCGGGCACCGGCGCCGCCCGCGGTGCCTACCGCGTGTTCGGCGAGACGCTGCGTGGACTCAAGACGACCTTCGGCCGGCTCGTCGAGGGACCGCTGACGATCCAGTATCCCGAGGAGAAGACGCCCGTCTACGCGCGCTTCCGCGGACGCCACAAGCTGCACCGCTTCGAGGACACCGGTCTTGAGAAGTGCGTTGGCTGCTCGCTGTGCGCCGCCGCCTGCCCGGCCGACTGCATCCGCGTCGTCGCCGCCGAGAACACGCCGGAGAACCGCGTGTCAGCCGGCGAGCGCTACGCCGCGGTATATGAGATCAACCTCAGCCGCTGCATCTTCTGCGGCTATTGCGAGGTGGCGTGCCCGTTTGACGCGATCACGATGGGTCACGACTACGAGATGTCGGACTACACCCGCTCGGACCTGATC
>JBAWFG010000467.1:0-2586 GCA_049591655.1 Solirubrobacteraceae bacterium
GGTGGGGATGGGTCGGGAGGGTGCGGGCCGGGAGCGGGCCCGCGCCTACCTGGCCCCACTGCCCGTTGCCCTGCTGCGCGCCCGTTCCTCCCTGGCCCATCTGCCCGAGGCGCTGGAGCGGCTGGGCATCACAACGCTCGGTGAGCTGACCGCTGTGCCCGCCGCCGCTCTGGCCGACCGCTTCGGCAAGGCGGGCCTGCTCGCCCACGAGCTCGCCGCCGGCGGCGACAGCGCGCTCTCACCGCGTCCGGCGGGGGAGTTCCTGCGCGAGGAGCTGGAGCTGCCCGAGGCGGCGTCGGGGGTGCAGCTGGAGCGCGGGCTGGGTCTGCTCATCGACCGCCTGCTCGCTCGCCGAGAGCGGCGCGGGCGGACGCTGCGGGCGGTCGCGCTCTCGGCGGTGCTCGTTGAACGCGGGGGGACCTGGCGGGAGCAGGTCGTCTTCCGCGAGGCGCTCGCCGACCCGGTGCGGATGCGCCTGGCGCTGGTGCCGCGGCTGTCGCTGATGCCCGCCCCGGCGGATCGGCTGCGGCTGGCGGTCGAGGGTTTCGGACCGCCGGCGTCCGATCAGCGGGCGCTGCTCCAGGATCCCGGCGAAGCGCGCGCGGCGCGGCTGCGGGAGGCGATCCGCCAGACCCGGGTTGCCGCCGGGCCGGATGCCGCGCTGCGCATTCTGGAGGTCGACCCTGATTCACGGTTCCCGGAGCGGCGCGCCGTGCTGGCGCCGTTCGAGGGGTGAGACGTGTTTACACAGACTGTGAGTAAGGATTACTCAGATGAGCGGGTCCAGGTCACGGAGGTAGGCCTTGAACAGCGGGTTGACGATTCGCCAGTCGCCTCGGCTGGCATGCTCAACGACCCCGGCCTGGCGCAGGAGCTTGAGCACCCGATCGCGGATCGCCGGGGTCAGCCGGCGAGGGATCGGATTCTCGGAGGCGATCGCCCGCGCCACCAGCAGTGCATTCTTATGGACGCGGCGGATCTGCTCGACCGTCTGTTCCATGGTCGGGAGATCGCCGGCGAGCGCCGCTCGGTAGCCGAGCTCGACGAGGTCGAGGTCGATCTCCCGGCGATCGAGCTGGACGGAGACGAGGTGCGTCTGCTGAGCGATGCGCATCGTGGCTCGGGGGTGACCTCCTCCGAGCTCGACGATCCGGCGCAGCGCCGTCGTGCCGATCGTGCAGTCGTCGGCCGCGAAGCGCTTGGCAAGGCCTCCGAGCCAGTCATCGGCGGTGATTGGGCGCAGGACATGGAAGCTGCCGAACCCGCTGAAGGCTCGCTGATTCGGGGCGAACAGGTCGCGCATCACATGCTCGATGCTGCCGGCAAAGAGATAGCTGACGCTGGAGCTGCGCTGGAACACGGCACGCATGCGCTTTGTGACGAGATCTGGATCGCCGTAGGGCCGCCGATCTCCCGCCAGTTCCTGGAACTCATCGAAGAACACGATCATGCGCCGGCCGTCCGCGACCGCCACACGCTCGGGCAGCTCGAGTGCCAGATCGAGGGCGCGTTGTGGGTCCTGGGCGGCCCAGCCCGGCGTGATCGCGACCTCGATCCCCTCGCCGAGTTGACTCTGGAGCTTGAGCATCGCCGCCGCTTGGGCGGCGGTCAGCGCATTACGCCCCAGTTCCCTGGCTCGGCGGATGAGGCGACGGGCGGGCGAGCGGTTGGCGATCACCGCCAAGGCCAGGGCCTCGGCGAGCTCGGCTGCATCGGCGATCCGGAACAGATCGAGCGCGGCGATATAGCTGCCCCGGCGGCCCGCCTGATGCAGTGCGGCCTCGCAGACGCTCGTCTTGCCGGTCCGGCGTGGGCCGGCAAGGATCAGGTGCGTCCCGCCAGTCAGTGCGTCGGCGATCTCCCTGACGTCATCTGCCCGCCCGATCATCTGGCTCGCTGGGATCGGCACGTCGGTAGGGAAGAGGTCGCCGCTGGCCTGTCGCATGAAGAGCAGAATACACTCTTACACAAAAAGTGTGTAAAAATTACACGGATTGAGTGGTAAGTGGCGGGCCCGCGACGACTCGGCATTCCGCGGCGCGTCGCCGTTGTCGCCGCGGACGATGGCCGCCCGCAGCTTGTTGATCGGCGTGAGATCGACGCGGTGCGTGAGACATGGCTGATCGAGGACCGGTGGTGGACCGAGAAGCCGTTGCGCCGGCGCTACTGGGAGGTGGTCACCGTCTGCGGGCGCAACGAGGTGATCTTCCACGATCTCATCGGAGGGAGGTGGTGGCGACAGCGCTGAGGTCTTCGTGCCCCGCGGGTCGCACCGGTGCTTAGATTGAGGCCATGGCAACGACTTCATCGCCAGTCGATCCGGGACGGGTGGCGCTCGGTACCTGGAGCGCCGGGCGCTTCATGCATTTCGGTGAGCCGATCGACGAGGAGCGGTTCTGCGCGCTAATCGCCCCTGGGGACGGGATCGACACCGTGATCACCGCCGATGTGTACGGGGCCGGTGACGCTGACCGCATGCTCGGGCGGGCGATCACCGGGCGCCCCCGGGATGAGATGTGCGTCGTTGGCGCCATCGGACATGACTTCTATGAGGGTGAGCGCAACGGGCCCAAGGGCTTCCCCCGG
>JBAWFG010000468.1:0-7339 GCA_049591655.1 Solirubrobacteraceae bacterium
GAGCGGGGCGCGCCGGGTCCGATCACGGAGCACATCAGCGCCCGAGTGCGCGCCGAAGTGCAGGTCGGAGAGGACGAGGGTTTGCAGCTGCGCGCCCGGTGCTCGACGGGCCAGCGGCTAGGCGGCCGCGGCCGACATCGCCTGGCGGATGGCCTTGGGCAGCATGAAGCGGACGTCCTCCTGGACGACCTGCAGCTCCCGGACATCCTCGGTGCCACGGTTGCGGAAGAAGTCGACGAGCCGTTGCACGAGCTCCTCCGGGGCGCTTGCCCCCGAGGTGATCCCGACGACCCGCTTGCCCTCGAGCCACTCCTCGCGGACCTGTGCCTCGTTGTCGATCAGATGCGACGCGGCCCCGAGCTCCCGGGCCACCTCGACGAGGCGGTTGGAGTTCGACGAGTTGCGGCTGCCGATCACGAGCACGAGGTCGGACTGCTGGGCGAGCTGCTTGACGGCCGCCTGACGGTTGGTCGTGGCGTAACAGATGTCGTCGGTGCGGGGCCCGACGATCGCCGGGAAGCGCTCGCGCAGTCGCCCGATGATGGCGCGGGTCTCGTCGACCGAGAGCGTCGTCTGGGAGATGTAGGCGACCTTCTCGGGGTCACGCACCTCAAGGCGATCGACCCCGGCCTCGTCCTCAATCAGGACGATGTGCTCCGGGGCCTCCCCCATCGTGCCCTCGACCTCCTCATGGCCGGCGTGGCCGATGAGGACGATCGTGTAGCCGTCGGCGGCGAACTTCAGCGCCTCCCGGTGGACCTTGGTGACCAGCGGGCAGGTGGCGTCGATCGTCTGCAGCGCGCGCTGGCGCGCGTTGGCGTGGACGCTCGGCGCCACGCCGTGAGCGGAGAACACGACGGTCGCGCCCTCCGGCACTTCGGTCTCGGCATCGACGAACACCGCGCCGCGATCGCGCAACTGCTCGACCACATGCTTGTTGTGGACGATCTCCTTGCGGACATAGACCGGTGCTCCGTAGAGCTCCAGCGCGCGCTCGACGGTCTGCACCGCGCGGTCAACTCCGGCGCAGTAACCACGGGGCGCGGCCAGCAGCAGGGTCTCAGGGACGTTGGACATCGTGGGGTTCAGTCTAGAAGGGCCCCTCACGGGGCCCCGTGGTTAGGTCAGTCGTTGGCCGTCACGGCGGCCAAGACCTCGGCGAACTGGCGCCGGGCGGCCTCACGTCGTGCCGGGATGAACTCGGTCGGCACCTCGTCGGCGGGCGCCTGGAAGCCGCGCAGGACCTGGCGGGCGACCGACGCCCGGTGGACTTCGTCGGGGCCGTCATAGATCCGGGCGGCGCGCGCGTAGCGGTACATCGCCTCCAGGGGGAGGTCGGTCGAGTAGCCGAGGCCCCCGTGGGCCTGCAGCGCGCGGTCGACGACGTCATGGAGCACGTTGGCGCCGTAGAACTTGATCAGCGCGATGTCCTTGCGGGCGGCCATCACGCCCTCGGTGTCCATCTTCCAGGCGGCGTGCAGGGTCATCAGGCGCGCGGCCTGCATCTCGGCCTCGGAGTCGGCGATCCAGTTCTGGATCGACTGGTGCTTGGACAGCGTCGCGCCGTGGGCCTGGCGATACAGCGAGCGCTCGCAGAGCATGTCAAACGCGCGTCGCGCCACTCCCAGCCAACGCATGCAGTGGTGGATCCGGCCCGGGTAGAGGCGCTGCTGGGCAATCAGGAAGCCCGCGCCCTCGGCACCAAGCAGCGCGCCGGCCGGAACCCGCACGTTCTCGTAGCTGATCTCGGCGTGGTTGCCATAGCGGCCGAAGCTCTCGTACGGGTGCTCCATGGTCGACACATCGCGGATGATGTTGACCCCGGGGGTGTCGGCGTCGACGATGAACATCGACGCGCGCTGGTGCGGGCGGGCGTCGGGGTCGGTGACGGCCATGACGATCAGGAAGTCGGCGATCGACCCGTTGGTGGAGAACCACTTGCGCCCGGTGATCACCCAGTCGTCGCCGTCCCGCACCGCCCGGGTGCTGAGCAGCGTCGGGTCCGAGCCGGCCGTATCGGGTTCGGTCATGCTGAACGCCGACTTCAGGTCGCCGGCCAGCAGCGGATACAGGTAGCGGTCCTTCTGCTCCGGCGTCCCGCCCATCGCGATGATCTCCGAGTTGCCGGAGTCAGGCGCCGCGTTGCCGAACACCAGCGGCGCGATCGGGCTGGTACCGAGGATCTCGTGCATGAGCCCGAGCTTGACCTGGCCGAAGCCCTGGCCGCCGAGCTCGGGGTCGAGGTGGGCGGCCCACAGCCCCTGCTCGCGGACCTCGTCCTGAAGCGGGGCGGCGGCCCGGCGCAGGCCCTCCCAGCCGAGCTCGTCCATGAGCGTCTCCAGCGGCCAGATCTGCTCGCGCACAAACGCGCGCATCCATTCCAGCTTGCGCTCGAACTCCGGTTCGGTGGAGAAATCCCAGGCCATCGGTGTCGCCGGGAACGCTACTCCTTCCGTGTCGGTCGCGGGTTGGTCGCTGGCGGGGCGGGCGAGTACGCTTACCTATCGCGCAAGCCATCCGGGAGCGGGACAATTGACGCAGCAGCACCTCGACCGTCTGACCTCGATCGACGCCTCATTCCTGCATCAGGAGGGACGCGCGTCGCACATGCACATTGGCGGGGTGCTCCTGTTCGAAGGGCCCGCACCGGCCTTTGAGGACTATCTGGAGCATGTCCGCTCCCGGCTGCACCTCGTCCCGCGCTACCGGCAGAAGCTGGCCACCCCGCCGCTTGAGACCGGGCGCCCGCTGTGGGTCGACGATCCCGACTTCAACCTCGAGTACCACGTCCGGCACACGGCGCTGCCGGCGCCTGGCACCGAGGATCAGCTGTTCCTGCTCGCCTCCCGGATCGCGTCCCAGCAGCTCGATCGCTCCAAGCCGCTATGGGAGAACTGGCTCGTCGAGGGTCTCGCCGACGGTCGCTTCGCGATCATCTCAAAGACCCACCACGCGCTCGTGGACGGGATCTCCGGCGTCGACCTCGCCTCGGTCCTGTTCGACGCCGAGCGTGAGCCGACCTCAGCACCCGACACCGACCTGGAGCCGTGGCGCCCCGAGGCCGAGCCCTCCCCGGCCGATCTCGTCATCGCCGGGGCGCGCGGCGTGGTCAACACCACCGCCTCGCTGCTCACCCGTTCGATCATCGCCGCCACGCGCCCGACGACCTCGCTGCACCTCGTGCGCGACGCCCTCGAGGGCCTCGGCGAGCTGGTGTGGGCGGGGCTGAACCCGGCCCCGGAGACCCCGCTCAACGTCACGATCGGACCGCACCGCCGCTACGCGGTGGTGCGCCAGCGGCTCGCCGACTACAAGGAGATCAAGGACGAGTTGGGGGGCACCGTCAACGATGTCGTGCTCACCGTCGTCTCCGGCGCGCTGGCGCAGTGGCTGCGCTCCCGCGGCGTGCGCACGGAGGGGTTGGAGATGCGCGCCCTGGTGCCCGTCTCGGTCCGGACCTCCGCCCAGCGCAACACCCTCGGCAACCAGCTGACCGTGATGCGTGGACCGTTGCCGGTGTTCATCGACGACCCCGTCGCCCGGCTGGACTTCATCCACTCCGCGATGGACGGGCTCAAGGAGTCAAAGCAGGCGATCGGCGCCGCCACGCTCGCGGCGGTCAACAGCCTGGCACCCCCGACCGTGCTCGCCCAGGCCTCGCGGCTGAACTTCTCCACGCGGCTGTTCAACCTGCTGGTCACCAACATCCCCGGCCCGCAGATGCCCCTCTACGTTCTCGGGCGTGAGCTCGAGGACCTGTTCCCGGTCGCCTTCCTCCCGGAGGATCACGCGCTGGCGGTGGCGATCATGTCCTACAACGGCTCGCTCGACTACGGACTGCTCGGCGACTACGACGCGATGCCCGACATCGACATCGTCGCCGACGGAATCGAATCGACGCTTGCCGAACTGCTCGCGGCTGCGCGCAGCGGCCGGCCCCGCCGCCAGACGGACGCCCAGGCCCGCAAGAACGACGCGACGCCCGCCGGAGATACGCCAGCCGTCGCCCCCAACGGCAAACCGGCGCCGATCGTGCCCACCGGCCACGGGCGCACCAAGCACGGCCCGGCCGCCGACATGCGCGCCAAGCGCGAGCGAGGATCTCGGCCCCGCCGGCGGGGCCCGGCAAGCTGAACGGCCCACCCAGTACGACAGGAGCCCACGTGGACGACGTTGACCTCATCAAACCGGGCGAGATCGCCTTCCATCTGGAGCTGACCGCGGCCCAGCTGAAGATCGTGCACACCGCGCTCAAGTCGCTCGTCGACGATCTCGGCCGCGAGGAACACGATGTGCGCGACGTGGCCCTGTCGGTGCTCGCCAAACTGCCCGGAGAACACGACATCCGCGCGATCGATCTCAGCCGCGAGCTGCGCGGCGTCTGAGCGACGCTCAGACGGCAGCAGCGGCCGCGGAGCGGCGGCTCGCCACCATCAGAACCCGAGTGCGAACTTCGCGTCCTCGCTCATGCGGTCCGGCGACCACGGTGGCGTGAACGTCATCGTGCTCTGGACGTCCTGAACCCCGTCGAGCTCGGACACGAACTCCTCGATCTGCTCCGAGACCTGGGGTCCGATCGGACAGCCCGGACTGGTCAGCGTGTAGGTGACGAGCACTCTGCCCTCGTCGACCTCGACGTTGTAGATGAGGCCAAGCTCGACGAAGTCGAGGCCCAGCTCGGGGTCGATCACATCACGCAGCGCGTCTGTCACTTCGTCGACTGTTGCCATGGGAGTGAGTCTAGACGGAGCTCGGAGGACGCTCAGCCTGCAATCGACTGCGGCGCAGTTGGCCGCGCTGGGACGGTTGCGCGCCTGCAATCGTGTGCGAATCGATCAATCGGGTTGCCACCAGCGGACCAATTTGAGTAGGTTTCCGTGATCGTCAGCTTCGATGACACCCCGCCGGTACTCCGTTGCACCGGAGATGAGGACCGGGCCACGCAAGGATCGCGACGGCGGGCGCTCACCCGGGCGATCCGGGCCCAGGCCGATGTCGTCGTCGATCTGTCGGAGCTGGTGTTCGCCGACCCGTCGCTGATGGTCGATCTGGCGATGCTCGCCCGGCGCCTGCGGGCCCATGGACGCGAGTTGCGCCTGTGCGGCGCCCAGCCCCAGATCCTCAAGCTGATCGAGCTCGTCGGGCTGCACAAGCTGCCCGGCGTATGGCTCGAGGGCCCCGCCGGGGCGCTCGCCTAGCCCCCACCGGGGCGCTCGCCTAACCGCCGCCCAGCCGCCGCCCACCCGCCCGGCGCCCCCGCCTGATCGGCGGGTGCATCCACCCGTCCGCTCTGCGCACGGCTCCGTCCGGGCCATTGCCTACCTTTGCGCCATCCGCAACCTCTAGCCGGAGCCGCAATGACCCTGTGCTTCATAGAACCGCAGAACGCCATCCGGGTGATCGCCGACTCGGTGGGCCGCGAGGCGCGCCGACAGATCCTCGGCGAGGTCGTACGCGCGTGGGTCGACGAGATCCCCGAGTCCGAGCTGGATTCCCACTACGCCAAGGCCGTTGCCGATCTCGACGAGCACGACCTCTCGCTGCTCGCCGCGTGGCATGTGTCGCTGGAGGTGGGACACCCGCTGCCGAACAAGGAGTTCCTGGTCAACGTGTTCCCCTCCCTGGGCGAGAACCGCCGGGAGGCGCTGAAGATCGCCGCGGGGTTCCGCGGCGAGGAGGCGTTTGAGGCGGGCGTGGGCGAGGAGCAGGCGTTCGACACCGTCCTTCCGTGGCTGTCGGAGGAGCGGTGTGCCTCGCTGGCCGCCGAGTGCCTCGAGCTGTACTGCTGGGACCGGCTCGGCGTCGAGAACTGAAGCGCGGGCAGCCGGCGGTCACGCCGCCGGGGCATCGACCGTGACCAGCGCGGCGCTGCCGTGCGGGACCGAGACGTTGAGGCTCCCGTGCGCGGCGCTGATGGTCGACAGGTGCGGTGGCGCAAGCTGTCCGGTGGAGGTCGCCTGGCCATAGCCGTGGCCCCCGAGCGTCACGCCCCGGCTGGCGGTGACGCTCGGCGCCTGCATGCGCTCAACGGTGGCGGTGGTTGCACTGCCGGCCGGCAGCCGGACCGTCACCGTCCGCCCCGCCGCCGGGTCCTTGTTGATGAGCACGATCCGCACCCGGCCGTCGGCCGCGCGCGTCGCCCACGTGCTCAGCGCGCTGGTATGGCCGCGTTGACTGACCGCCAGCAGCCGGGACCCCGCCGGGGCGGCCTGCGCGAACAACTGCAGCCCGTAGTAGACCGGCCGGACCGTGCCGTACCAATGACCGTCGCGGCGGCCGAACTGAAACAGCTCATAGGCGGAGTCGGGAAGCGTGTGCACGTTGACCCCGTCGACCCCGGCGCGCGCGAGTGCGAACAGCGCGTCGGTCACCCACAGCGCGGACGCGAAGCGGTCGCTGACCCCGGCCTTGCCCCGGCAGGCCACGGAGTTGAGCTCGTCGACGCGCAGGTGGCGGCCCTGACGATGCGCAATCCCGATCCAGCGCCGCAGGCTGCGCGCCAGACCGGCGGCGGCGTAGGGCGAGAGCAGATGGGAGACGCTCGGGTACTGCACCGAGCGCGGGGGCACGTAGCAGTTGCGCAGCGGATAGCGGTGGATGGTCATGATCCCCAGCCGCGGCTCGCGGCGCAGGAACGACGGCATCGTCTGCACCCACGACCCGGGCCCCGGCGTGGGCCCGACGGCAAGCGCCGGACCGGCCAGGGGCGCCGCGGCCGTGCGAGCGGCGATCGCATCGAACTGGGCATGAAACGCGGGATAACCGAAGCTCTTGGGCCGCGCCGCGATCGGGAGGCCGAACACGGTGTGGTAGACGGTGATCTTGCCGTATACGTTGGGCTCGTTGCCGATCTCCAGCGCCTCGATCGACCCGCGTCCGAACGTCCGCAGGTAGGCGGAGACCTCGGCCGCGGCGAGCCGCGGCTCGTTGGCGGCGAGGTTGACGCCGAGGATCATCCGCGCGTTGAGCGCACGCTGCAGCGCGGCGGTGGTGGCCATCCAGCCCGGGGTCAGCTTGTAGCTGACGTAGGCCGGCGCTCGCACCCCGGGCGTCGGCACGAACGACACGTCGGTGCTGTCACCGCCGATCCGGAGCACCGGCGCCTGCCCGGGCGTCAGGTTGCGGATCAACGAGACGAGCACCGGGTTGATCGCGCCGGGGTCAGAGCCCGTGTAGACACGGACCGCCTGAAACTCGATCGAGAAGCCGAGAAACCCGGGCCGGATCGGTTGACCGACCGTCCGCGCGGCGATCGAGACGGTCGCGGACGGGTCCGGTGCGGATGACTGGGCCCGAGCAGGTGCGCCCGGCGCCACGCCCCCGGCCCCGGCCCCAGGCC
>JBAWFG010000469.1:0-1518 GCA_049591655.1 Solirubrobacteraceae bacterium
CAGCCTCGCGGTCGCCGCCGCCGGCCCCGCGGCGGGCGTCGCCCTCGCCAAGGCCCACAAGACCGCCGCTCACCCCACGCGGCACCGAATGGCCGCCCATCGGCCCGCCAAAAAGGCCACCAAGCACACCAGGGCTTCGGTCAAGACCGCGGCGCGGAGGGTTGGCACCAAGCCGGCGACCAAGCCGGTCGCGGTGATCGCCAAGCCCGCCGCCCCGGTCAGCCCCCGGCCCGTGGGCGGCGTTCCGGTCACCGTCTCGGCCTTCCGCAGCCCGTCGGCGCCGGGGGCCAGCACCCCGACCACGGTGGCGGCGGCCACGGTGACGCGGGCGTTGACGACGAGCACCCCGGCGCCGGCCTCGGCGTGGGGTGAGCCCGCGCTCGTCAACCCGATCACGATCAACGTCACGCCGGCGACCAACCTCGCGCTCAACCAGAGCCAGGACTACATCCTGCAGTGCCCGTCGACCACGCTGGCGCTGACCGACACCTTCAAGGTGTGGGGCGGGCACAACGTCGTGCTGCAGAACTGCTCGTTCAACCTGACGATCCCGGGCTGGGCCGGCGCGTTCAAGAACCAGACCGGCACGCTGTGGATGCACGATGTGCACTTCGGCGGCATCGATCTCACCGGCGGCCTGCAGCTGCAGGAGCCGGGCGCCACCGTCGTCATGCGCGATGTCCTGTTCGACACCGTCTACGGCTCCTACTCGACCAACCATGCCGAGCTCATCCAGACCTGGTCGGGCCCCGCGCGGCTGATGATCGACGGCCTGACCGGCGCCACCACCTACCAGGGCTTGTTCCTGCTCCCCAACCAGTACAACTACTCGACCGGCCCGGCGCCGACGGTGTTCGACTTCCGCAACATCGACATCAACGACACCCAGGGTGCCTACGCGATGTGGCTGGGGGACGTGACCGGCGCCCCGGCGAGCAACCAGGCCGCCGGGATCGCGACCTGGAACGTCTCCAACGTGTTCGTCAACCCCAACCCGTCGCGCAGTTGGAACGGCTGGTGGCTGTGGCCCAAGCCGTCCTCGGGAGACCCGACGTGGAACAAGGTGACCTCCGGTGTTCCGGCCTCGGAAAGCTTCGTCCACGCCACCATCAGCGGCGCCAGCGGCGTCGACGAGGGTGTCTCCCCCACGCCGCTCACCGGCGAGCAGCCCTAGCCCCCAGGGCGTTCGCGGATCTGCGGTGAGCCGAGGCCCACGCCCCCCGCGTGAGCCCCACTTCCAGCGGAGTGGGAGCTCACGCGGGGGCCTCGGTTGAGCCCGCCGCACCGGCGTCGATCATCCGTCCACAGGCCTCGCTCGGACACGCGTCCAAGGCGTGAGCACTCCCTCAGAGCCGGGTGCGACCGGCTCGATGTTGAGAGCATGACCTTGACCGCTTTACGGAGCATTGCGCAGGTTCTGCGCCCCTCTCTGCCCTTCTGCGCCCTCGCGCTGACCGCCGCCGCGCTGGGCGCTCCCGTCCCGGGCATCGCGGCCGCCCACGCGCCGATCCGCCATGC
>JBAWFG010000470.1:0-5004 GCA_049591655.1 Solirubrobacteraceae bacterium
CCGTTGCTCAGGGGCTCGTTGGCATCGGTGTAGAGCGGGGTGCCGGTGCCTCTGGGGTTGTCGTACAGCTTGAACGTGACCGTCCCCGACGGGCTCTCGCCGCCGCTCACCGTCGCCTGGTCGTCGACCTGGCTCCCGACCGCACCCGTGGTCGGCTGCGCATTGGTCGAGATCAACGGGGTCGCCGGGCCGACCGTCACCGGCTCTTCAGCAGCCCCCGAGGAGACCGAGTTGTTGTGGGCATCGCCGTTGTAGGTCGCCACCCAGTAGTCGGTACCAGTGCTCGTGACCGTGTAGCTCCCCGAGTGAGCGGTGCCGTTGCTCAGGGACTCGTTGGCATCGGTGTAGAGCGGCGTCCCAGACCCACTCGAGTTGTCGTACAGCTTGAATGTGACCGTGCCCGACGGGCTGGCGCCGCCGCTCACCGTCGCCTGGTCGGCGACCTGACCCCCGACCGTCACCGCCGGCGGCTGCTGGCTGGTCGAGATCGACGGGGTGGGCAGCGCCGACGCATAGGTGAGCACGACCGAGGCCGTGCCGTAGCTCGAGTTGGGGGTGGTGCTGACTTGACAGCCCGGGGCAGACAACGCGGAGCCGCAGAAGTCAGACCCGCCACCACCGCCGTCTCCGTCATAGTCGCCGCCACCACCACCACCACCGTAGAAGCCGCCGCCGCCCCCGCCACCGCCGTAGGAGCCACCGGTACCGCCACCGCCGGGCCCGGCGCTCGAGGACCCCGACCCGTTCGTCCCGTTGCCGTCGTAACCGGTCCCGCCGGTCCCGTACGTCGTCTGTGTGCCACCCCGACCCCCGGAAGCAGCCCTGGGGCCTCCGGAGCCGCCGCTCGGCTGGCCGGCGCTTCCCCCCCCGCCGGGACCGGGGGGTGAGTTCGTACTGTCCCCGGCCTGGCCGTAGCCGCCCCCACCACCGCCCCCGGCGATCAGTACCGGATCGCTGAAGTCGCTGCCGAGCGCTACGCCAGACGCGCCGCCGCCGCCGCCGCTGCCGCCGCTGGCGTCGCCGACCACCCCGGTGGCGCCGGTGCCACCACCGGAGTCGACGCACACGTCGAGCTTGTCCCCGCCCGACAGGCCGCCCAGCGTGCCTGAGACGATGTCACCGCTGCCTCCGGTCGCCCCGCCGCCACCGCCGCCTGCCTGTCCGGCGCTGCCGGTGGCCTGGATGTTGACCGACGACACGCCGGCCGGGACGCTGAACAGCGAGCAGCCCTGGGTCGAGTAGGTCGCGGTGTCCCGCACGGTGAGGATGAAGTTCTGGACGGCGTCGGGCTGGACGCCGTTGGACGCGGTGAAGGTGATCGGGTAGCGCCCTGCGCTACCGGATGCCGGGGTGCCGCTCAGGGTCCCGGTCCCGTCGCTGTGGGGCGTGAAGCTGACTCCGGTGGGCAGCGTCCCGGACTCCGACAGCGAGGGCGTGGGCGCCCCGGTGGAGGTGACCGCGAAGCTGCCCTGCTGCCTGACATTGAAGCTTGTGCTCGACGCGCTCGTGATCGTCGGTGCTGTCGCAACGGCCGTGTAGCTCAGCACCACCGACGCCGTCTGATAGCTGGAGTTGGGGGTGGTGCTGACCTGGCAGCCCGGGGCAGACAACGAGGAGCCGCAGAAGTCGGAGCCGCCCCCGCCGCCGCCCCCGTTGCCGCCGTTGGTCTCACTGTCGCCACCTCCGCCCCCGCCGTAGTAACCGGCGCCGCCGCCTCCGCCGCCGAACGTGGCGAAGCCGTTGCCGCCCCCGCCGCCACCGGCGCCACCGGCGCCGGGGCCGGCGCTCGTCGTGGGGTGCCCGTTGCTGCCGTTGGCGCCGTTGAGTGACCCAGCCCCATACGTCGTCTGGGTCCCTCCCCCACCACCGGGGTAAGTGCCATAGCCGCCGACACTACCGTCCGGCATGCCCGCGTTCCCACCGCCGGGGCCGGCATAACCGCCGCCACCCCCGCCGGCGGCGATCAGTACCGGGTCGCTGAA
This sequence comes from Solirubrobacteraceae bacterium, assembly GCA_049591655.1. Taxonomy (GTDB): domain Bacteria; phylum Actinomycetota; class Thermoleophilia; order Solirubrobacterales; family Solirubrobacteraceae; genus Palsa-465. Next base: position 1,983 of record JBAWFG010000470.1, read on the forward strand.
GTCGCTGCCGAGCGCGACACCGGACGCCCCCCCACCGTTGCCGGCGTACCCGTTGCCGCCGTTTCCGCCCGCAGCGCCACCGTAGTCCACGCATACGTCCAAGGTCTGCCCAGCGGACAGACCGGCAAGTGCACCCGCCACGGTGTCGCCGGTGCCGCCGCCACCGCCGCCGCCCCCGCCCGTCTGACCCGCGCTGCCGGTCGCGGTGATGTTGACCGAGGAGACCCCGGTGGGCACTGAGAACTCAGAGCACCCCGGGGACGAGAAGGTCTGAGAGCCCGGGCCAACGGGAGTGGCGCCGGAGGCCGCCGGGAAGGCGCCGACTGCCCCGGCCCAGACGGCGAACGCCACGACCAGGCCGAGCGTGGCCGTGCGGCCCCGGCTAAAACCCCTGATGTGCCCCAGCATCGTGCCTCCCCGAAATCATCCGTGTGTGTCGCTCATCATCGAGACGTTGCGTTAGAACTGCCCCGGCCCCGTACTGCGGCGAGGAGCCTATCTCCGGGTTGACCAGGGGGTGACCCTGGATTTATGTTTTCCGGTGCAATACTGGCGGTCAATGCGGCTACTGGAGCGCGACCAGGAGTCCACGGCCACGCGGGCGCTCGCCGACGGCGTGGCGGACGGTCGCGGAGGGCTGCTGGTGATCGAGGGCCCGGCTGGGATCGGCAAGTCGGCGCTGCTGGCTGAGCTCGCCGAGCGGGCGCGCGCCGCCGACGTCACGGTATGGCCGGCTCGCGCCACACGTTTGGGCGGCGCCATCACGTTCGGGCTCGCGCGATGGCTGCTCGGACCAGCGGTCAACGACGCGCCCGCGGTGCTGCAGGCGGGCTGGGCTCGCCATACGCGGCTGCTGTTTGAAGAAGGGACTGACGGTGTCGGCGAGCGGCGGCTGCTCGTCGAGGGGTTGGTGGCGCTCGTCGCCGAGCTTCGCCGCTCCGGCCCGCTGGTCCTGATCGTGGACGACGCACACTGGGGCGATTCGGCGTCACTCGAGTTCCTGGACGAGCTGGCCGCGCGCTGCGAGGACATCGGCGTGGGAATCGCCGTCGCGATCGCGACCGGCCAAGGGGACAAGGATGCCGGCTCATTGCGAGCGCTCACCGCGAGGGCCGGCGAGTGGCTGCTCACCCCGGCCCCGCTCAGCGTCAACGCGGTGGGCGATCTGGTTGCGGAGCGGATCCCGGACGCCGACGAACGCTTTGCCGGGCGCGTCGCCAAGGCCGCGGGCGGCAACCCACTGTTGGTGTCCGGGCTGATCGAGTCCGCTCAGCGCCGGGGCACCGAGGACCTTCAGATCCCCCAGTCACTCTCCCGGGCGGTCCTGCTTCGCCTCGACGAGGCCAGCCGGCACGCGCGCGCACTGGCGGAGGCCGTCGCCGTCCTCGGCGTCGCACCACTCCGGATCGCAGGGTCGCTCGCCGGTCTTGCCCCTCGCGACGCTGACCGCGCCGCGGACGAGCTGGTCGCCCGAGGCGTGCTCGCCCCTGGCGAGCCGATCCACCTCGAGCAGCCGCTGCTGGGCGAGACGCTGATCGAGGCCCTCGGCTCGTTCGAGCTTGCCGCCCGTCACCGGTGCGCGGCGCAGCTGCTGAGCGCCGAATCGTCGGCTGCGGGCCGGATCGGCGCGCACCTGCTGCGCAGCCGACCGGCGGCCGAGGCGTGGGTATGCGAAGCGTTGCGTCATGAGGCGCGGGGAGCGATTGGTGTCGGGGACCCGGCGTTGGCGGTCGAGCTGCTCGAACGCGCGCTGGCCGAGCCGCCGCCGGCCGAGCAGCACGGCACCTTGCTGCTGGAGCTCGCCGGCGCCCAAGCCGCAGCCGGCCGTCCGGAGGCGATCCAGACCTTCGAGCGCGCGCTCGGCAGCGGCGGGGATCCAGAGCGCCGGGCCGACGCCTGGTGCGAGCTCTCCGGCCTGCTCTACGCGAGTGGCGACTTCGCCCGCGCGGCCACCGCCGGAGCGCGTGGCCGCGCCGAGCTGCCCGAGGATCATCCGCTGGCCGAGCGCCTGCTCGCCGCCGAGCTGACCGCTGCGTCGGTCGTGCCCGAGCTGGTCGCCGTCGCGATCAAACGGCTCGATGTGCTCGCCGACGGGCCGCCTCTGACCGACCCTGCTCTCGTCGCGCTGCTGGCGCCCCATCAGGCGGCTCGGGTGAAGCGCATCGAACGCGTCATCGCGATGGCGCCGCGCGCCGTGGCCGCCGACCCGCTGATCAGTCCCGCGTCCCACGGCACCCCGCTGATACACGTCACCGGCGCGCTGAACTGGGTCGACGAGCCCGTGCTTGCCGAGCGGATGCTCGACGCGGGCCTGGCTCGAGCCGTCGAACTGGGGGACCCGCTGGCCGAGGTGAACGTGCGCTGCACCCTTGCCTGGTGCCGGATCTACCAGGGACGACTCGACGACGCCGCCGCAGCCCTCGCCGCGATGCCCGAGGCGAGCGAACTTGGCTGGCGGTCGGTCGATGCCCTGTGGGCGGGGCCGACGGTCGTGCTGCGCCTCGAGCGCGGCGACCTCGACGGAGCGCGCGATGCGCTGAGCCGCGTCCCGCGAGGAGCGCAGATCGGGCAGGCGTGGTTCGACGGTGCCGTCGCGCTCGAGGCGGGCGATCCGGGCGCTGCGTTGGACTTCTTCATGGCTGCAGGCGACGAGCTCGAGGGCGTGCTCGGCATCGTCAATCCCGGGGTGATCCCCTGGCGCTCGAGTGCTGCGCTCGCCGCCTGGCAGCTGGCACAGCTCGAGCGGGCCCGGTCGCTGGCCGCCATCGAGGTGGAGCAGGCCAGAGCCGCAGCCTGTGCACGCGCGTTGGGGATCGCGCTGCGCGTCGCTGGGTTGGTCGGCGACGAGCTCGAGTCACTCGAGGAGTCGGTGAGCGTGTTGGAGAGCTCGCCCGCACGCCTGGAGCTGGCCCGGTCGCTGCTGCACCTCGGGATCGCCCGGCGCCGCGCCAGGCGCCCCGTGGACGCGCGCGCGATGCTCACGCGGGCGCACGAGCTGGCACTGCAATGCAGCGCGCCCGCG
>JBAWFG010000471.1:0-3338 GCA_049591655.1 Solirubrobacteraceae bacterium
GGTCTCCGGCGGCTCCTGATGGGCGCCGCGGCCGCGGAGGGCGCCGTCGAGTTGCGCACTGAAAGCTGGTCCGCGCTGGGGACGACCGCGGTACTGCGCTACGCCGGACCGGCCGACCCCGCCGTCCGCGCGGCCGCGCAGGCCCAGATCGACGCGATCGATGTCGCCGCCAGCCGCTTTCGTGACGATTCCGAACTGACCGCGCTCAACGCGGCCCGGGGCGGCACGACGCCGGTCAGCGAGCTGTTGCTCAGCGCCGTGTCGTTGGCGGTCCGGGCTGCTGAGATCTCCGGCGGGGCCGTGGATCCGACGCTCGGCGAGAGCCTCGTCGCCGCTGGCTATGACCGTGACTGGCGTGAGCTGCAGGCGGTCCCCAGTGGCGCGCCGCTGAGCGCCACCGACCGGATCGTCGTGCACCGGCAGCGCCATGCGCTGTGGCGGCAGATACGCCTGTTCACCGATCCCCCGGCGATCGGGCTGCCCGCCGGCGTCACACTTGATCTCGGTGCGACCGCCAAGGCCCTGGCCGCCGATCTCGCCGCCGAGGCCGCGCATGCCGCCGGGGCCGACGGCGTGCTCGTGTCGCTCGGTGGCGACATCGCCACCCACGGCCGCCCGCCCGCCGGGGGCTGGCTGATTCGAGTCACCGACGATCACCGCTCCGCGCCCGACGCCGAGGGGCAGACGATCTCGATCCAGTCAGGCGGGCTGGCGACCTCGAGCATCGTCACACGCCGTTGGCTGCACGACGGCCAGCCGATGCACCACATCCTCGACCCCCGTCACGGCGGCCCCGTGCAGAGCCCATGGCGGACGGTCAGCGTCGCCGCGGCGAGTTGTGCCGACGCCAACATCGCCTCGACGGCGGCGATCGTGCTCGGGGCCGAGGCGCCCGAGTGGCTGACGGCCCAGGGGCTGCCGGCGCGGCTGGTGGGGCTGGCCGGCGACGTGCGGGAGCTCGGGGGGTGGCCGTCCTGAGCGCCGCCTTCGCTGCCACCGTCGGCCCCAGCCTCTACTGGTATGTGACCCGGGCCAGCGGCGCCGTTTCGCTCGTCCTGCTCACCGCGAGCGTGGTGATCGGAATCGCCGCCATGGCCAGGCTACGCGGGCCCGGAGTCCCGCGGTTCATGGTCGACGGGATCCACCGCACGGTCTCGCTGCTGGCGGTGGCGTTCCTCGTGGTCCACATCATCACCGCGGTGCTCGACACGTTTGCACCGATCGGCCTGCTGGACGCGGTGATCCCCTTTAACGGCACCTACCGGCCGCTGTGGCTCGGACTCGGCGCGGTCAGCTTCGATCTGCTGCTGGCGGTGACGATCACCAGCCTCGTCCGCGTCCGGCTCGGCTACAGGGTGTGGCGCGGTGTGCACTGGCTGGCCTACGGGGCCTGGCCGGTGGCGGTGCTGCATGGCTTCGGCACCGGTTCGGATACGCGCCAGGGCTGGATGCTGGCAATCGACATCATCTGCATCGGCGTCGTCCTGTCCGCACTGGCGATCCGCGCGATGATCGGCTGGCCGGAGAACGCCCCGCTGCGGGTCGTCGCCCTTGGTGTGGCGGGGGTGTTCGCGCTCGGGCTGATCGTCTGGCTGCCCGGAGGACCGATGGCCAAGGGCTGGGCGCGACGTGCCGGAACCCCGCCGACGCTGCTCGGCCATGCGACCGGGAAGCGCGCATGAGTCTGCCTCGCCTCCTGCTCGGCGTCGGCGCGCAGTCGATGGATCACCACACCCATGTGCAGACCCACGGTGACCTCCCCGCCACCAAGCGGACCGGCAGCGGGTTGCCCTCGGTCCTGGCGGCTGAGATCGGCCGTTCCGGCCTGCGCGGGCGCGGCGGCGGCGCGTTCCCGCTGGCCAAGAAGCTCGAGCTCGTGGCGCGCGGACGCGGGCGGCCGATCGTCGTCGTGAACGCCACCGAGGGCGAGCCGATGAGCGTCAAGGACCGGATGCTGCTCGAATCACTGCCGCACCTCGTGCTCGACGGCGCGTTCAGCCTCGCCGCGGCACTTGATACCCCGGATGTGATCGTCGCTGTCGACGAGGCCGCCGTCAGCGCGGCCGACTCCCTCCGGGCCGCACTGCAGGAGCGCCCGGACGTCGGGCGGCGGATGATCGAGCCTCGGATCGTCAGCGTGCCGAGCGGCTATGTGGCCGGGCAGGAGACGGCGATCGTCAACTTCGTCAACAAGGGCGTGCCGCGGCCGCTCACCCAGCCCCCACGGATCGCCGAGCGTGGAATCAGCCGGCGTCCGACGCTGATGTCAAACGCCGAGACCCTGGCCCACGTGGCGCTGATCGCGCGTCACGGAGCCGACTGGTTCCGTGAGCTGGGGCCCGCTGACGAGCCCGGATCCCTGCTCATCACCCTCAGCGGAGGCGTAGGAACGCCGGGCGTGTACGAGGTCGAGTTCGGATCGCATCTGCGCTCGCTGATCGACGCCGCCGACGGCCTCACCGAGCCGGCGCGCGCATTTCTGTTCGGCGGCTACGCCGGCAGCTGGGTCGACGCGCGCGCCGCCTCCGACGCACGGCTCTCCCAGCATTCGCTGCGTTCAATGCGGGCGACGATGGGCGCCGGGATCGTCGTCGCCCTGCCCCAGAGTGCCTGCCCGGTCACTGAGGTCGCGCGGGTGGCGGCATGGATGTTCGATCAGAGCGCCCACCAGTGCGGGCCGTGCCTCAACGGGTTGGCGTCGATCTCCGAGGCGCTGGCGGCGGTGCGCGACGGGCATGCCCGGCGCGATGCCTTCGGCGACATCCGCCGCTGGGCGGAGCTGGTCATCGGCCGCGGCGCCTGCACCCATCCGGACGGGACCGCACGGTTTGTGACCAGCGCACTGGCGGTGTTCTCGGCCGAATTCGACGATCACGCCCGTCACGGCGCATGCGAGGCCTGCGACCGGCGGCCGGTGCTGATCACCCCCCGTCAGACGAGCCCGGTGAGCTGATGCGCATCGAGGTCGACCCGATCAAGTGCGAGGCCCACGGGCTGTGCGCCGAGCTGTTCCCGGAGCGGATCACCCTCGATGAGTGGGGCTATCCCCTCATCGACCACACGCCGATCCCAGCGGCCCTTGAGGGCCTGGCCCAGCGGACGGTCAGCGCCTGTCCCACCCTGGCCCTGCGCATCCAGGCGTCGCTGATGCAGTCCGGGGCGTCGGCCCGCGACGGTGTACCGCCGGGGCGGCGCAGCGAGCGCGGCGAGCGGACCTCCCGGCGTCGCTGACGGCCCGGCGTCGCTGACGGCCCGGGCGTCGCTGACGGCCGGGCGTCGCTGACGGCCGGGGGCGGGCCCCTCGTGTCGCCCGGACGGAGGTTCTGGGGGCTGAGGAC
>JBAWFG010000472.1:0-16203 GCA_049591655.1 Solirubrobacteraceae bacterium
GCCCCCGCGGCGGCCGCGGGGGCCATCAGCCGCCGGCGATCGGGCGGCGCAGAATGACCAGGTCGGCGTCGAGCGGGAGGTCGCGGACCGCGGTGGCGCGGCCGTCGGGCTCTGAGACGACGGCGAAGTAACCACGCTCGAGCTCCGCGCGGAGTGTCGCCCGGGCCGCGTCGGCCGACTCGCTGTCGCCGGGACTCCAGTGCGCCAGCTCGGTGTGTCCGGTCTGGTCCATCCGAATGAGTCGCGACATGCTGGCCTCCAGGGACGTGGTGCAGTGCGGATGATACGGCCGTCGCCGTACACTGCTGCGCTTGCCACGCCACTTCCTCACCGGAGCCGAGCTCAGTGCCACCGAGCTGACCGCGCTGCTGGACCGCGCCGCGGAGCTCAAGCGCGCGCCGCTCTCCTCCGACGCGCTCGCCCGGCGGTCGGTGGCGCTCATCTTCCAGGCCGCCTCGACGCGGACCCGGACGTCGTTTGAGACCGGGATCGCCGAGCTCGGCGGTCACCCGATGGTGCTCCGTCCCGACGAGATGCAGCTCAGCCGCGGCGAGTCGATCCGTGACACGGCCTACGTCCTGTCACGGCATGCGTCGGCGATCGGAATCCGCACCGGTCCCGATGCCCTGGTCGCCGAGCTTGCCCAGTACTCCCGCGTGCCGGTGATCAACATGCTGACCGCGGGCCACCATCCGTGTCAGGCGCTTGCCGACCTGCTCACCCTGCGTGAGACGTTCGGCTCGCTTGACGGTCTCACTCTGGCCTACGTCGGTGACGGCAACAACGTCACCCGATCACTGGCGATTGTCGGCGGACTGGCTGGAGTCACGCTGCGGGTGGCGGCGCCCGACGGCTATCAGCTGGAGCAGTTGCCCGGTGTGACGCTGACCGACGATCCCACCGTCGCGGTCGACGGCGCCGACGCCGTGTACACCGACGTGTGGGTGAGCATGAGCGACGATCCCGCGTCGGCCGATGAGCGCCGCCGCGCGCTGTCGCCGTACCGGATCGACGATGCGCTGATGGACCGGGCGGCACCTCATGCGGTGGCGCTGCACTGCCTCCCCGCGCACCCGGGTGACGAGATCACCGAGTCGGTGCTCTACGGGGACCGCCAGCGGATCTGGGACCAGGCCGAGAACCGCCGCCACGCGCAGAAGGCACTGCTCGAGCTATTGGTCACTTGACAGGCTTCGCCGCGCGAGAATCTCCACAAGCCTCGACAGTTCGGCGCCAGCCGAACTGTCAATGGAATCGCCGCTAGGCGATTGCACGCACTTTGCGTGGAGTTTGGATAGGCTCGCGCCAGCGCTACGTCAATAACGAGCAGGAGCTTCCGAATGCCCCCCGCTAAACGCTCGACGTCCGGTTCCTCGAGCAACTCATCTTCATCACGGTCGACCGCCAAGCGCACAAGCTCAGGCTCGGGTTCGCGGAGCACCGGCGCCAAGCGCACCCAATCCGCTGCCAAGTCTGGCGCCAAGGCGACCGCGACCAGCGCGCGGAAGGCGGGAGCGCGCACGACGACCCAGGCGAAGTCCGGCAGCACCAAGACGGGCACCGCCGCCAAGTCGGGGGCGAGCAAGACCGCCCGGTCGGCCAAGACGACCGCCGCGTCGGCAAAGACGACCGCCAAGACCGCGGGCGCCGCGGTCAAGAGCACCGCCAAGAGTGCTCGCGCCGGCGCCAAGGGCACGGCGACGGCGGCTGCCGCGGGTGCGAAGAACACCACCACCTCCGCCAAGGCGGCGAGCACCCGGACACGCAAGGCGAGCGGTGGGGGCGAGAACATCGTCACCGTTGCCGAGCAGCTCGTGAAGGGCGCGATCAAGCCGCGTGACATCGTGATGCTGACCCGCGACCGTATCCAGGAGACGCTCGACGACGCCGCCTCCCGCGGTCGCGTCACGCGTAAGGACGCCAATGACCTCGTCGCCGAGCTCGTGCGCCGCGGCCGTTCGCAGGGCGACGATCTCATCACCGACATCGAGTCGCTGCTCGGCCGGGGTCGCGCCGAACTCAATTCCGCCACCAAGCGCGCCCGCAGCAAGGACTCGGTCGACCGCATCGTGCGTGGCGCCGACCGGGCCCGGCGTGGCGCCGGGATTGGCCCTTCGTTCCCGATCCTCGGCTACGACGAACTCAACGCGTCGCAGGTGCAGGCCCGGCTCAAGGAGCTGTCCAAGCCCGAGCTGCGCAAGGTCCTCACGTACGAGCGCAAGAACGCCAACCGCAAGTCGGTTGTCGGCGCAATCGAGAAGTCGCTGGGCTAGCCGCCCGGCGGTCAGCTCTCAATCCAGCGGCGGGGCCGGGATCCCGGCGCCGTCGGCCTGCTAGTTGTGTGAGGACCCTCGATGTCCACCGCACCCCCCAGCCCGGCCCGTCCGCAGCGTGGCGATGAGCTTGAACTGACGATCGACACGCTCGCGTTCGGCGGCGCCGGTGTGGCGCGCCTCGACGGATACGTTGTGTTCGTCTCCGGCGCCGTGCCCGGAGACCGCGTGAAGGCGGTGGTCGGCAAACGCAAGCGCGCCTACGCCGAGGCCCGTACGACTGAGATCCTGGAGCCGAGCCCGGATCGGATCGCGCCCCGGGCCGACCATCCCGGCGCGCCCTGGCAGGTGCTCTCCTACGAGCGCCAGCTCGAGGTCAAGCAGAGCCAGGTGCAGGACGCCCTGCGCCGGATCGGCAAGCTCGACGGCTTCGTCCTGGAGCCGATCGTCCCCGCCCTGTCGCAGTGGCGCTACCGCAACAAGCTGGAATATTCCTTCGGCACCGGGCCCGATGGTGAGCTGGTGTGCGGCTTCCACGCGCCGGGGCGCTGGGATGAGATCGTTGGAATTGAGGACTGTCTGCTTGCCTCCGAGGCCGCCAACGCCGCGCGCGAGCGCATCGTCGCGTGGTGTCGGGAGCAGGGCTTGAGCGCGTACGACCGCCGTTCCGGGGAGGGCATGCTGCGCAACCTCGTCGTGCGCGAGGGCCGGCGCACCGGGGCGATCCAGGTCCGCCTGGTCACCGCCGAGGGCCGAATCGACCGCGCCTCACTGGCAGCGGCCGGCGAGGGTCTCGACGGGCTCTTGTGGACGCGCCAGTCGAGCGTGGGCGAGACGACCCAGGGCGGCGAGACCGAGCTTCTGGCCGGCACCGAACGCTTCCCCGAAACGCTGGGCGAGATGACGTTCCAGATCTCGCCCGAGGCCTTCTTTCAGACCAACACCGAGATGGCCGAGCAGCTGTACGGGCTGGCGATTGAGTACGCACAGCCGGTCGGCTTCGAACGCGTCTATGACCTCTACTGTGGGATCGGGACGATCGGGCTGCTGATGTCGCCGCGCGTGGCCGAGGTGTGGGGGCTCGAGCTCGTGGAGGAGGCGATCTCCGACGCCATCGCCAACGCCCGCGCCAACGAGGTCGACAACACCCACTTCTTCGCCGGCGACGTTCGGCTGGCGCTGCGCGAGCTCGTTGAGCGCGCGGGACGCCCCGACGTGCTCGTCGTCGACCCGCCCCGCTCCGGGCTCTCCCAGAAGGTCGTGCGGCGGATCATCGAGGCGTCCCCGTCACGGATCGTCTACGTCTCCTGCAACCCGACGACGCTGGCGCCCAACGCCGCCCAGCTCGTCGAGGCCGGCTATGAACTCGTCCGGGTCCGCCCGGTCGACATGTTCCCGCAGACCCCGCACATCGAGTGTGTGGCCGAGCTGGTCCGGCGCGGCTAGGGTGACGGCGATGCGCGCGGTGACGATTTCCGACAAGCACCTGAGCGTCGAGGAGCATCCCGATCCCCAACCGGGGTCCGGTGAGGTGCTGGTGGCGGTCAAGGCCGCCGGGCTCAACGGCGCGGACATGATGCAGCTGCGCGGCGGCTACCCGGCTCCGCCTGGTTCGCCGCCGGACATCCCGGGGCTGGAGCTGGCCGGCGAGGTCGTCGCCCGCGGCCCCGGGGCCGAGCGTTTCTCCCCCGGGGACCGGGTGATGGCGATCGTCGGCGGCGGTGGTCAGGCGGAGCTGGCCACGGTGCACGAGCGGATCCTGATGCCGATCCCCGACAACCTCTCGTTCACCGAGGCGGGCGGGGTGCCGGAGGTGTTCACCACCGCTCATGACGCGGTCTTCACCCAAGCCGGCCTGCTCGCCGGCGAGCGGTTGCTCGTGCACGGCGCCGCCGGTGGCGTCGGCACCGCGGCGGTTCAGCTCGGGCGTGCCGCTGGTGCCCGGGTCACCGCGACGGTCCGCAATCCCGACCTGCGAGACAAGGTCGCAGAGCTCGGTGCGACCGTCATACCGTGCGAGGACTTCGGCGAGCACGGGCCCTTCGACGTGATCCTGGAGCTGGTCGGCGCGGTCAACCTCCACGAGAACCTCAAGAGCCTGCAGACAGGCGGCCGAATCGCCGTGATCGGGACCAGCGCCGGCGCCACGGGCGAGATCAACCTCGGGCTGCTGATGATGAAGCGCGCCCGGATCCACGGCTCAACGTTGCGGGCCCGGCCCCTGGAGCAGAAGGCCGCCACCGCCCGCGCCATGGAGCGCACCGTCCTCCCGCTGCTCGCCTGCGGCGCGGTCACGGTCCCGATCGCCGAGACCTACCCGCTCGCCGAGGCTGGGAGTGCGTATGAGCATTTCCGGGGCGGCGGCAAGCTGGGCAAGATCATCCTCACCACCGGCTGAGCGCGGCGTCCCCCGCGCGATCAGTAGGGCGGCAGGTCGGCCCACCACTGCCCGAGCACCCGGAACGCGGCCCAGAACGCGCGCTTGGCGCTGTCCTCGTCCAGTGACTCGTCGATATTGGGTACGTAGAGCGCCTCGATCGACGGGGTGAGACGCTGCAGCTCGCCCGGCGTGGGCGTGATCTCGCGGGCGAGCGGGATCCCGAGCTCGTTGATCACGGTCAGGGCGTCCTCGCCCATCACGACCACGATCTTGGGCGAGACGATCGCCAACTCCTCGGTGAGCCTGGCCACGCAGGCGGGGTCCGCCATCGCCGGATCGGCGACCGGACATTTGACGCACAGGGTCCCGTAGACCGCCAGCGGATCGATCGACAGGCGCTTGAGCGACTTCATCAGCGCGTTGCCGGTACGGCCGTAGAAGGCGACGCCCTCCTCGACCTCCGAGGGCCGGGCGGAGTGCTTGACCATGAAGATGTCGGCCTGGGGATGGCCGGAGCCAAGCACGGGCATCAGTTGCCCCCGCGGGCAGTGATCGCAGTCGGCCAGATGCCGCGCGAAGGTGTTGAGCTCACGGATTGCGCGCTCGAGGTACTTCTCTCGGATCTCGTCGTCGGTTGCCGGCACCCCACTCGGATTGGACGGCCGGCGTGCTTGTCCTTGCGACTGCATCAGGACTTGCGGCCGGTGGCCCGACGCACCCGGCGCTCACGGGAGGCCCGGCGGGCGCCTTCGGGCATCGCCTTGGTCTGCAGGAACTTGAGTGCCTGGACATAGAGCAGGCTGGCGGGGTTGCGGATGATGTCGGCGTCACGCAGCGATTGGAGGAACTCCTCCGGGCCGTCGAAGTCACGCATCCGGATACGTACCGAGCCCAGCCCCTGGGGCACGTGGGCATCGGAGCCGGCGCCCGCCGGGATCCGGTACTTGGCTGCAAAACGGACCGCCTCCTCGTTGAACTCGGCGATTGCGATCCGCGGGTTGAACACCTCGATCGCGTCGACGTCGTCGATCACCGCCAGCAGGTGCTCGTAGTCCGGGACCGAGTGCATGCGGTCAAACGGATGGGGCACGTAGACGATGCCGCCCTGGCGCTTGATCTCGGCGATCGTCTCCTGCAGGGTCAGCCCCCGTGGGATCTTCTCCTGCAGGAACAGGCCGATCACCTCGCCCTGCTCGGCGGTCTTGACCTCCTCGCCGACGATCACCTTGACCCCGCTGGCCTTGGAGTGGGCATCGAGCGCGCCCGAGATCTCGTTGTGATCGGTCACGGCGATGGCGCCCAGTCCACGGGCGCGGGCCTCGGCGAGGAGCACCTCGACCGGGGTCGCGCAATCGTAGGAGTGATCGGTGTGCATGTGCAGGTCGACGTCGATCAGCGGTCGTGAACTCAGACGCGTGCGCAGGCGCTGGTCGCCGGACGTGTCACGCCGCCGGGCGGTGAGGTCCCCGTAGATCCGCTCCAGTTCGGCTGCCACACGCGGCCAGCCCAGCGCTTCGCGGAGGCGCTCTGACTCCGCGGGGCTGCGCAACAGACGGGCGGGCTCTTCGATCAACCGGGTGAGATGGGCGGTCAGCGTCTCGGTCTCACCGGGCTCGAACATGAGCCCGCGCTCGCCCTCTCCGAGCACCTCCTCATAGGCCGGCAGGCGTGAGGCGACCGGCAGTGCCCCGGCTCCGAGCGCTCGGAGCAGGGTGCCTGGCATGGCCCGCACCCCGTCGGAGGCGAACACCACGACGTCGGCGGACTGCAGGACCGCGGCCTCGTCGCGGTCCGGCGCCTGGGTGAACGTGATCCGCTCCCGCAGCCGGTGCGACAAGGTTGCCGGTGGCGCCGCCGCGCGCGGCGACCAGATCGTCGCGTGCCAGTCGAGCTCCACCGGAAGGGCCCGTAGCGCCCGGAGGAATGTCCGCTGCGCGGCGCGCTCCTCCGACGCAATCATCACCAGCTCGGGAATCGAGTTGGCCGGGCGCTCACCGCCTATCCGCGCTCCCGGGGTGATGACGGAGTACTCGCCGGGGAAGAAACGCTGCAGCAGCGTCCGGGTGGCGACGTAACTCGCGGTTCGGGCGTCCATGCGAGCGAACAGCAGCCGCGACAGCGGACCGGTGAGCTGTGTGGAGAGGATGCGCTCGGTGGGGGCGTGGAAGCTGCCGACGTTGAGCGCCCGTGAGTGGCGCAGCGCGACGCTCGAGGCGCTCGGAGCGAACGGTTCGTGCACGTTGACGACGTCGAGCGGGAGCGTGGTGAGCGCTTCCTCGATCGTCCGGGCCACATCGACGGGCAGTGATGCGGCACGCCGCCGGGCGGGGGCGAACGGGAGCACCTCGCCAACTCCGAGCACAGTCGGGCGCCCATCACCGTCCTGGAGCAGGGCCTCGCCGCGATTGCGCAGCGCCCGCCGGCTGTCCCGGACCAGCGCGCCATCCTCCGACGGCGCGATGATCAGAACCCGGTGCCCGGCCCCGGCCAGCTCCTCCGAGACCCGGGCCACGTACTCGTTGACCTCGTTGGCGGCCTCCCACGCGAACGGGGTGACCTGCGCGATGGCCAGACGCTGCGCAGCGGGCGGCACGATCGACATCTTATTCAGACCGGGCTGCGATGCCGTCCGGGGCCTCGTGTGTGGCGCTGACGCACCCGGGTAACGAGCCGCCCATGACGAAATTCGGCTACACGATGATGTGCGAGCAGGCCCCGCCGGACCAGCTCGTACGAGACGTCCAGAGCGCTGAGGCGGCGGGCTTCGATTTCTCGGTCATCTCCGACCACTTCCAGCCGTGGCTGGACGAGCAGGGGCATTCCGGCTACGCATGGTCGATTCTCGGCGCGGCCGCGCAGGCGACGAGCTCGATCTCGCTGATGACCTATGTGACCTGCCCGATCCTGCGCTATCACCCGGCGATCGTCGCTCAGAAGGCGGCCACCGTCCAGATCCTGTCGGGCAATCGGTTCCGGCTCGGGCTGGGCGCCGGAGAGAACCTCAACGAGCATGTGGTCGGCCAGCGTTGGCCGACCGTCGGCGTGCGCCACGAGATGCTCTCCGAGGCGGTGGACATCATCAACGGGCTGTTCGACGGCAACGCTGACGGGCGGCTGAACTACCGCGGTCGCCACTTCGATGTCGAGCAGGCCAAGCTGTGGGACCTGCCGGATCGGCGCGTGCCGATCGGGATCGCGGTGTCAGGACAGAACTCGTGCACGCTTGCCGGGACCAAGGCCGACATCATGGTGGCGGTCGAGCCCAAGGCCGAGCTGGTGCAGATGTTCGATCAGGCCGGCGGCGCCGGCAAGCCGAAGGTGGGTCAGGTAGCGCTCGCCTACGACACCGATCGTGATGCGGCGATCGAGCGCGCCCACGCCCAGTTCCGCTGGTTCGGGCTGGGCTGGAAGGTCAACGCCGACCTGCCCAACCCGGAGTCCTTCGCCGCCGCGACCCAGTTCGTCTCGCCTGAGCAGGTGGCCGACGCGCTCGGCTGCGGGCCCGACTTGGAGGAGCACGTGGAGCAGATCAGGCCGTTCATCGATGCGGGCTTTGACGAGATCGCCCTCGTCCAGATCGGCGCCGACCAGCAGGACGGCTTCATGACCTGGGCCGAGAACGAACTGCTACCGGCGCTGCGTGGCCTGTAGGCCGGGTGCCGGGCTGGCAGTGAGGAATGGTGAGCGTTGCCGATGGGGCTGCTGTGGGATACGTTTCCCCCCTATTTTTCTTACCAACGGGAGGCAGCCTTTGTTTCGTCGTGCAGTGATCCTCGCAGCGGTGGGTGTATCCAGCGCCCTGTCCGCTTCCGTGGCACTCGCCGCGCAGCCGAGCCACAATCCGGCCGGCAAGCAGCTGGGAGTCGTTCTGGCCCGTGGCCGGGCAGCAGCCACACCAAACAGTGCCAGTGGTAACTCCGCCAGACGGCTCGGTATCAACAATCTCGTGTACCACAACGGTCCCGTGATGCACACCAACAAGGTGTATGCGATCTATTGGGTGCCACCCGGATACACGGTCGACTCGGGCTATGAGACTCTGATCAACCGCTTCTTCGGTGACGTCGCGGCCGACAGCGGCAAGACGTCGAACGTGTACTACAGCGACACGCAGTACTCCGACACGACGGGCAAGATCGCCTACGCGTCGAGCTTCGGTGGCTCCTACGTCGACACCAGCGCGCTGCCCGCCAGTGGCTGCAGCGACAGCTACACATCAGTGTGCGTCTCTGACGCGCAGTTGCAGGCGGAGATCACCAAGGACGTCAAGGCCAACGGGTGGGTGGCGAACTCGAGCACCGAGTTCTTCATGTTCACCGCCAAGGGGATCGGCAGCTGCTCGGGCTCGTCGTGCTCGTTCAGCCAATATTGCGCCTATCACAGTTGGATCGGCTCGGGCTCGACGGCGACGCTCTACGCCAACATGCCCTACGCGGACACCGTGCCGTCGGCGTGTGATGCGGGCCAGCACCCCAACAACGACGACGCCGACGCCACGCTCAACGTGACCAGTCATGAGCACAACGAGACGATCACCGACGAGCAGGGCAGCGCCTGGTATGACCGGTCCGGCAACGAGAACGGGGACAAGTGCGCGTGGAACTTCGGCTCCGCGCTCGGCTCGACCCCGTACGGTCAGTACAACCAGGTCATCAACGGCCACGATTACTACCTGCAGCAGGAGTGGTCAAACAACCGCTCCGGCTGTGTGCTGACGGGCATCTAGCCCGCCACGAACGACCGACGCATGACGCCGCGCGGGGCAGGGCCCCGCGCGGCGATGCGTCAGATAGGGGGCTCAGTCGGCGGCGGTGGCGACCGGCTCGGCAGCGGCGCCGTTCTCGGACGCCGGCGTGGCGGACACCGGCTTGCGCGCGTACTGGGCGATGAACTCCTCGGTGAGTTCGTGCGCCTCGTCGTCAGGACGCTGGTGCATCGGGGACTTCATCAGGTAGGAGCTCGGCCCATCAAGCTGGCCGGCGAGGCCGTTGTTGAGGGCCAGCTTGCAGCAGCGCACTGCGTCGGTGACGATGCCGGCGGAGTTGGGCGAGTCCCACACCTCGAGCTTCAGCTCGGCGGTGAGCGGTACGTCGCCGAACGCCTGGCCCTCCAGGCGGATGTGTGCCCACTTGCGATCGGTCAGCCACGGCACGTAGTCCGAGGGGCCGACGTGGACATCATCGGCGGGCAGCTCGTGGCCCATGATCGAGGTCACGGCATTGGTCTTGGAGATCTTCTTGGACTCCAGGCGCTCCCGCTCGAGCATGTTGAAGAAGTCCATGTTGCCGCCGACGTTGAGCTGCGAGGTGCGCAGCAGCTTGACGCCACGGTCGTGGAAGAGCCGGGCGAGCTGACGGTGGACGATGGTGGCGCCGACCTGCGACTTGATGTCGTCGCCGACGATCGGCAGACCGGCCTTCTTGAAGCGGTTGTTCCAATAGTCCTCGCGCGCGATGAACACCGGGATGCAGTTCACAAAGCCACACCCTGCCTCCAGGATCTGCTCCACGTACCACTTGGTCGCCTGCTCGGAGCCGACCGGGAGGTAGGACACGACCACGTCGGTCCGGGTGGCCTTGAGGACCTCGACGATGTCGACGGTCGGGCCGGGGGCCTTGGTGATCTTCTGCGACAGGTACTTGCCGAGCCCGTCGTGGGTCATGCCGCGCATGACCTCGACGCCGAGATGGGGGACCTCGGTGTCGAACTTGAGCGTGTTGTTCTGCCCGGCGAAGATCGCCTCTGACAGGTCCTTGCCGACCTTGTCGGCGTCGATGTCGAACGCCGCCGAGAACTCGATGTCGGAGACGTGATAGCCGCCGAGGTCGACGTGCATGAGCCCGGGGACCTGCTGGGTCGGGTCAGCGTCGCGGTAGTAGTGGACGCCCTGCACGAACGAGCTGGCGCAGTTGCCGACGCCGATGATGGCGACGCGCACCTTGTCGTGCTGGTGGCGCGAGCTGCCGTTCGTGGAGGTGGGGGTGTTGCTCACGGAAATCGTGTCCCTTCTCGAAGATGGTCCCGCACGATCGATGCGCGGGGCAATGCTCATACATATCCCACGTCGGGTCGATCGTTACACCGCCGATGTAGACCGAGCAGTTTCCACACCGGCGATTGCGGGGTTCTGCGGCCTGCGCACATGCACACCGGACGGTTTACATCGATTCCGCGTCGATCGCCTCCTGCAGGATCGCGGCGGCAATCATGCGGGCCTCGGCGGCGCCGTCGCCGTTGTCGTGAACCACCGCGTGAGCGGCGGCACCGTCATACAGCAGCGCCAGGCGCCGCCCCACCCGCTCGGGCTGACGGGCGCCGGCGTCACGCGCCAGATCGCCCAGGCGCTCGGCGAAGCGTCGTTTGTGCGCGGCGGCGAACCGGTGGGCGGGGTGGTCAGGGTCGGCCAGCTCGACCGCGGCGTTGACGAACGGGCAGCCACGCGCGGGGTGGACGTCGGTGTTGAGCGCGGTGAACAGCTCGAGTAGGCGCGCCCGCGGGGTCAGATCGGCGCGCTCCAGCACCGCCTCAGGTCCGGATGCGGCCGCGTCCCGGAGGTAGGCCACGATGAGCTCGTCCTTGCCGGCGAAGTGCTGGTAGAGCGTGCGCTTGGACACCTGTGCGCCGGCGGCCAGCTCGGCGACACCGGTCGCGTTGATGCCGCGGTCGCCGAACAGCACCGCGGCCGCCTGGAGGATCCGGGCCCGGGCGCCGCGGCCATCGGGCCGTTCGCGCCGGGGAAGGGTGGCGGGCATCGTCGTTCGACGATACCGACCGGTCTACTGAGAGCCTCTCAGCTCTCCGGGCGCAGCTCCTGCCGGACGTGCCAGATCCGTTGCCCGACGGTGATCAGGCTGAGCACCGCGAGCACGTAGACGGCGGGCGCGAGCAACGAGAAGTTGCCGATCGAGGCCCCGCGCGCGAACACCAGGCCGATCGACAGGATGACCACGCGGACGGGACGGGTCGCCAGGCCGACCTTGCACTCAACGCCGAGGGCCTCGGCCCGCGCCCGGGTGTAGGAGACCATCAGCGAGGCCAGCACGGCAATGACCACCGCGGCGACCGCCAGCTGGTCGTTGCGCGATGCGAAATAGGCGGCGACGGCGGTCAGGACGATGCCCTCCTCCAGACGGTCGAGCGTCGAGTCGAGAAACGCGCCGAACTGCGTGCCCTTGCCCGACATGCGGGAGTAGCGGCCGTCGAGGGTGTCCATGATCGAGCCCACGATGAACGCGACCCCGCCGAGGAAGAACAGCCGCTCGACCACGAGCAAGGCGGCCACGACGTTGAGGATGAACCCAGTCAGCGAGATCGCATTGGGGGTGAGGCGGCTCTCGATCAACCGCTCGCGCATCAGGTCCTGGGTCGTGGGGCCCTCGCGGCGGGTGCGACTGCGCCGCGGGCGCTGAGGGTGGGGAGGGCTCTGGGGTCCGGTCATCGCTGTCGAAGGCTATGGCACTACGCCGCTGCCTGCCCGAATGCCCATGTGTCCGGGCGCGCGCGGGCGAGCAGACGGCCGGCGAGCAGCGCGGAGGCGACGGCGGTGAGCCCTCCCAGGACGACATCGGTCAGGTAGTGGTTGGCGGTGGCGATCACGACGAATGCGATGAACGCGGGATAGGCGCGCCACACCAGCCGGGCCAGCCGCCGGCGGCACAGCCGGGCCATCGACCAGCCGGTCATCAGCGCAAAGCAGACGTGCATCGACGGGATCGCCGCGTAGAGATTGAGCAGGGCGCTGCCGGGACCGTGCTCGACGGTGATCCCGGTGAACTGCCGGATCGAATCGGTGAAGCCCCATTCCGGCATCAGGCGCGGCGGTGCGGTCGGATACAGGGCGTAGCCAATCAGCGCGAACATCATCGCCACCATGAACATGTTGCGCACGCAGTAGAAGCAGTCGTTGCGCCGCAGGTAGATGTAGCCCAGCGCGCCGATCGACACCACATAGTGGGCGTTGATGTAGGTCCAATCGGCGATGTCCATCAGCCAGTGCACGTTCAACGCCCACGCCTGGATGCGGGGCTCGACGAATATGTGCAGCGCGCGTTCGAGGTCGATCACTCGGGTGGCATCCAGCGACGCGCGCCCGACGTCGTTGCCGTCGATCAGCCCTCGCACGAGCTGGTAGAGGAGGTAGGCGCCGATGAACAGGGCGATCTGGCGCAGCAGGTCAGCTCGGCCGTTGGGAAGCCGCCGCGCCTCGAGCGCTCGCAGTCGACGCCGCATCGGTGCGGAATCCTATTGACCGCCCGCGGTGATCCCTCGCTCCGTCGCGCCCGGAGTGCAGCGGGCTGAGCGGGCGCCGATCCGCCCCGGCGAGAATCGGATCGAGAGCGTGAGCGGACCGGCCGCGGTCACCACGCGGGTGTCGTTGCCCGCCGGGAGCACGCATCCCCGCCCGCGGGTCAGCGCCCAGAACGGCGTGAAGTGGATATGCAGCAGCGTCGAGCCGGGGCGGCCGGCGTCGAGCGAAAGCCGATCGGGCCCGAGCGACCGCAGGCTGGCGACGCCAGACGCGATCGGTGTCGGATCGGCGACCGCGTACACCTGCCAATGGGCCGAGCGCATCACCGGCGCCAGGAAACCGGGCCGACGCTTGATCAGCGCCGCCTCGGCCCGGGCCGACGGGTCCAGCGCGACGTCGGGAACGGCGACGTAGCGGACCGCGGAGGCGTGCAGCCAGCGTGCGTAGGCGGCGGCGGTCAGCCCTCCGCGGTAGAAGAGCGGATTCTCGCCGATGTCGAGCTGGCGCTCCCAGCCCCGGGCGAGCGGGACCCGTCCCACACCCGCGACCCAATAGGCCTCCCAATGCGACGCTGTGAACGGGATCTCGATCCGGAACACGCCCGCCTGGGCGTGCAGAAAGTCCAGCAATGGCCGGTAGTAGCGCGCCGACAGCGACGGGTCCTGAGCGGTGGCGCTGACATCGGCGACCGGTGCCTGCCAGCCGACGTAGAGCAGCGGCACGATCAGGAGCGCCAGCAGCGCGGTGCGCCTGCGCCACCAGATGAGCGCCGCCAGCGGCGCGGCCATCAGGGCGCCGAGCCGCGCGACGTTTGCGCCCAGCGGTGATGGGATCACAAACGCGGCGATGCTCACGGCGACATAGACGCCGACCCCGGCGCGCAGCCGGCGGGCCTGTGGGGGGAGTGCGGCCAGTGCCCCGGCGCAGATCGCCAGCAGTCCGATCAGCGTCGCCACGCCGAACGGCTCGGTGCCGCCCTCGGGGAAGACGACGGCCAGCAGGCCGATCGGCGTCAGCGCGGCGAGCGCCACCGCCCACCCTCCGGGCCGGCGGTCACCGAGCGCGTACCCGGCGCCGCCAACCGCGGCGAATAACCCGGCCACGGGGCTGCACAGCGCGGCCAGCGCCGCCAGCGCCGCGGCGGGCACGGTACGCCCGCGGTCCAGCACGGCCACCGATGCGAGTGCGGGCAGCGCGCCGAACGCCAGTGCCAGGCGCCCGGTGTAGAGGTCGATCGCGGTGGCGGCGGCGAACAGGAGGACCCCCGGGACGGCCCGCTCGCCGAAGTGGCGCACGGCGAGCCCGGCGAATACGGCCGCGGTGGCGACGGCGGCCAGCGCCGCGGCCAGCTGCGGTCCCAGGAGCGCACCGACGGCCGGGAACAGGACGCTGTAGCCGAGGACGTGATGGCCGGAGTACCAGCCGTTGTCCCACAGGCCCAGTCCCTCCCGTGAGAACAGCTGGGCGCGATACAGCTGAGCGGCGAGATCACGGCTAGGCGGATCGATGAGCACGTAGGCGGCCGCCGGCGCTGCGGCGGCCAGGGCCGCTCCCCACCGCACCCGGGCCGTCTGCGGCCGCCGGCTCATCGGCCTCAGGTCGTGCCGGTGGCGAACGCCGCCAACCGCCCGGCCAGGTGCGGATCCTCCAGCCACGGCCAGTGTCCGGCGCCGGGGATCAGTTCCACCGAGGCGTTGGGCAGGGCGTGGCCGTAGGCCGCGGCGAACGCCGGGTCAAGCCAGCGGTCGCGCTCACCCCAGACGACGAACGCGGGCTGGGTCAGCTGCGAGAGCCCGGCGCCCGCCGCGGCCAGGCTCGCCGGGTCGGCAGCGCGATGCAGCCGCAGGATGGCGCGCTGGGTGCCCTGGTCAAACTGGTCCCACACGGCTGCGACGCGGTCATCGGGCCAGGTCTGCTCGGTAGCGCTTCCGCTCCGAAGCCAGCGAGCCAGCAGCCGCTGGTTGACCGAGCCCATCAGCAGCTCGCCGACGGCAGGGCGCCGGAGCCACGAGACAAGCGCCGGCCAGCGGAAGCCATCCAGCAGCGGCACCGCGTCGACGAGCGCCAGCCGGCTGACTCGTCCAGGGTGACGCTGGGCGAACATGAGCCCGATCGCGGCCCCCCAGCCGTGCCCCACGAGGGCCACCTGATCCAGGCCGACGACATCGAGGAACTGCGCGACGAACTGCGCATATCCGGTCGGCGCGTAGTCGAGGTTCCCGGCCTTGCTCGAGCGGCCGAACCCGGGAAGGTCCGGGGCCACCCCGCCGGTCACCTCGAGCAGGCCGAGCCAGTCGTCGGAGCTCGTGGGAACGCTGTGCAGGTACAGGACCGGATCGCCCTGTGGGGAGCCGGAGCGATGAAAGATCGAGGCTCCGGCGACCTCGATCGTGTGCTCGTCGACGCCCACGCGTCGCCGAGGATAACGTCCGGGAGATGAGCGCCGCCGCCGTGTCCACCAACCCGGTGCTGTGCCTCGGCGAAGCACTCGTCGACATGGTGGGCGAGCGGCCCGTGCGGTCGCTACGTGAGGTGGGACGCTTTGCGCCGCACTTCGGCGGGACCGTCGCCAATGTCGCGGTCGTCGCCGCGCGGGCGGGCGCGCCGATCGCCCTCGCCGGAGGCGCCGGCGCGGATGAGTGGGGACATTGGCTGCAGCGGCGCCTCGTGGCCGAGGGAGTCGACACGTCGCGCTTCACGCTGGTGCCCGACGCCCAGACCCAACTGGCGTTCGTCGCCGTGGACGCCGACGGGGAGCCGAGCTATGAGCTCTACACAGATGCGACGCCGAGCCTGGTGCACGCGCTCGGAGCCGGTGTCGAGAGGGCGGTGGCGCCGGCCGGCGGTCTGCTGATCGGGTCCAACACGCTCGCCGCGGAGCCGGAGCGAGCACTGACGATGCGAGCGCGGGAACATGCGCTGGCGCTCGGGCGACCGGTCGTGTTTGACTGCAACCTGCGCCTGCACCGCTGGTCCTCACGGGCCGACGCTGCGGCCAGCGCCAACGCCTGCGTGCCCGGGGCGCTGCTCGTGCGCGCCAACCGTGCCGAGGCCGAGCTGATGACCGGCGAGCGTGATCCGGAGCGCGCGGCGGTGGCGCTGCGCAAGGCGGGAGCGCGGCTGGTGGCGATCACGCTCGGCGCCGATGGGGCCATCCTGCGTGGCGCCGCGAGCGCCGATGTCGCGGCCGGTCCCGCGCAGGTACGCAACACGGCCGGCGCCGGAGATGCGTTCACGGGGACGCTGCTCGCCCGGCTGGCGCTCAGCGGCTTTGCTCCCGCGGCGGCCGCGGAGGCGATGGG
>JBAWFG010000473.1:0-6775 GCA_049591655.1 Solirubrobacteraceae bacterium
GCGCGGCGCTGGTCGTGGCGGCCGGCGCCTGAGCCGGCCGGCTCAGCGCATGGTGCGCGCGCCGGTGGTGGTGGCGGCGCTGGCGATGGGACGTGGTGGTCGTCACCGCGGGGTCGCTGCCGGTGGCCGACGCCGACGTTGTCGCCGCACGGCGCTTGTGGCCGGGGAACGCATTGGCCGCCACGTCGGACAGCAGGCCGGTCAACCCGACGGCAGCCGCGATCAGCACGCGGTTGACCGTGCGGAGGCGGCGCAGGCCCGTATCTCGGCGCCGGGCCGTGGCTGAGCGCATATGACGACTCATGGTCATGGACTCTGTCGATGATCGCTTAAGCGGCATTTACCCGTTCATGAGAACTCTCTCGTGTCCTTCTTGCAGGGGAAACGGCCCTATGATGCGGGCCGTGGCCAACATCGTCCTGATCGAGGACGAGCCCGGTATCGTGGACTTCATCGAGCGCGGACTTAGCGCCCGGGGGTTCGAGGTGCGGGCCGCACTGGATGGCGAAGCAGGGCTTGAGCTGGCGCTTGGTGCTCACGTCGATCTGGTGGTACTCGACCTCATGCTTCCCCGCAAGAGCGGAATGGAGGTGCTCGCCGACCTCGCCGCGGCCCGGCCGGGGCTGCCGGTGATCGTGCTCACCGCGCGCGGAGAGGTGGAGGACCGCGTCGGCGGACTGGACGCCGGAGCCGTCGACTACCTCGTCAAGCCGTTCGCACTCGCCGAGCTCGAGGCGCGGGTTCGCGCCCAGCTGCGCACGTCGCGTCAGGCGCCGGCAACGGTCATCCGCCGGGCTGGGGTCGAGATCGACCTCGTCAGCCGCAGCGTGCAGGCCAACGGCGAGCCGGTGCGCCTCACCAACACCGAATTCGACCTGCTCGCCTACTTTCTCAACCACCCGGGACAGGTGCTCACCCGCCAGCAGATCCTCCGGGCCGTGTGGGGATATGACCACGACCCCGCTACGAACATCGTCGACGTCTATATCGGCTATCTGCGCCGCAAGCTGTCCTCCGGCGATCGGCCGGTCCCGATCCGGACCGTGCGCTCCCGCGGGTACCGCCTGGAAGACGGCGGGTGATGTCCCGGCTCAGCATCCGCTGGCGACTCGTGGCATGGGTCACCGGCGTGCTGCTGGCGGGCATGGCGGTCATCTTCGTCGTCGTCTACGAACGCACCGGTTCAGAGCTGCGCTCCCAGATCGACCATGACGTCGCCGGGGACGTGGCTCAGCTCTCGCAGGCGGTCAAGTCGTCCGACGCCCACTCGCCGCGGACGTTGCTGGCCGACATGAGTGCCTACCTGAGGGCCCAGCCCTTCACCGGCGCATCATCGCTGCTGTTCATCGCGGTGCCCGGCCACGGCGCGGTCAGCAACCATCCCGAGCTCGTCAATGCCACCCGACCCGACGATGGCGAGACAACCGCGCAGCAGGCCCAGGAGAACTCGCTCGGCGGCGCCATGACCAGCGGAGCGATCGGGCTGAGCACCCGCAAGGTCGCCGACCTCGGTCACGCCCGCTTCCTCCTGCGCCAGGTGCGGGCCGGTGGCCTCACGGTTCGCGTCGGCGCCGGCGAGCCGCTGGCGGTCGTGACCCGCGCTCAGCACGGAATCGCCAAGTCCTTCGTGGCCGCCGGCGTACTGGCCCTGGCGCTGGCCCTGATCGCGTCCTATCTCGCCGGCGCCTCGTTGTCGCTGCCGTTGCGCCGGATGGCGCGGGTTGCCGCTCAGGTCGACGACGGAGACCTCGATCCGCGGATGGAGCCCGGCGCGACTGCGGCCAGCGAGGTGCACGTGCTCGCCGAGACCTTCAACCACATGCTCGACCGTCTGGGGGAGGCATTCGCCGCCCAACGGGAATTCATCGCTGACGCCTCCCATGAGCTCCGGACGCCGCTGACGGTGATCGGCGGCCAGCTGGAGGTGCTCGCTGCCCAGGAGCGCCCAGAGCCCGAGGAGGTGCGCAGAGTCGAGCGGCTCGTCGCGGCGGAAATCGCACGGACCTCGCGCCTGGTCGACGACATGTTGCTGCTCGCCCGCTCCGAGCGCCACGACTTCCTTCAGGTGGAGGAGTTCGACGTGGAGCCGTTCGTCAGCGAGCTGTGGTGGGGTGCGAGCATCTCCGACGAGCGCCGCTTCGAGCTGGGGCCGATCCCCGACGTGCGCCTAGCCGCCGATCCCGACCGGCTCGCCCAGGCGCTGCGCAACCTGATCCGCAACGCCGTCGAGCACACGACTGCTCCCAACGGGCTCGTACGGCTCGAGGTGGAGGCCCGGCCGGACGAGCTGATCCGCTTCGTCGTGCTCGACGACGGGCCCGGCATCCCGCCGGAGCAGCTGGAGCGCGTGTTCGAGCGCTTCCACCGCACCGACCCGGCGCGCAGCCGCGGCGGCGGCGGCGCGGGGCTGGGGCTGGCGATCGTCCAGGCGATCGCCGAGGCACACGACGGGTCGATCCGGGCGGTGCCGACCGCTTCGGGAGGTGCCCGGCTCGAGCTCGAGCTGCCGGGGTGCCGGCCCCCCATCACGAGCCCCGGGGGGCAGCCCCGCAACGGGAGCCACCCGCGGGATGACCGGGTGCGACGGGCCGAGGGTGCGCGGCCGGCGGCTACGCGTCAGCGCCAGCCGGTGCCCCAGCCGCCGGCTGACGAGAGCTGAGAAACTCCGACAGCCCATCGGCGTCCAGCGGCCGGGCGAACAGGAAGCCCTGACCGGAGTCACAGTGGACGCGCTGGAGCTCCTGGAGTTGGGCGAGATCCTCGATCCCCTCCCCCAGTGTCTCGAGGTTCAGCGTCTTGCCGAGGTCGATCAGCGTGTGGATGAGCGCCGCCTGCTCCTTGGAGGTGGCGATGCCGTTGACGAACGCCCGGTCGATCTTGATCGTGTCAACCGGGAACTGGCGCAGGTAGGCCAGCGAGCTGTAGCCGGTGCCGAAGTCGTCGATTGCGACCCGCACGCCGATCTCCTTGAGTTCCGCCAGCCGCCGCGCGGTCGCCTCGGGGTCGCTCATCAGGGCGGTCTCGGTGATCTCGATGGTGAGCCGCGCGGGGTCCATGTCGGCCGCCGCGAGTGCGTCGCGCACGTCACTGATGAGGTCATCGTGGTCAAGCTGGCGCCCGGAGACGTTGACGGCGATCGACAGGTCGTGGCCCTCGGCGTGCCAGCGGGCTGCCTGCCGACAGGCGGTGTGCAGCACCCAGCGGCCAATGGCGAGGATCAGGCCACTGCGCTCGGCGACCGGGATGAACACGTCGGGACCCACGATCCCGCGGGTCGGGTGGCGCCAGCGGGCGAGCGCCTCGACGCCCGTCGCCCGCTCAGAGCGGAGGTCGAAGGTGGGTTGGTAGACGAGGAACAGCTCGTCGCCATTCAGCGCATCGGCGAGGTCCATCTCCAGCGCGACGCGGTCCTGCGCAGCGGCGTGCATGCCGGACTCGAACATCGCATAGCGGTTGCGTCCCGCGTCCTTGGCCGCGTACAGGGCGACGTCGGCATCGGCGAGCAGGTCCTCGGCGCTGCCCTCCAGGCCGAACGCGACACCGATGCTGGCGGTCAGCTGGAGCTCGCGCCCGATTTCCTCGCTGAGGTCATAGGGCTCCCGCAGGACGTCGAGCACCCGCTCGGCGACGAGCTCGGGTCCGGCGTCGAGGGTGATCGTGTCCAGCAGGACGATGAACTCGTCACCGGCAAGCCGAGCCGCGGTGTCGCTCTCGCGCACGACCGTCTCCAGGCGGGCGGCCACGTGGCGCAGGAACGCGTCGCCGGCGGCATGCCCAAACGTGTCGTTGATGTGCTTGAAGCCGTCGATATCGATGTAGAGCACGGCGATCGCCTCGCGGGCGCGGCGGGCCCGCGCCAGCATCTGCTCGGCGCGGTCGATCGCCAGCACGCGGTTGGGCAGCCCGGTCAGCGAGTCGTGCAGCGCCTGATGGCGCAGCTGCCCGGTCTTCTGGGCGACCATGAACAGGGCCCGTTCGCGGGAACGCGACAGGGTGAGGATGAGCAGTGAGACGAGCATGGTCATGACCGCCCCGATGGCGAAGATGAGCAGCCCCTGGACCCCGGCCGGAATCGACGTCCCGCCCAGCCCGCCGCGCACGATGATCGCCCACTCACCGTCGACGTTCATCGAGGTGCGCATGACGAGCGGCCCTGAGTGGATGCCGCCGGTGGCCATCACGACCTGCCGACCGTCAGGGTTGCGAAACACCAGCGTGACTCCGAGCCCCTTGTTGTGCCCGATCGCCTCGGCAACGAGCCGGCTGGTGTCAAACGAGCTGATCGTCCAACCGAGCACCGCCGACCGGCGCTCGGCCGCGGTGCGCAGGGCCACCCCCCTGCGGTAGAACGGCATCTCGAAGATCGTCGTGCGCACGGCGCCGAGCGCCACCGGAACGACGAGCATCGAGCCGGCCCCCGCCGCAGCGTCAAGCTCGTGGGCCTCGAAGCGGCCGATTGCGCTGGTGGGGTCACACCAGTTCTGCTGAATGAGGCCGGTGACCTCGGCCGGCAGCGAGGCGCTGACCCCGAGGGCACCGAGCAGGCAGTAGCGCGCACCCGGCCGCGGGATGATCGCCAGGCCGTGGTGCATCATCGCCAGGTAGGCCGGGTCGGCGTTGTGCCCGGCCTCGAAGGCGAGCAGGCGGTCGCTCGGCACGATGTTGAGGACCGCGCTGCCCAGGCCGGCGACCTGGCGCTGGCTGGCGTCCAGTTCCGCGTACCAGAGGCGGAACCGGTCGCCGCTCAGGTGCGGGTTGAGTACCAGGACGGTGCGCAGCGTGGCCAGGAAGTCCGCATCCCGCCCGGCCAGCGTGGCCAGGGTGGCGGTGACGTTCTGTGCGGTGGTGCGCAGCGTCTGGCGCTGGTCCGAGCTCTGGGCGCCGGACCACAGCAGCGCGCTGGTCGCCGACAGGATCAGCCCGGCCGCGACGAGCCCGACAACGGCAAGCGTCACGCGACGGCGTCGGCCGGTGGGCGCCGCCGGTGGTGACGGCGTCGGCTGTGACGGCGTCGGCTGTGACGGCACGGAAGGGGAGCCCTGGGGGCGCGGCATCGTCAAGTGAGTCGACCGCGGCGGCCGAACTCTTGAGTTCCCACGGGCTCAACTGTCAGAAAAAGACGATTTCAGGTGCGCGGTGGGCGCGGCGAGCCGATCGGCCCGGTACCGGACGGCCTCTCAGGCGGCCGGATCGTCCAGCGCCAGGCCGAACGGGCTGCCCTCGGAATCCCGGCATACCGCCCAGCGTTCACCGGGATGCACGACGGTGCCACCCAGCGAGGTGACAGCGGCGATCGCGGCCGGAAGGTCAGGCACCGAGAAGTAGGGCAGTGAGAACGAGTCGCCCGGGCCACGCCCCCGGGCGTGCACGCCGACGGCCGGAGCGCCCGGGTCGGAGGAGCCGGTGGTCTCCCACCCCTCCCCCGCGCCGGACGCCCGGGCCTGCAATTGACGGCCGAGCAGCCCGGACCAGAAGCGCCGGGCCCGCTCGGGATCGTCAGCGGGGAATTCGATCAGCGCAGGGCGAGCGTCCATACCCGTGAACATACCGGGCACGGACGCCGCCGCTCACTCCCGGGTCGTCGCGCCCCCGGCTGGCTCTGCCCCACCGTTCTCGTGCACGGTCGTCGGCTGCTCGGAGCGGCTGACCAGCGGCTCCTGCTCGCCGGCGCCGTTACCGGTGCCTGGTGCGCGCTCGGCAATCGGCCGCTCGCCGGCAACGCCCGGCTCACCGGCCACGCCACGCTCATTGGCGACGCCCGGCTCACCGGCCACGCCACGCTCATTGGCGACACCCGGCTCACCGGCCACGCCACGCTCATTGGCGACACCCGGCTCACCGGCCACGCCACGCTCACCGGCGACGCCGGTGCCGGCGGCCGCGGGCTCGTCATATCCGCGCCGGCCGACGACCGGGCGACGGTGCGTGGCGACCTCGTCGGCTGCCACTGCGCCACCGACCACCTCGACGGTGCGCGTCCGGCGCGGGACGAGGGTGTTGAACAGCAGGATGACGGCGCAGATGGCCCACCCGAGTTCGGTGAGGCCGTTGGCGGCGGCCATGCCGAGGATGTTGCCACTGCTGGTGACGCCGATGATGGCGGCCGCGGCCAGCGCGATCCCGACGATCAGGCTCATCGTCTTGGCGAGCAGGTGCTGGGCGGCTCCGAACAGGAGCAGAGCACCGGCCACGGCGGTCAGCATCGCCGTCCAACCGTTGGCACCGAACAGCCCGAACAGGAACTTTCCATCCTGGTGGGCGGTCCCGTTGGGGAAGTTGGAGAACGGCGGGAAGGTGCGGGCCTTGTACAGGAGGTACAGGCCGACGGCGGTCAGGATCGTGCCGAGCACGAGGGCCGGCCCGCGAGCCAGGCTGACGCCCTTCTCGGTGCGGGTGGCGGTCCGGCGTGGGGTGCCGGCGACCGCGGGATCCGCGGTCCGAGTGGCTGTGGGGTTCGCTATTGACATGCCTTAGCGATACCTCCGCTTGTGACAACCGAAACGTTGGCACGTCCGCATGCGTACCCCTCTTCAGAGCACCGGATCTAGGTAAATGATGGTGCTCAGGGGCCGCGGGTCAGACCCGGTAGCGCTCCAACGCCTCGCGCCGGGCCTGCGCGTGGTCGACGATCGGCGCGGGATAGTCGTGCCCGACCCGGCATCCCGAGGCCTCCTGGACCTCCTCGGGCATCGTCCACGGCTCACCGAGGTACTCATCCGGAACGCGCTCGAGCTCCGGCACGTAGCGGCGCACATAGCTGCCGTCGGGATCGAAT
>JBAWFG010000474.1:0-5130 GCA_049591655.1 Solirubrobacteraceae bacterium
GGCGGGCGCCGCCCCGACGCGCCTTGGGCGAGGGCGGCCAGATGGCGACGAGCCCGCCGAAGGCGGCGATGATGGCGCCGAGCCACAGCCACATGACCAGCGGAGAGACCTCAAGCCGGAACTGCGCCGCCCACGGGTGGCTGACAAACCGCTGGGTGAGCTCCCGGATGATCGCGTCACGCAGTTGGTAGATGACGTTGAGCTGCGCGGTCCGCTGGGACGCGGGCAGGCTCTCGGCGTGCACCAGGGCCCGACCGACGAGCGTGTCGCCCCGACTGATCAGCCCCTGCAGGGGGGTCACGTTGGGGTCGATGACCGCCCACAGGTCCCGGGTCGGACCGGAGTGGAGACCGACCTGGCTCTCGGCGGAGCCATTGAAGAAGCGCCCGATGGCGTGCATCGGATCCTGGGAGGGATACAGGCCATAGCTGGTGTGCAGGGTCGTCACGTGGTGGCCGCCCTTGCTGACCGACAGCACCGCGCCAAGCGAGATCTTCTGGGGGTTGGCACTCGCGGTCGCCCGCACGTACTTGATGTCGTAACCGTCGGTTCGCACGCTCTGTCCGGGCGTCAGGGTGGCGGTGCGCTGGTGCTGAAAGCTCGTCGACGCCGCAATCCCGACGAGCGCCACCGCGACCCCGGCATGGACGATGTAGCCGCCGTAGCGGCGCCGGTTCCGGCGCACGAGCGCCAGCACCGCCCGCGGCGGCGCCTCGCCCGTCATCGTCCGCCGAGCGCGCGCCCCGCGGAAGAACTCCTGAGCGACAGTGGCGACGACAAACGCGGCCATGACGAACATCAACAGCGCCAGCACATGCTGATCGACGCCGGAGACCACCAGCAGCACCGCCAGGGTGACTAGGCCGGCACCCACCGGGAATGCGAAGTTGCGTCGCAGCTTGCCGAGCGTCACGCGGCGCCAGGGAATGATCGGACCGACCCCGGAGAGCGCGACGATGACGAGCGCCAGCGGCACCACGAACGGGCGGAACGTCGGCGGCCCCACCGACACCATGGTGCCGGTGATCGCCTCGGAGATGAGCGGGAAGAAGGTGAACCAGAAGATGACCGCGGTGAGCGCCACCAGGACCAGGTTCTGCAGCAGGAAGATCGCTTCCCGGGAGAAGATCGAGTCAAGCTGGGCGTCCGTACGCAGGCTGTCGCGTCGCAGGATCACCAGCCCCACCGAGCCGATGATCATCACGCCGACGAGCGCGACGAAGGCGGTGTTCAGGGTCGGGTCAGAGACGAAGGCGTGGATTGAGGAGAGGATCCCCGAGCGCACGAGGAAATCGCCGACGATCGCCAGCGTGCCGGCGAGCAGGATCAGCGAGGCGTTCCACACCTTCAACATCCCGCGCTTCTCCTGGATCATGATCGAGTGGATGTACGCGGTTGCGACCAACCACGGCATCAGCGCCGCGTTCTCGACCGGATCCCAGGCCCAGTAGCCACCCCAGCCCAACTCGGTGTAGGACCAGCGGGCGCCGAGCATGACCCCGATGCCCAGACACAGCCACGCTCCCAGGGCGAAGCGGCGGGTGATCTGAATCCACTCGGCGTTGAGCCGGTTGGAGACCAGCGCCCCGACCGCGAACGCGAACGGCACGAGCATCAGCGTGTAGCCGGAGTACAGCATCGGCGGGTGGACCATCATCGTCGTGTGGCGCAGCAGGGGATCCAGCCCGGCGCCCTCGCTGGGCGCGACCGGGTTGGTCTGGAACGGGTTGGCGAACAGCACGAGCAGGCCCGAGAAGAAGATGCAGAAGCCGAACAGGGTCGCCTGCGCATACGGGACGATCTCCCGGACCCGGAGGCGGGTGATGAACAGCGCCAGGCTCGACCAGCAGGACAGCAGCATCACCCACAGCAGCAGCGAACCCTGCTGGGTGGACCAGATCGCCGCCGCGCGGAACAACGTCGGCGTGGTCGTGCTCGATCCGTTGGCGACGATCGTGTAGGAGAAGTCGGAGGTGATGAACGCGATGTCGAGGATCACGAACGCGATCACCGACATGCCGGCGATCGCGTACATCGCGCGGCGGCCCGAATCGACCCACTCCCGACGGTCGGCGCGCGCCCCGTACAGGGACGCGCCGACGCCGTAGACGGCGCTCAGCAGCGCCAGGATGAGCAGGACGCGACCCGCGATAGCCATCAGCGCCGGCCCGTCATCAGTAGGAGGACGACGCCGCCTGGTACTTGGAGGGGCACTTCGTCGTCAGCGTATTGGCCTCGCCGACGAATCCGGTCGGGCCGCCCTCGTGGACGTCGACGAGGACTCCGCGGCCGGCAGCGAACGGGTCGGGCACCTCTCCGGTGTAGCGGACCGGCACCGAGACGTGCAGCTTGGGGTCACGGACGCGGAACAGCAGCGCCTGGGTGGTGCGCTGCACGGAGCCGACGAGCACCGTCCCGGCGAGGATGTAGCTGTGGCCGGGCCGCGCGCGCTTGAGCAGCTGGGACGCGGTCAGCTCGTCGCGTCCGGCGGCGAAGCTTGTGTAGACCAGCGCCGACGCGAGCAGGAGCGCGGCGGAGAGGGCGACGACTAGGCGGATTGCTCGCTTGCGACTCGGATCCATGCCGTAGCCCATTGTCACACACACGGCCCCCACAACCTCTCACCGGCGGCTCCATTCCCCCAAACCGCCGGCCTCATTGTTAACGTTGCGTTAGCAGCTGAGGACTATATGGCTTGCTCGCGAAACCTTTCGTCAGAGATGTCGTCTTTTATCTATGACCGTGCTTGCTAAGAGCAAATCCGGCGTCGGCAGGATCCGGCGCCACCGCGAAGGGCGACCGGGGCGTGTCGCAGGGCGTATCCAAGGCTCCGCCACGACCTCGGATCCGACCAAGACGACCCAGGGCAGCACTGCTGCCCGGCGCCGGCGTGAGGCCGGCGTGTCGCAGGACCAGGCGGTCTACACGTGCCAGTGCGGCATGGTGTTTGAAGCCCCGGTGTCGACGACGGTCGCCTGCCCTCATTGCGGTGGCTCCCAGGCCTGGTAGACGCCGAGCCACGACATCGATTCCCCGTGACGCTGGCGCCGGCAGGCGCCGGCGGATAGCGTGCCGAGCGTGAACGCGCGCTCGATCCGGCTCTGGCTCCTGCTGGCGCTGGCGACCGGGGCGGCCCTGGTGTATGCGACCGCGCCGGCGATGGCCTACACGGTCGGCTATCCCGGGATGGAGCGGCTGCACTTCTCGGCCGGCCCCTACCGGGTGACGCCGGGCGCCAACCTCATCCTCCTGGATTACAACCACGTCCCCAAGCCGGCGCAAGACGGCTACATGGTCCGGATGGTTCCCAACCTGCGCTATGCCCGCCCTGACGGGCGCTGCTGCGGGGCGATCCCACCCGTCGACGTCGTCCACCTGCACCATGGGGTGTGGCTGTCGAACGGCACCGCCGGGGAGGGCGAGGGCAACAACTACGGCGGCCCGTTCTATCCGTTCATGGCCACCGGCGAGGAGAAGACGGTCTACGAGTTCCCACCGGGCTACGGCTATCCGATCGCGGCCCGGGACCTGTGGGTGCTCAACTACATGATCCACAACCTCACCGCCCGCACCCGCCAGGTCTACATCAACTACGAGATCGACTTCGTGCCCGCCACCTCGCCGGCTGCGGCGTCGATCACACCGGTGCACCCGATCTGGATGGACGTCGAGAACCACCATCTCTATCCGGTGTTCAACGTCCGCCGCCACAGCGGTGTCAACGGCGCCTTCACATTCCCGGACATGGCCGCCCATCCGCCCGGCTATGCGCCGGGCAAGCCGCTCAACGAGTTCACGCTCGACCATCCCGGGGTGCTCGTGTCGACCGCCGGCCATGTACACCCCGGCGGCCTGTACGACACGCTTGACCTGATCCGGCCCGGGGCCCGGCCCAGCGGTGGGGCCACGCCCGGCAGCGTCGGGCACTCCGTGCGACTGTTCCGCTCCCACGCCCACTACTGGGACCGGCGCGGGCCGATCTCCTGGGACCTCTCGATGACCGGGACGCGCGCCAACTGGCGCCCCGCGGTCAAGGCGGGTGACACGCTGCGGATCAGCGCAACCTATGACACCCGGCGGGCCGCCTGGTATGAGGTGATGGGGATCATGGTCGTGTGGGAGGCCTGGGACCAGGCCGGGGGCGTGGACCCGTTCACCCATTCACTGAACGAGCGTGGTCAGGTCACGCACGGCCGGTTGCCGGAGAACGAGTACTTCGGGGGCGACTACTCGCTTCCAATCAAGCTCAGCTCGTTCCCCGACTGCACGACCCAGCGCGTCACGATCGCGTCATTCCGGTATGACCCGGGGGACTTCACCTCCACCGGCAGCGCGCACTGCACGCCGACGATTCGCCAGGGTCAGACGCTGACGTTCGTCAACGACGACGCCAGCCCCCTCTCCCCCGGCAATCCGCTCGATCCCAGCCGGGCCTATCTCGACTCGGTCTTCCACACGGTCACCTCCTGCCAGGACCCGTGCGGTCTGAACACCGGCATCTCCTATCCGCTGGCCAACGGAGCCGGCGGCTTCGATTCCGGGCAGCTCGGCTTGGGAACGCCGGCCACCAACCGGCTGACGTGGACCACCTCCAAACACCTCGGGCCCGGCGTCTACACGTTCTTCTGCCGGATCCATCCGTGGATGCGAGGGCTGTTCCGGGTCATCCGGTAGTCCACGTCGACGGTGTGTCAGGATCGCCGGATGCCGACACCCAACATCTTCAGCGCCGCGTTTGAGTACGACGACCAGGACCCCGACGGCTACCGCTCGGGCGTCGCCCGCGTCGGCGCCGCGGCCGGCGGTCGTGACAACGTCGTCAAGCTCTTCGAGGTGCCGTCCGGTCAGTCCATCTGCCCGTACCACTACGAGTACGAGGAGGAGTGGCTGGTGTTGCTCGACGGCACGCTGCGCGTCCGCACGCCTGACGGCGAGAGCACGGTGAACCGCGGAGCTCTCGTGTGCTTTCCGGCCGGGCCCGATGGCGCCCACAAGGTCAGCAACGACGGAGAGGACCGGGCGCTCGTGATGATGTTCTCCAGCGCTCGCGAGCCGTCGGTGGCCATATATCCCGACAGCGACAAGATCGGCGTTTGGCCGGGGCGCGCCGAGGATCACGTGATCCTGCGG
>JBAWFG010000475.1:0-2157 GCA_049591655.1 Solirubrobacteraceae bacterium
TGGTCATCGGCGAGACCGAGCGCGTCGACCGTGTCCGCCAGAAGCTGGCCGCCAGCAGCGCGCGGGCGAAGGTTGTTGCCGCGCTCCCGTTGCTCACATCGGACGTCGAGGACGGGGACTGGCTGGCGATGCCCGAGCTCCTACGCCGGGTCGTGCGAGATCTCAACGTGCACCGGATCATCATCGCCCCGGCCACCAGCGACACCACCGGGGTCGTAAACCTCATCCGCACCGCCAAAGCGGTGGGGGTGCGTGTGAGCGTACTTCCGCGGATGTTCGAGGTCGTCGGATCCTCGGTGGAGTTCGACGACGTCGACGGCATGACGATGCTCGGCGTCCGCCGGTTCGGCCTGTCGCGCTCCTCGCGGCTGCTCAAGCGCGCGTTTGACATCGCGCTCGCGAGCGCCGGGCTGATCGTCATCGGTCCGTTGCTTGTCATGATCGCCATCGTGATCCGGCTTGAGTCGCGCGGGCCTGTCCTGTTTCGGCAGGTCCGCGTCGGACGCAACGGGGAGCACTTCAGCATCTTCAAGTTCCGTTCGATGGTCGCCGACGCTGAGGCCCAGAAGGAGAGTCTGCGCGCGCGCAACGAGGCCGGGGACGGGCTCTTCAAACTGACTCAGGACCCGCGAGTCACGCGCGTAGGGAGCCTCCTGCGGATGACATCGCTCGATGAGCTGCCTCAGCTGTTCAACGTCCTGCGCGGTGAGATGAGCCTCGTGGGCCCGCGTCCGCTCATCCTCGATGAGGACGCTCAAGTTCTCGGCCTGGACCGCAGCCGACTGCATCTCACTCCGGGCATGACCGGCCCGTGGCAGATTCTCGGCGCGCGTGTGCCGATGCAGGAAATGGTCGGCTTGGACTATCTCTATGTTGCCAACTGGTCGCTCTGGCTCGACTTGAAGGTCATGCTGCGCACCGTGCGGCACGTCGCCCTTCGCGGCAACGTCTGATCGAGCCCGCGTCGGTCGCTTCATCGGCGACTGACCACCATCAGGCGGTCCCGGGGCACTCCAAGCCCCTTCACACGTGAGCTCCGCTCGGCCCTCCTAGAAACCGGTAAGCGGAGTGTCAGTTGACACTTAACTGGTGTTTGGTTGATTCTCCGATGAGGCGGGTCACTTCCACGCTCCCAGGACGAAAGCTCCACGAAACCGACATCTCGTTTCGGAGCTGTACACGGCCGCCGATCTAGACGTTTGACCGACTAGCAACTCGGGAAGCTATCGGCCGCCACGGACGGGCGCCGACAAGGGGGCATCACAAGATCTGAATAGGTAGGAGGGACCGATGACTCCGTTTCGGCGGGTGGCGGCCACGTGTGTGGCCGTATGTCTTTGCTTGACTGCGGGGGCATTGGGGGCGACTGGCAATAAGCATGGGACGGCCAAGCGGCACCCTAAGGCAGCCCACGCGAAGCCCAAGGCCAGGCGTCATGCCAAGAAGGGCAAGAAGGGCAAGAAGGGTGTGACCTCTCGCCTGACGCCCCTCGCGACGGTGGCGACTGGGAGCGGGCCCGCTGCTGCTCCGATGCTGTTCGGGGATGGCTCCGTTGAATCGGGCGTCGATTACAACTCGGCCGGTACGGCCGAGGCGTTCCCATTCGCCGCCGGAACCGCTGGGCAGGCACTCACCCTGAGTGTCTATGTTGATTCCCACAACAGGGCGACGAAGCTGATCGCCGGCGTCTACGCCGATCAGGGTGGTCATCCCGGCTCGCTGCTCGTCGCAGGTTCATGGTTGTCGCCGAAGAGCGGTGCGTGGGACACGATCGCCCTTCCCGCCACCAATATCAGTTCTGGGAAGACCTACTGGCTGACGATCCTCGGCGAGGGTGGCCCGGCCTACTTCCGCGACCGGAACTCCGGACCGTGTGTCAGCGAGACGTCGGCGCAGTCGCGCCTGACCTCGCTGCCGAGCACGTGGAAGAGCGGCCCGGCCTGGCAGACCTGTCCGGTCTCGATGTACATCGGTGGCAACGCGGCCAGCGCCCCCAGTTCGCCCAGCGTACCCAGCGCGCCCAGCTCGTCCGGCGGGACACCACCGCCGCCCGCTGTCCCTCCCATCGACGTCCTCGCGCCCACGGTCAGCGGCACGACCACGCAGGGTCAGACCGTCAGCACGACCAGCGGCACGTGGAGCGACAACTCCAGTACC
>JBAWFG010000476.1:0-2059 GCA_049591655.1 Solirubrobacteraceae bacterium
CATCGCCCCCGGCCCCACGGCGACCAAGAAGCCGTCATTCAACGCGACCGACCCCAACGCATACCCGGCCGCCAACTGGGCCCCGTATGACGCCGTGGTCGAGGCCGCCCACGAGTACGGGATCAAGGTCGATTTCACCGTGACCGGCGGCTCGCCGCGGTGGGCCGACAAGGTCGCCCCGCCCAAGGCCCCCGGTGCCAACGCCTCCTACTTCGCTTGGGAGCCCAACGCGGCGGCCTACGGCCAGTTCGTGCAGGCCGTCGGCAAGCGCTACTCGGGCACCTTTGTCCCGCGCGGGCAATCCGCCTCCTTGCCCCGGGTCAACTTCTGGGCGATCTTCAACGAGCCCAACTTCGGTGAGGACCTCGGCCCGCAGGCGTCCAACGACTCCACCGTCGCCAGCGGTCCGATGATGTACCGCGGGCTGGTCAACGCCGGCTATAACGCACTGAAGGCCAGCGGTCACAGCCGGGACACGATCGTGATCGGCGAGCTTGCCGCTCAGGGCTTCGAGCCCGGACGCTACCCCCGTAGCTCCGGGGGGCTGCCCGGCAATTTCGGCCAGACGCGGCCGCTGCTGTTCCTGCGTGACCTGTACTGCGTCAACGGCGCCTTCCAGCCGCTACGCGGCGGGGCCGCCCGCGCGATCGGCTGCCCGACGACGACCGCCGGCACCCGTGCGTTCCGCAAGCAGAACCCCGGCCTGTTCAACGTCAGCGCCGTCTCAGATCACCCCTATCCCCAGGCGGAGTCGCCGGTGGGTCGGCGGCTGAACAAGGTCGACTACGCCACGTTCCCGGACCTGGGCAACATGGAGCGCGAGCTCGACCACCTCAACCGCGTCTATGGCTCGGGCAAGCATTACCCGATCTACAACACCGAGTACGGCTACATCACCAACCCGCCGCATAAGGGCTACGTCTCGCCCGCCACGGCGGCCTACTACATCAACTGGGCCGAGTACCTCAGCTACAAAGCGCCGCGGACCGCCAGCTACATGCAGTACCTGCTGTCGGACCCACCGCAGAGCTCCGGCGTCTACGCCGCGTTCGCCAGCGGATTGGAGTTCTCCAACGGCGCGCACAAGCCGGGCTATGACGCGTTCCGCCTGCCCCTGTACATGCCGCATACGTCGTTCTCGCACCGCTCCACCGAGGAGCTGTGGGGCAACGTCCGGCCGGCGCCGTTCATGCGCGCCGACCGGCATGGCCCGCAGAGCGTCGCGATCCAGCTCAACGGCAAGACGATCAAGATGCTCACCGTGACCGGCGCGGGGTACTTCGACATCCATCTGAAGTTCCCGCGCAGCGGCACCGTGCGCCTCGCCTACACCTATCCGAAGACCGACAGCTTCCTGCCGGTCACCGACCTCGGTAAGACGGTCTACAGCCGGAGCATCGCCATCAAGGTGCGTTAGTTCCGGCATTGGGGGGATACTGAAGGGCGATGGCCTCAGGCTCGCCCGCGTTGATCTCCCGCCTGCAGGAGACGTGCGGTCGCGAGTTCGTGCTGACTCATCAGCACGAGCTCGCGACCTATCGCTCCGACGGTCTGCTGCACTACCGGCAGGTGCCGGTCGCGGCGGTGCTCCCCGGCACCGCCGAAGAGGTTCGCCAGGTCGTCGCCGCTTGCTTTGAGGCCGAGGTGCCGTGGGTGGCACGGGGCTCGGGCACCGGGCTCTCGGGCGGCGCGCTGCCCGTCGCCGACGGCGTGCTCATCGTGATGTCACGGATGCGGCGCATCCTCTCGGTCGACCTTGAGAACTCCCGGGTCGTCGTCCAGCCCGGGGTCACGAACGTCGCCGTCACCAAGGCGGTGTCGCCGACCCACTTCTATCCGCCGGACCCCTCGAGTCAGATCGTCTGCTCGATCGGCGGCAATATCGCCGAGAACTCCGGCGGCGCGCACTGCTTCAAGTACGGCTTCACCACCAACTACGTCACCGGCCTGGAGGTCGTGCTCAGCGACGGGACGATGGTCTGGCTGGACCGGGACGCGCCCGGCTATGACCTGCTGGGGGCGTTCGTCGGTTCCGAGGGCACGCTCGGGGTCGCGACCC
>JBAWFG010000477.1:0-9433 GCA_049591655.1 Solirubrobacteraceae bacterium
GTCGTGCGCCGGGACGGTTGCGGGGCACGGGTGCGCGAGCCACCGGCGCGGGGCGCGGCTCCTCCTCGAAGATCGGCTCCTCCTCGAACTCGGGCACGGCGGCCGGCGGATTGTCACGCCGGCCGCGCAGGCGGCCGAACAGCGTGCGGCGCCGGTCCATCCGGGAGCTCGATTGCTCGTACTCGGGGACCTCGCCCTCCCGCACCCAGCCGCCGTGCAGCGCCCGGGAGGTGCACAGTTCACACACCGAGTGGCGGTTGCCGCCGCTCAGATAGATCTCCGCACGCTCTCCGCGCAGCAGCGTGCGACCGCACACGTCGCACGCCGCCTGGGCAATCGATGTCCGGATTTCCCTGGTGCTCACGAAGAAGTGAGCCTACTACGCCTTGACTGCCTCCCGTTCGGCGCGGGCCTCGTCGACGACCTTGGAGGCGAGGTGGCCGGGCACCTCCTCGTAGCGCTCGAACTCCATCGTGAACTCGCCCTGGCCGCCCGTGATCGAGCGCAGGTCCGGCGCGTAGGAGAGCATCTCGGCCATCGGCACCTCGGCCTTGATCTCGGTCATGCCGGCGCCGACCGGCTCCATGCCCAAAGGCCTGCCACGACGGGAGTTAAGGTCCCCGATGACGTCTCCGACAGTGTCCTCCGGAGCGGTCACGCTGACGGTCATGATCGGCTCCAGCAGGACAGGCGCCGCCTGCTCCAGGGCCTGCTTCATGGCATGCGATCCGGCCACCTTGAACGCCATCTCCGAGGAGTCGACGGTGTGGTAGGAGCCGTCGTAGAGGCGGACTCTGACGTCCTTGACCGGATAGCCGGCGACGATCCCCTCCTGCATGGCTTCTTGCACGCCCTTCTCCACGGCGGGGATGAAGCCGGTCGGGATGACGCCGCCCTTGATCGCGTTGACGAACTCGAATCCGTCGCCGGCGGGCAGCGGTTCGATCTCGATGTGGCAATCGCCGAACTGGCCCCGGCCGCCGGTCTGCTTCTTGTGGCGCCCGTGGGCCTTGGCCGAGCCGCGAATCGTCTCCTGGTAGGGCACCCGGGGCGGCTTGAGCGTCACGTCGGCGCCGAAGCGCTCGTGCAGCCGCCCGACGATCACCTCGACGTGCACCTGCGAGAGCCCGGCGACGATCTGCTCGCCGGTCTGAGGGTCTCGGTGCAGGTCGATCGTGGGGTCCTCCTCCTGCAGACGACGCAGCGCCGTGAACACCTTGTCCTCGTCGCCCTTGGACGTGGGCTCGATCGAGAACGCCATCACCGGCGCGGGCAGCTTGATCGACGGCATCGTGATCGGTTCGTCGCGGGAGGCGAGCCAGTCGCCGGCACGGGTCTCCTTGAGCTTGGCGACGGCGCCGATGTCACCGGGACCGAACTCGTCCGGGTGGGTGGGGGCCGAGTCTCGGCCCTCGAAGGTCACGAGCTGGCCGATGCGCTCCTTGCTGTGGGTGCGGGTGTTGAGCACCTGGGTGTCGTGGGTCATCGTTCCCTGGTAGACCCGGAAGAGGTTGATCCGCCCCGCAAACGGGTCGGCGCGGGTCTTGAACACGTAGGCGAACAGTTCCTTGTCCTCGATCGGCTCCAGCACCTGGCCGCCGGCCTCCAGGCCCCCGTGCTTGACCGGGGATGGGAGGTCCTCGACGATCGCGTCCAGCAGCCGGTTGGTGCCGAGGTTGCGGGTGACGACGCCGCAGGTGACCGGGAACAGCGATCCGTGGTTGGTCCCGTCCTTGAGCGCGGCGACGATCTCCTCGTGGGAGATCTCGTCGCCCTCCAGATAGCGCTCCATGAGCGCATCGGAGGTCTCTGAGACCTCGTCCATCAGCTTCTCCCGGTACTCCTCGGCCTGCGCGCGCATGTCGTCGGGGATCGGGATCTCGGTGCAGTTGTCCCGAGTGGCCGGGGTCGAGTTCTCGTAGCGGTAGGCCTTCATGTCGATGAGGTCGATCAGGCCGGAGATCTCATGCTCGGAGCCGATCGGGATCTCGGTGGCGACGACGTGCTGGCCGAAGGCGGACTTCAGCGAGTCCAGCGTGCGGAAGAAGTCAGCGCGCTCGCGGTCGAGCATGTTGACGAACACCAGCCGGGCGAGGTCGAGCTCGGCTGCTCGCTGCCACAGCCGGGTGGTGTGGACCTCCACTCCCATGACCGCGTTGACGACGAACACCGCTGACTCACACACCCGCAGCGCGCCGAGCGCGTCGGCGATGAAGCTGGCGTCACCCGGAGTGTCGAGCAGGTTGACCTTGCGCTGCTGCCACTCGAACGAGCTCAGCGCCAGCGAGATGGACATCTGGCGGCTCTTCTCATCCGGATCGGAATCCGAGACGGTCGTTCCGTCGATCACGCTGCCGAGGCGGTTGACCGCCCCACCCTGAAACAGCAGCGCCTCGTGCAACGAGGTCTTTCCACTGCCGCGGTGGCCGACGAGGGCCACGTTGCGGATCCGATCCGCGGCCTTGTGCAT
This sequence comes from Solirubrobacteraceae bacterium, assembly GCA_049591655.1. Lineage (GTDB taxonomy): Bacteria > Actinomycetota > Thermoleophilia > Solirubrobacterales > Solirubrobacteraceae > Palsa-465. Next base: position 2,471 of record JBAWFG010000477.1, read on the forward strand.
GGCGGTTCTCCTCTCTCTCGCAAGCGCCGAAAGAGCGACCTTACCGCCTGGGTTTGCTTAGTCCAACTCCCCTTGGAGCTTGGACCGCAGGCGCAGCACGGCCTTGGTGTGCAGCTGTGACACCCGGGACTCGGTGACCCCGAGAACCTCGCCGATCTCCCTCAGGGTGAGGTTCTCGTAGTAATACAGAGCCACCACGAGCTTCTCACGCTCAGGCAGGGCAGCGATGGCGTCGGCGATGCGGTCACGCAGCTCGGACTCGTCCACGACCGACTGCGGATCCGGAGCACCGCGGTCGGGCAGCGTGTCGAGCAGCGACACCTGATCGCCGCTGGCGTCCGAAACGCTCCAGAGCTCATCAAGCGCGACGATCGTCGAGTTGGAGATCTGCAACAGCGCGTCCTGGAAGTCATCGACGGACATCTCAAGCTCCGCTGCCATCTCCTCGTCGGTGGGGGCACGCTGGAACTTGGCCTCGAGCTTCTGGTTGGTGCGCTCAAACGCCCGGGCGCGCGCCCGCACCGAGCGCGGGACCCAGTCGAGTGTCCGCAGCTCGTCGATGATCGCGCCACGGATGCGGGTGATCGCGTAGGTCTCGAACTTGATGTCACGGCTGAGATCGAAGCGCTCGATCGCCGAGATCAGGCCGCCGAGGCCATAGGAGATGAGATCGGCCTCCTCGACGTGCGCGGGCAGCCCGGAGCCCATGCGACCGGCGACGTACTTGACAAGTGGTGAGTAGGCCACGACGAGGCGCTCGCGCGCACGCTGGTCTCCGGAGGTCTTGTAACGCTTCCAGAGTTCCTGCAGCTCGATGGCTTTGACGTTGGTTTGCAGTGCTTACCCCACTATCTGCAGCTATGCCCGTGGATGAGAATCAGCATAGGCCCGCCGAAGCCGCGCCGACTCTACTCGAGTGTAGACCTGGGTCGTCGAGATACTTGCGTGCCCAAGTAATTCCTGGATCGCGCGGAGGTCCGCGCCCCCCTCCAGCAGGTGGGTGGCGAAGGAGTGGCGCAGCGCATGCGGATGGGCCTCGGCGAGAGCCGGAGCCCCCCGGGCGGCCAGTCGCGCCCAGGTCCGCAGCCGGCGGCGCACGTCGGAGGTGCCCAGGCGCCGTCCGCTCTTGGAGATGAACAGCGCCGTCTCAGGACCGCGCACCAGAGCGGCACGGCCGCGGGCCAGATAGCGCTCGAGCGCCTGCAGCGAATGCTCTCCGGCCGGCACGAGCCGGGTCTTGCCGCCCTTGCCCTCCACCCGGACGGTCTCAGCGTCGAAGTCGACCGAGCCGAGGTCAAGCGTGACCAGTTCCTCGGCGCGCAGGCCACAGGCGTAGGCGAGCTCAAACAACGCCCGGTCACGCAGTTCCAGTGGCGAGGTTGCGGGGATGCGGTCCAGCAGGGTGGCGACCTCGGGGGCCTTGAGCACCCGGGGCAGTCGCTGGGAGCGCTTGGGCGAGCTGAGCAGCTCGGCGGGGTTCTCGGCGCGGGCGCCGAGCGTGACCTGGTGACGGAACAGCCCACGCAGCGCGGCGAGCTTACGCGCGACCGTCGAGGGCGCCTGGCCGGCCTCGGTGAGCCCCGCCACGTAGCGGCGCAGCGCCCGCACGTCGATGCCGCCCGGTGGCAGCTCACGGGCGTCGGCCCAGCGGGCGAACTGGAGCGTGTCGATCTGGTAGGCGGTCCGGGTCTTGGCCGCGACCGCGCGCCGGCGCAGGTCGGCGTCGAAGCCGTCGAGGGCGTCCCGCCAGGCGGGGGTCAGATCGGGGAGCCCGGCCTCGGGGCCGGCGGGTGCGCTGCGTATCGCCGTCATCTCGCGTCCTGGCTATTCGCCGTCGATGTGTTCAGCCCTCTTTGGCGTCGGCGGTGGGGAACCGCCCTCGTGGCGGTTTGGGAGCGCGTTCACGCTCAGGTGACGTGGACCACGGTGCCGATCGGCGTGTACGGATACACCTGCCCGGCGGTGGCGAACGGCATCTCGACACAGCCGAGGCTCTGGGGGGTCCCGTATGAGCCGCGGATGAACCCGTGCAGTGCGTCCCCGCCGTTGAAGTAGCTCACGAACGGGATTCCGGTGTCGTGATAGTGCGATCCGTCGGGGTTGGTGCCGCTCATCGTCGTCACCCGGAGGTGCTCATAGACGGCGAACGTTCCCTGCGCGGTCGGTGCCTGCGGGATGCCGGTGTTGACCGGGGCGGTGAGGACCGTATGGCCGTTGTGCCAGACGTTGATCGTCTCCGGAGAGCCCTCGCTGACATCGACGACCGTGTAGCCGAAGGTGTTGTGGCGGCCGCTGAGCGCAGCGGATATCAGCCCGCGCCAGACCTGCGGGCCGGCGGAGCCGTCGGCGGCCAGGCCGTTGGCGTTCTCAAAGCTCATCACCGCGGCCTTGGTGAGCTCGCCGTAGGCGCCCGGCTGCCAGGAGCCGAGCACCCAGGAGGGGGTGCCGGCGTAGCGCGGCGAGAACGTGCCCGCGGGGGGCTTCACCGCAGCTGCCTCCTGGGCGCTGAGGCTCAGGCCCACGCCGGCGGGGTTGGCGTAGTTGAAGCGCATCGGCAGGTAGCCGAGGATCGACAGCAGCTGCTGCAGGCGTGCGGTCGATCCGGCCGGCACCGTCCAGGTCCCGCTGCTGGCGCTGGCGCTCTGGGTGCCGCCGGCGAGGCGGACGCCGTTGGGCAGCGGGATCTCGACCTTGGCGCCGAGACCGTAGCCGTAGCCGGAGGGCTGGAACTCGATCGTGTGGCTGTTGAGCGTGTGCCAGCTGCCCGCGTTCGCCGGCGAGACCGACGGCAGGTGCTTGCCGAGGACGCTGGCGACCGGCTTGGAGAAGGTCAGGGTGACCGGCGTCGACGAGGAGATCCGCGTGCCGGGGGCCGGGTTGGCGACCGCAGTCGCAGTCCCGCCGCCGGGGAACCAGCTCACGACCGCTGGGCGCGCGCTCTCCCAGGTGCGCGGCGCGGCTGACAGGTATTCGCTGCCGGCGGTCCCGGTGTGGGGCACCGTGATGACGTTGGACGGCGTGCGCAGCACGGTGCGATGCAGTTGGCCGGGGGACGAGCCGTAGGCATAGGCGACCACCGGCGCGGCGAACTGCAGCCGCAGCGGCGCGCCCCTGCCCAGCGTCACGTAGTGGGCACGCAGGTGGGCCCCCGGGGCGGTCACCGTCAGGTTGAGCCGCTGGGTGGAGCCCGACAGCCAGGAGATCCAGCCCGGGCGTTTGACGACGACCTGCACCGAGAGCTTGGTCCCCACCGGGACGAGCTTGGTGGGAGTGATCTGGTCACCGTGGACGGTGACCGGCACCGATGCGCTGTGGGGCCCGGTGACGACACTGACGCTCTGGATGCTGCCCCCACCGAACGGGAGCGAGACCTTCGCCAGGGCCACGGAATCGGCGGTCAGGCTCGCCTTGGCGCTGGTCAGCGTGATGCCGCCGACGATGATCACGGCGAGCAGGACGAACATCCCTCCGGCCACGACGAAGCGCCCGCGACCGTAGCGCCGCGGCGGCGTGTTCAGTCCGTTCCGGCTTCCCCTGTATGCCCGCTGGGAATCCGGCGCCCTCAGATACGAGACATTCGCCACTACTCGTACATGGTACCGACCGGTGAGAACCGTTCAAGCATGCGGTGTCCTCCGGGCCGTTCTGCAACCCCGGTTGCGTATTTACGGCGAGGGTTCGCCGGGTTTGCGCACATTCCTGCCGCAAGCCTCCCTGTTTTCGGTCAGCCCTGGCGAGGCCGGATCAGCTCAGCGCGTGACTGCCCCCTCGGCCGCGCTGGAGACCAGGCGGGCGTACTTGCTCAGGGCGACGCCGGGGAACGGTCGCTCGTACGGCTGGTAGTCCCGGGCCCGGGCGGCGAACTCCTCGTCGGAGAGGTCGACGTCAAGCCGGCGGGTGGTGACGTCAAGGGTGATCTGATCGCCGTCGCGCACGAGGCCGATCGGGCCGCCGCGGATCGCCTCCGGGGCGACGTGGCCGGCCATCAGCCCGCGGGTGGCTCCGGAGAAGCGCCCGTCGGTGATGAGCGCCACCTCCTCCCCCAGTCCCTCGCCGACGAGCGCGGCGGTCACCGCGAGCATCTCCCGCATGCCGGGGCCCCCGGCCGGACCCTCGTTGCGGATCACGACGATGTCACCGGGCTTGATCGAGTTGGTGCGCACCGCCTGCATGGCGTCCTCTTCGCACTCGAACACCCGGGCGGGGCCGGTCTGGCTGCGGCGCGTGTAGCCGGCGAGCTTGACGACGCACCCGTCGGGAGCGAGGTTGCCGTGCAGGATGGCGAGGCCGCCGGTGGGGCTGAGCGGCTGGTCGAGCGGGCGCACGACCTCCTGGCCGGGCTGCTCGGTGGCGCCGGCGGCGATCTCACCGACGGTCTTGCCGGTGACGGTGCCCGCGTCCTCGTGCAGCAGGCCGGCCTGCTGCAGGCGCGCCATCACGAGCGGGACGCCGCCCGCGGCGGCGAGATCGGGGGCCACGAAGCGCCCGCCGGGCTTGAGGTCACACAACAGCGGCGTCCGGTCTGAGATCTCGTGGAAGTCGTCGATCGAGAGCTCGATCCCCATCTCGGTGGCGAGCGCCAGCAGGTGCAGGACCCCGTTGGTGGAGCCGCCACTGCAGGCGATGGCGGCGATCGCGTTCTCCAGGCTCTGGCGGGTGATGTAGTCGCTGGGGCGCAGCCCGCGCCTGAGCACGTCCATGACCAGCCGTCCCGCCTCCTCGGCGACGATCGGCTTGCGCTCGTCGACGGCGGGGACGAGGTTGAGCCCGGCGGGCGAGATCCCGAGGACCTCGTAGGCCATCGCCATCGTGTTGGCTGTGAACTGGCCGCCACAGGCGCCGGCGCCCGGTGAGGCGGCCTCCTCGATCTCGGTCAGCTCGGCGTCGTCGATGCGACCCGCGGCGTGCGCGCCGACCGCCTCGAACACCTCGCCGATAGTGACCCGCTCCCCGTGCAGGTGGCCCGGCAGGATCGAGCCGCCGTAGAGCATGACGCTGGGGATATCGAGGCGGCAGAGCGCCATCACGGTGCCCGGGATCGTCTTGTCGCAGCCGCTGAGCGCGATCACCGCGTCGAACGCGTGCGCATCGACGACGAGCTCGATCGAGTCGGCGATCAGCTCCCGGCTGGCCAGCGACGCCCGCATGCCGGGCGTTCCCATCGTGATTCCGTCCGAGATGGCGATCGTGTTGATCTCCATTGGGGTGCCGCCCGCGGCGCGGATCCCGTCCTTGACCTTGGCCGCGAGCGCGCGCAGATGGAAGTTGCACGGCATCGTCTCGACCCACGTGTTGGCGACGGCGACCAGCGGTTTGGCCAGCGCCTCGTCGTCGTAGCCGATGCCCTTGAGGTAGGCACGGGCCGCCGCGCGCTCAGGCCCCTCGGTGAGGGCGCGGCTGCGGTGCTTGATGTCAAAGGCGGTTGACGAGCTCATCGGCGGCGGGGCAACTGTATCGAGCGCGCGGGGCCGGGCGGCGGGTGCTCGCTGCGGGCGGTCTGCACGGCTTGCTGCGGGGCGGGTGGTCCGGGCTCAACCGGAGGTGTCCAGCGGCGCCGACGTGGGGCTCTGGGTGCCCCCGTCGCGCATCCGGGACCGCTCCCACTGCGACAGCCGCCACAGGTCGCGCTTGACGCGCACCGGGTCAAGCTGACGGCCGGGGAGGTGCATGTTGGCGGTGGCGATGAGCCGCTGCTCGTCACCGGTCAGGGCCATCCATTTGGCGAGCACGTCATCGGAGTCGGGCAGCCGCGCGCTGCCGTACGGGCGCGTCTCGTCCGGGAACGCGACGCAGTACTCGTTGAGCAGCCGGTCGGTCTGGGCGAGATAGGCGACGATCGCCCGGTGGGGGTAGATGAGGTAGGCGTACGCGGCGCCGCCGGTCTCACCGGAGTCGTTGGGCCCGTCGGACTGCGTGCCCCACACCCGGATGAATCCGAGGTCGCGGTACATCGCCCATTCCTCCTCGTTGACGCACGAGCGCAGCAGGGTCCTCGCCCGGGCCTCGGCACGCCGCTCGCGTCCCGGGTCATACGGCATCGCCGGCGTCGGGCCGCGGCGGGCGCGGTGACGAGACCACATCTCCTCGACGCGCGGCAGCAGCTCCTCGGACAGCAGAGCGACCGCGACCAGCGCGGTGACGGCGAGCGCCAGAAGCACCGGGGGCCCGGCCGCCTACCGGCCGCCGGCCGCGCGCGGGAAGAAGATCACGCGGTCCGCGTCACGAGGGACGTCATTGAACGTCTTGACCATGTGCGCCTGGCGACGACCGATCCCATCGACGACGGGGACGGCGGCCCACAGCCCGGCATCAAGTTGGTTGCGAAACTCCTCGATGAGACGCTGCTCGTCCTCGGCGAGCTCGACATCCCCCTCGGCAATCAGCACTTCGCCGTGACCCGGCTTCATCCGCAGGAACCGCACGATGAGGATTATGTCACGCCGAGGATGTTCACCGGACCCGCGCCAGCGCCGACCCCGGTCAACCCGTCCCGCACCGCCTGCGAGGCCCGCTGCTTGGCGATCCGCGCCGCCTCCAACGGCGAATCCCCCCACGCCAGGCGCGCCGCCAGCACCGAGGAGTGTGTGCAACCCGACCCGTGAGCGGCCCCATCGGGATACCGCTCGCCGGGGATCTCAACGACCTGAGCGCCGTCAAAGAACACGTCGGTCGCCTCCCGGCGGTGGCCGCCGGTCACGACAACGACCGCGGGGCCGAGGGCGTGCAGAGCCCGGGCGAGGGCCGGGGCGTCGTCGGTCTCCCCGGCGTCCGGAGGCTGTGGTGCCTCCCCGCTGTCGGCCAGCAGCGCCCGGGCCTCGGGCAGGTTGGGCGTGAGCACCGTGACCCGGGGCAGCAGCAGCTTCAGCAGCGCGCCGCGGGCGGTGGGCGCCAGCAGCTGGGCGCCGGACTCCGAGACCATCACCGGGTCGAGCACGACCGGCACGCCGGGGTCGAGCTCCCCGA